>JBEILF010000007.1:0-37616 GCA_040379385.1 Burkholderiales bacterium | reverse complement strand
GTATAGGCCAACACGATGCAAGATATCGATCAAACACCAATCGCGAACCCTGAGGCCATCAAGGTTGACGGGCTTGGCTGCCACTCCGGCAAAGAGCAGATGCTCTCTGCCGCCAAAAGCGCAGGCAAGACCGAGACATTGGATCAGTACGCAAAAGACTATCCGAAAGGACCACATGACCAGCCACAGTCGATGTGTCCCGCGTTCGGATCCTTGCGCGTCGGACTCCGCATGCGGCGTACGGCGACGGTTTTGTCGGGCTCAGCTTGTTGTGTCTACGGATTGACATTCACCTCCCACTTCTACGGTGCGCGTCGAACGGTGGGCTACGTTCCGTTCAATTCGGAATCGTTGGTCACCGGTAAGTTGTTCGAAGACATCCGCGAAGCGACCTACAAGTTGGCGGATCCCTCGCTGTATGACGCTGTTGTGATCATTAACTTGTGTGTGCCAACGGCCAGCGGCGTGCCTTTACAGTTGCTGCCTAAAGAAATCAATGGTGTTCGGATCATTGGAATCGATGTTCCCGGCTTTGGCGTGCCGACACATGCCGAAGCAAAAGACGTCCTTGCCGGTGCAATGCTCAAGTATGCTATCGGGGAAGCGGAGCAAGGACCAGTACAAGCACCACGTAACGGCAAAAACGAAAAGCCGACAATCTCCATCGTTGGTGAAGTTTTTCCAGTAGACCCGATGACCATCGGCATGATGTTGGAGCCGATGGGATTAGCCGCCGGTCCGGTGGTACCAACGCGTGAGTGGCGTGAACTCTACGCCGCACTTGATTGTGCCGCCGTCGCCGCCATTCATCCCTTCTACACAGCCAGCTTGCGAGAGTTTTCAGCCGCCGGGCGCATGATCGTCGGCTCGGCGCCGGTAGGTTATGACGGTACTGAGTCCTGGTTACAAAACATCGGCGTGGCGACGAACACGCCACAAGACAAAATTGATGCAGCAAAAAATCGCATTCTTCCAGCGATTAAAGGTGCGCTATCGGCAATGCCCATCAAGGGGCGCATCACTATGAGCGGCTACGAGGGATCAGAACTGTTGGTCGCACGACTGCTGGTGGAATCGGGTGCGGATCTCCGTTACGTCGGTACTGCATGCCCGCAAACCCAGTGGAGTGATCTTGATCGTGAGTGGCTGGAGGCGCGTGGGGTGCATGTGCAGTATCGGGCTTCGCTTGAGCAGGACCTTGCAGCCATGCGTGAATTTAAGCCTGACTTGGCGATTGGAACGACACCGATCGTGCAGGCCGCTAAGGAGGCAACGATTCCAGGTTTGTATTTCACAAACCTGATTTCCGCGCGACCGTTGATGGGCCCTGCCGGTGCAGGTTCATTGGCAACTGTCATTAATGCTGCCCTAGCAAACAAAGGTCGATTCGAGACCATGAAAGACTTTTTCTCTGGTGTTGGCGAAGGGTACACATCGGGTGTCTGGGAGGCCGCAAGTGGTGTGCCGAAAGATCGACCCGAATTCAAGGATTACACCAAGCGACAAGTCATCAAGCTGATGAAGATAAAGAAGGCAGAGGAGATGATCTGATGCTAGTGCTTGACCATGATCGCGCAGGTGGCTATTGGGGGGCTGTGTATGTATTCACAGCAATTAAGGGGTTACAAGTAGTCATTGATGGCCCTGTTGGCTGCGAGAATTTACCGGTCACGTCTGTGCTTCACTATACCGATGGTCTACCGCCGCATGAGTTGCCGATTGTTGTAACCGGACTGGCGGAAGAACATCTTGGGCGTGACGGCACTGAGGGGGCGATGAAACAAGCGCACTCAACACTTGATCCCGATTTGCCTGCGGTGGTGGTCACAGGCTCCATTGCGGAAATGATTGGTGGCGGAGTAACACCCGAAGGTACCAACATCCTGCGCTTCTTGCCTCGCACCATCGACGAGGATCAGTGGCAATGTGCGAACCGCGCAATGTATTGGTTGTGGACTGAATACGGTAACAAGCGCGGAGCCGTGCCAGAAGCGAAGCCGCGCACGCCAGACGCCGATGGTGTGGTTCGCCCGCTGGTAAACATTATCGGACCGGCGTACGGCACCTTCAATATGCCAAGCGACCTAGCAGAAATCCGCCGCTTAGTCGAAGGTATTGGCGCGAAAGTTAACATGACTTTCCCCTTAGGCAGCCATCTTGCCGATGTTCGCAAACTGGCTGACGCAGAAGTCAATATTTGTATGTATCGTGAATTTGGCCGCATGCTCTGCGAGGGTCTTGAGCGGCCCTATTTGCAAGCACCAATCGGCTTACTCAGCACCACCAAATTTTTGCGTAGCCTGGGCGAGCTGTTGGGCCTTGACCCGGAGCCGTTCATCGAGCGCGAAAAGCACACAACCATTAAGCCTATCTGGGATTTGTGGCGTTCCGTGACGCAGGATTTTTTTGGTACCGCGAGTTTTGCGGTGGTCGCGAATGAGACCTACACCCGAGGCATACGCCACTTCCTCGAAACCGAAATGGGCTTGCCATGCCACTTTGCGATTCCTCGTTTGGCCGGCGCTAAGACCGATAACGAAACTGTTAGGCAACTCGTACGCGATAAGCCGCCGTTGGTCATGTTTGGGAGCTACAACGAACGCATGTATCTCGCCGAGTGTGGCGCCAGGACTTCGTACATTCCGGCTTCGTTTCCAGGCGCGATTATTCGCCGCCATACCGGAACGCCGTTTATGGGCTACTCGGGCGCGACCTATCTGATTCAAGAAGTATCGAATGCCCTGTTTGACATGTTGTTCCACATCCTGCCACTGGCAAGCCAAATGGATAAGGTGGATGCGACGCTCGCAAAACCAACCAAGGCGTTGCCATGGAATGACGCTGCGAAGGCGCTGCTCGAGTCCATGGTTGATGATCAACCTGTCCTGATTCGCATCTCTGTTGCCAAACGATTGCGAGACCGCGCAGAGCGCGAGACCCGGCTTGCCGGTAGCGAAATTGTGTTGGAGTCCCATGTTGAAAAAGCACGCGATGCACTCTTAGAAGGAGCGACTGCATGAATAATTCCCATAGCACCCTCGTTGAGGCTGAACGACAGAATCTGAAGAAGCGTGACGAGCGTTTGTTCCATTTGCTCTTCGTCATTAGCTTCCCGATATTCCTTGTCATCGTGTTGGCGACAAGGCTGGTGCCGACTGCCGGCGAGGCAAAAAAACACCCGCCGATATTGGGTGAAGCAAGTAATCAAGCGCGTTCAACATTGGCGATGGCGCTCATGGATTAGTGATCAAAAGAATATGCCCTGAATTTAGGGCGTTAATCATCCGTCTCGTGTTACAGCGGCGGATGGTGATCCTCGCCGTATGGGATTCGTACGGTGCTGTACCGGGTTGTCGAAAGGCGGCTCGGAACTTCGTGAAGGAGGTTTTTTATGTCGGAACAAGGTAAATCCCTATCGGGACTATCCGCTGAGGAAGCAAGAGCATTTCACGGTTTGTTTGTCTCCAGTATGGTGATATTCACGGTGATTGCGACTGTGGCTCATGTGTTGGTCTGGACCTGGCGCCCTTGGTTTGCGGGCTAGACCGGTATTCGTTTTCTAGAAGACAAATCCGGTTTGATCTGTAACTGTGTCGCAATTTTTTAGGAGGTAGGAACATGTGGCGAATTTGGACGTTATTCGACCCGCGTCGTGCCCTCGTGGCACTGGCGGCGTTTCTGTTCACGCTAGCAATCGTGATTCATTTCATCTTGCTCAGCACGGACAGGTTCAATTGGCTTGCTGGCCCTGCGGCGAAAGCTGGTCCGGCCGTCAGTCAGATGGCACCGGCGCCGAAGTAATTGGCAATGGTGCATTTGTAGTAGGCGGGCGAAGTCGGGTGCGGCTGTTACGTACATTCGAAGTAGAACTTCGGCACTGACTTCGTCCGTTGTTTAACCAAGACGACGTATGTACTCGTTTTACAACAAGATTGTCGTAGCTAGGTAGGCTGGCAATTTTTGCCGACTGTATCAACACATGAAATAAAAATTTCCAAAAATCTGTCAGGAACCCACAGGTGTCCTGAGGATTCGGTAGAAAAAATCAGACACGTTCGAGGAGTGCGCCATGGCGATGCTAAGTTTTGAGAAGAAATACCGAGTTCGCGGGGGAACGCTTCTAGGCGGCGATTTGTTTGATTTCTGGGTCGGGCCGTTCTACGTGGGATTCTTCGGCGTCACGACCATATTCTTTTCGGTGGTCGGCACCGCGCTCATTTTATGGGGTGCCTCGCAAGGCACAACATGGAATGTGTGGCAAATCAATATTGCGCCGCCAGACCTTAAGTACGGTCTCGGATTCGCGCCGTTGATGGAAGGCGGACTGTGGCAGATCATCACTGTCTGTGCGATTGGTGCCTTTGTCTCTTGGGCGCTGCGAGAAGTTGAGATTTGTCGAAAATTGGGAATGGGGTACCACGTTCCGTTTGCATTTGCCTTCGCGATTCTGGCGTACGTCACATTGGTTGTCATTCGCCCGCTGCTGATGGGTGCGTGGGGACATGGCTTCCCCTACGGCATCATGAGCCATCTCGACTGGGTTTCAAACACAGGCTACCAGTACCTGCATTTTCACTACAACCCGGCACACATGCTCGCGGTCAGTTTCTTCTTTGGAACCGCGCTTGCCCTCTCATTACACGGTGGATTAATACTATCCTCCACCAATCCTGCAAAAGGCGAGCCAGTCAAAACTGCCGAACATGAGAACACTTTCTTCCGCGATGCTATCGGCTATTCCATCGGTACGTTAGGTGTGCATCGCCTCGGTCTGTTCCTTGCCTTGAGCGCGGTATTCTGGAGTGCTGTGTGTATTGTGATTAGCGGACCATTTTGGACCCGCGGCTGGCCCGAATGGTGGGGCTGGTGGTTAAACCTGCCAGTTTGGAAATAGGCAACGGAGATGAACATGGAATATCAGAATATCTTTACAAGAGTCCAAGTGCATGCTCCGTACGATGGTGTGCCGCTTCCAAAGAGTGACTGGTGGGGCCGTGATGGCAAACCATTCTTTGTTTACTGGTTCGGGAAATTTGGCGACGCGCAGGTAGGACCGGTTTACCTTGGCGGACTCGGTGTCGCATCGATAATTTGTTTTTTTATCGCCTTCGAAATTATTGGCTTGAACATGATGGCATCGGTCAACTGGGATCCGGTGCAGTTTGTGCGGCAGCTGTTTTGGTTGGCACTGGAGCCGCCAGCGCCAGCCTATGGACTGCGTATCCCGCCGTTGAATGAGGGCGGTTGGTGGTTAATGGCGGGGTTCTTCCTTACTATGTCCATATTGCTTTGGTGGCTGAGAATGTACCGCCGCGCAAGAGCGCTTGGCATGGGGACTCACGTTGCTTGGGCATTTGCCGCTGCAATTTGGCTCTATCTTGTACTTGGTTTTATTCGCCCCGTCATGATGGGCAATTGGGGCGAAGCCGTGCCGTTCGGTATCTTCCCGCATCTAGACTGGACGGCTGCGTTCTCGATTCGCTATGGCAATTTGTTCTACAACCCCTTCCATATGTTGTCGATTGTCTTCTTATACGGGTCAGCACTTTTGTTTGCCATGCACGGCGCGACCATTCTTGCTGTGAGCCGTTTCGGCGGCGAGCGCGAGATTGAACAAATCGTTGATCGTGGTACCGCGTCTGAGCGCGCGGCGCTTTTCTGGCGTTGGACAATGGGTTTCAACGCTTCCATGGAATCGATCCATCGGTGGGCGTGGTGGTTTGCGGTATTGTGCCCGCTGACTGGTGGAATCGGAATCTTGTTGACGGGTACCGTAGTGGACAATTGGTACTTGTGGGCGGTCAAACACGGCGTTGCGCCTATGTATCCTTCTGTCTACCCGGGGCCTGTGATTGATCCCGCCTTGCTGCAAGGAGCGCCGAAATGAAGACATTTTCAAGACTAGCCGCAGTATCCGTTGCACTTCTTGGCACGTCTTTGTTAAGCGGTTGCTGGGAACGGCCGCCAGTGGATAGCTACCAGCGCGGCTTCCGTGGGACAGCGATGGTCGAGCTCAACAATCCTCGCGATGTCCCGAAACAACTGGCGGCGAATGCAGTTCCTGAAGTCATTCCGGCGATTGCAGACGGGGGTCCTCCAGCCAGCTCGGTGTACAAGAACGTCCAAGTGCTCGGCGGAATTAGTGTGGGTGAATTTACCCGCACGATGGTGTCGATTACGAACTGGGTGTCCCCCAAAGAAGGGTGTAACTACTGCCACGTGGCAGGCGAGGGCTTTGAGGCGGACACGCTTTACACAAAAGTGGTTGCCCGTAAGATGTTGCAGATGACTCAAGCCATCAACGTCGACAATAAAGCTCACGTTGGTGCCACTGGGGTGACCTGCTACACATGCCACAGAGGAGAACATATTCCCGCAAATGTCTGGTTCACGCCACCTCAGGCTAAAACTGCGTCGCGTATGGTGGGAGGAGATGGGTTGCAAAACAAGGTTGCCAAAGACGTTGGCCTAAGCTCTTTACCTGCAGACGGACTAACACCTTTTCTCAGTCAATCGATGGAAATTCGTACCGCAGGCTCTACGGCATTACCGATGAGAGGTGAGACACGGAATTTGCAGACGACCAAACAAACGGAATGGACGTACGCATTGATGGTACATATGTCGGAGGGATTGGGTGTTAACTGTACCTACTGTCATAACACGCGTTCGTTTTCGTCGTGGGAAACGTCCACGCCGCAGCGCGTTACCGCCTGGCACGGTATCCGCATGGCGCGTAATCTCAACAATGAGTACATGGAGCCATTAACCCCCGTGTTCCCTATAAATCGCAAAGGGGCGGGTGGCGATGTGGCGAAGGTTAACTGCGCAACTTGTCACGCTGGGGCCTACAAACCGTTGTTTGGCGCGCAGATGGCCAAAGACTTTCCGGCACTGCTAAGCAGGACTGACGTACCTGCCACCCCACTGAAAGTCGTGTCGAAGCGTTAGGCAAACAAGCCGGTTGGGGAGCTTTTGCAATTGCGGCCTCAGGGCCGCAATTGCTGTGGAGTGCACGGCAACACCAAAAGCAACTAGCGTACACAGATTTTGCAATTATTGCCGCAACAGAAATTCTCATTCCTCCGCACGCGATGAAAGAATGGCGACCAATTGTTGTTTAGGCCCGGAGCGCCGTTTGTGTCGAAGGCGCGTCAATAATGAACCGCGTTAGCCGCAAAATAATTGAAACGTGGGCCAATCTTGGACCACGTTATCTTCCCTTTGCAGATGTTGCCACCGCAGAAGTGCCCTTGAGTCGGCTGCTGCGCCTGTCACTGTTTCAGGTGTCGGTGGGAATGGCGCTTGTCCTATTGGTCGGTACGATTAATCGTGTCATGATCGTTGAATTGGGCGTGTCGGCCTCCTTGGTCGCCATAATGATTTCCCTACCCGTCATTGTGGCACCATTTCGCGCTTTGATCGGATATAGCTCAGATACATATCGTTCGGCGCTCGGTTGGAAGCGGGTCCCCTTCATCTGGCGCGGTACCATGATCCAATTCGGCGGCTTGGCGATCATGCCCTTTGCGCTGTTGGCGTTATCGGGAGGCGGCAACGCGCTAGAGTGGCCGACCTGGGTAGGGCAGGCTGGAGCCGGACTGGCATTTTTCCTTGTCGGCGCCGGGCTACACACGATTCAAACCGCCGGGTTGGCGCTCGCGACTGACCTAGTCTCTGAAGAGTCACAGCCAAAAGTGGTGGGGCTAATGTACGTCATGTTGCTATTTGGTACCTTTTTCAGTGCACTGGTGTTTGGCTGGGCGCTTGCAGATTTCAGCCCGTTACGTCTGGTTCAAGTGATCCAGGCTGCCGCAGTCTTGACGATGGTCTTAAATATCATCGCGCTTTGGAAGCAAGAGCCGCGTAATCGCAATTTGGCGTTATACGGTGCTGCGCCGCTAAGTTTTCGCGAGTCATGGAACAACTTTACAGAACATGGCCGCGCGCTCCGTCGACTAACTGCGATTGGCTTGGGGACGATGGCATTCAGCATGCAAGATATCCTGCTGGAGCCCTATGGCGGTCAGATTCTCAACATGTCCGTTTCTGCAACGACACGCCTCACCGCCGCGCTGGCAATGGGAGGCCTGCTTGGGTTTGGCTATGCATCTCGCGTGCTTTCCCGAGGTGCCGATCCTTTTCGAATCGCCTCTTACGGCGCAGGATTTGGCGTCCCGGCATTTTTGGCGGTGATATTTTCCGCCTTCTTATCGTCGCCACTGCTGTTTGTTGCGGGTGCATTCTTTATTGGTCTTGGCGGGGGGTTATTTAGCCATGGCACGCTGACGGCAACTATGAACCACGCCCCGCGAGATCAACGCGGGTTAGCTCTCGGCGCATGGGGAGCTGTCCAGGCGACCGCTGCGGGCGTAGCTGTTGCCCTCGGCGGTGTACTGCGTGACGTGGTGGGTGGCATCACATTCGTGGCCCGCGATGGTGTCAGTCGAGTGTCGCCCGAAAGTGGCTATCTGTTTGTGTACACAGTGGAAATAATCTTGATGCTCGCGGCATTGCGTGTCATGGTGCCGCTGATCCGCGAAACTAGTGCCACGTCGGCACGCTTGTAGCATCCACGCAGACCATATCTTCTAAGTAAACCGCGTGGTGAATGATTGTGGCTAAACAAAACTGGGGTCGGGATAACGTCCCGACCCCTTTCGGTCCCGCCCAAGCGCGAACGCTCTACTTGGGCTTTGCCGCTGGTGCTGCTGTTGCCGCTGCCGCTGCCGCTGCAGCAGGTGCTGCCGCAGGTGCTGCTGCCGCCTTCTGGCCGCCCTTAAGAAAGGCAGGGAACCAGTCAGAGTTCAGCAGTATCGAGGTGTGAATCGATAGCGAAGCTACCACCATCCCGGCAAAAAAGACGGGGATTCCTACTGTTGGCTTTAACACCAGCCACATTTTTCCATTATTCATCTTCCTTTCCTCCTATTTAAGCCAAGGCGTATAGATATACGCCATCAGGTGCGCGATGCACGAGATGAAGAAGAAAATACGCGTACCTTCGATGATGTGTCTGTGAAACTCTTCGGCTTCGGATACTGTCAGGCCGGATGGCCAAACTCTTTCAGCGTCTGACATAACTATCTCTCCTTATTCAAACTTCACCTGCTATCGTGCTGAACCCGCACGCGGGTATTGAGTGGCGAACTACGCCACCAATGGGGTGCCACAAACAGCGTGGCATATCTTTGTCCGTCAACATGGAAGTGGAAGCTCGCATCGGATGGTTAACTTGCGTTGCGCGATCGCATCGCCCAGTTCCACATTCTTTCGACGGGTAACGGGATAATCAAGAACCAGTGCTCCAGCACCGCCAAAGTGAGGAGCGTCGCTAGTAGTCCGTAGCTGGCGTGTTCAAAAGGGGTTGCGCCTGGTGTGAGCGCAGCTTGCCAAAGCAAGAACGACACGACACTTGATGATGTGACCACCACCGGGAAAAGATAATTGATACTGCGCTGGCCAAAATATGTCTTGAGATAGGTGAGGTGAGGCGGCAGAAAAGATTCATACCGGTTGCGTACGCCGAAAAACAAATTCAGCTTTGCCGAGAGCCTCATCACCCACAGAATGAAGAAGGTGGCGATACCGACCAGATTAGGGCGATCCCAACTAACGGCGAAGATAGCCAATACGCATATCACCAGCGCCACCTCATGATAGATAACTGACTCGGTGGCGTAGAGAAATTTTTGCAGTTCTGTGGCATTTTCAGGACAGGGAGACTTGCGTATACCGGTCACAAACCCCATCAAGAACGCCATTTCCTGCCATCCCCAAATGATCAGCGCCGCAGAAAATCCAATGTAGGCGTTGGCAATGGTTGCAGCTTGGCTAGATACCGCCAATACCACCAACGCAGCGAGCGCCAATGCCGTTGCACACGTCATGCTGATAGGGTAAGTTGTTGAAGGCAACTGATCAAGATAGAGAATCGCACCGGTGCTTAACCACCATGCAATTAGCACGAACAGTGTCGGGTAAAGCAGCGGTGTGATTTCCATTTCGAGACTATTTTTTGTTATGGGCTAGTTACCAGGCAGGAACCATGCGAATCTGCTTTGGTAGTGAATGAGACTTGACCGGCAAAAAATACAAGCGAGCAAATGTTGCGAAACCTGCGACAGCCCATACCCCTTGCATTACGAGCCCAACGATCCCACCTCGCGCTTTGGCTGCTGTGATCTTGTCAGAGACGGCATGCAGCCGCTCCAATCCGGCGCGGAATGATGGGTGATCGGTATCCAGCGAAACGGGGAACACCTGTCTGGTGATTTCAGTGGTGATACGGAATACTGTGTAGTCGTATTCGTTGGGGTCTAGTCCCATTGCGATGTGCAACTGCGGTCGCGTATGGTCACGCACATACATGGTGGCGTAGACGGCAAGCAGAAAAAAGCGAATCCAGTAGACGTTAAGGCCAGTAAGCAACTTTGGATTTGCGCGCATGATGAGTGCAAACGATTCACCATGGCGGAATTCATCATTACACCAACGCTCGAACCACTTAAAAATTGGGTGGAATCGCTTGTCGGGATGTTTTTCCAGCTGACGATAGATGGTGATGTAACGGGCATAGCCAATTTTTTCCGACAGGTACGTCGCGTAAAAAATGTACTTTGGCTTGAAGTAGGTGTACGCCTTTGTCTTCTTCAAATCACCTAGGTCAACGGCTAGGCCATAGTCGCGAAGTGATTGATTAATGAATCCCGCGTGGCGCGACTCATCGCGTGCCATAAATCCCATCAATGCCTTGATGTCCGGGTTGCTGGTGTTCTTGCGAATTTCGTTGTAAAGAATTTGGCCCGAAAACTCTGATGTCAGTGAGCTGACGAGAAAGTCCAAGAACTCCTGCTTCAATTCAGGCGACATGTCACGGATCTCTGCACCAAATCCTGCATCGCGCTGGAAGTGATCATGGTTATTATCGCCCTCGTATTCGAGCATCATTTTGTCCCACTCGGATCTAACGGAACTGATATCCAAGCGATTCATCGCTTCAAAATCGGTGGTGTAGAAGCGTGGACTTATCAGCGTATTCGCCTTGGCGCGTTGTCCCGCATCTGCAGCAGTGTCAATGCATTTGGTAGTAGACATATGGCTCCTAATTTCCTGATTGTTTTCCGGTGAACAGCGGCGCAAGTGGCGTTGTGCTGATGGGAACAGCGTTAGTCTCACGAAGGGTTGGTTCTTGTTGTGTCAAGAATCGTTCAAATACTTGCGCGTTTGTCGGCCCAAATGACTTGAGGTCTACCTGGCGTGCGGTGGTAGGATCATCGAGAGTGAGTCGTCCATCCGTTCGCGAAACCAACCTGAAAGGCGGTTCTGCGCTTGCACTCGTGCGCTTGCGTTCTCTTGCCAGCCCGCGTAGTGCACCTCGCAAGAAACCATTGGTTCCAGGAGAGACAACTTCAATCGTTTTATTGGTTGTGGCGTCAATCACCGTGACACTGCCGTCTTTCTGATCTTCGAAGCGAAGTGCACGTTCCTTGATCGCAGCAGCCGTCGAGACGTAGGAAGTGCGCAAGTCGCCAACGCGGACAATCGACACCCCCAAAACTGTTAGCAATACCCCTGCCCCCGCAAGGTAGAGGGGTGCGCGGGGGAAGTGGTCGGAAACAATGGCTTGGCTGGTTTCGCTCATGCCGCCGTTGCCCATTCGCCGCGTTGGTTGGCCTTTTGGTTGGTAGACATCTTCTCATCGCTGACCGCAATCGCGACGCCGCCGGAAGCCGCTTTCATCGCTTGCGTTAAGGTGTTTGCAACACTGGCGACGTTCAATATCGAGCGCAGCATTGGCTCCGGTTTGGCAAGTTTCCACGGTCGTACATGCGGCCAGAGATGCGCGTAGGCAATGCGGTCGAGCGAACCAATCGTCGTTACTAAATCGCCTGCGCCGTTGGCAAAACGCTTTATGCCAACGCTGTCGAGTGACTTGAAAGGCAGGTTGAAGGTCACTGAGAGGACGATGCCGATGCGCATCACGATGCGCTGATCGGTGATGGTATATGTGGTGGTACGTGCTGTTAACCAAGCTATCAACGTGATCAGGCCGATTGCGATACCAGCCAGTGGTGTCAAGATCGCCAAAGAAATCACCAGCTCACTGATGTGACTTCCCTCGGACAAGGCAAACAAAGTGCGCAACGCAAGGATGACGGCGAAATACACAGCGAGTTTGCGGACATGAAAAGCGTGGATTGCGAGCGTCCGCCAGTCGGGTGCGCCTTGCCACAGAAGCTTCTCTCCCTCTGGAAGCCGCTCAGGGAGACCGAGTTGCGGTTCAAATTCGTGTTCCGGCACGATGAAAAGTTGCCGACTCACAGCAGTGGCTCCGCGCGTTCTGGCGACGCGTATAGGGTGCCAGCGCCGAAATAGGCCATGATGCGCTCTTCTTCCATGAGCGTTATCGTTTCAGCCCTCTTTGTGCCAGGTATGTCGGCAAAATGTTCGGCAAAAATTGAACGTACTTTGACTTCCTTGCTGGTGATTCGCGCAAAGTTATTTGGTATTAGTACGGTACGACCGTTACTCGCGACTTTGACTTCCAAGTAGCGGATCAGGATTTCGGCGCGGTCTACCCAAACGTCCGAGATCTGGCCTGCGACGTTACCATCTCCTGCAATTACGTTCATCCCGATTGGGTTGGGATCACTAGACTCAAGATGGAAATTTGTGGCAACCCGTAGTGGTACGATCTTTGGTTCTTGGTCTACCGTCATGTCTGGAATATCCGGACGGTTTGCGTATGCTCCGGGGCCGATGCCGTCGAGCATTGGGTTGCCGGTTGGAATCAGCGGTGCGCCCGGATAAGCGTGGGCTGGGATGGCCTTTAGGTCTTTATCGAAACCATTGTTAGCGGCGTTAGGCGCAATACGTGTTGTGCCGTCGCGCAACACGTACGTCTTTGCATCCGGAATTGCCGGGAAGCCTTGTACCTTGATCCGATGAGAAATATCGGACTCCAAGGGGTAGCCTTCGCGCTTACCCTCTTGGTGAAGATAGTAAATGAGGCCGGCGAAGAATGCCCAGAATAGGTAGAGAACTAACTGCGCGACATCGATATACTGTGTAATTGCACCAACCATGTTTATTCTCCTCGGGTAACGCAAGAAAATTGCACCTGACAACTGTTTCTATTACTAGCCAGGAAACTCAGCCAATCCAAATTTCTGCCGCTGTGATTCTTTGTTGCCCGGTATAGACGAAAAACCAAAGCTATACCGTGCCATCGGACCGATAACAACCAAGGTCGCAAACAACAGGAATATTTCAATGTGGTAGACCATGCCGTACGCATTTGCCGGATCAGCCAATACTTGGCCCAGGTAGCCACGCGCGCCGTAGTGGGTGATGACGTCTCTGAGGGCACCGCCAGCGGCAATTGCTAGGCCGCCTGCTGTCGCCTGAACCGCTCCCCATGCGCCAAGAGCCAGACCTGTGTAACCGCAGGTCTCGACGTTCATCGCGGATGAAAGCGTTGCAACGGCGAACAAGCCGCCACCAAAGCCAATCAAAAACGCGCCTATTCGGAAGACATTTGGTGAGGCCATTGGCGCAGAAAAGATGACAAAGCAAAAGGCCACCACGCCAACCAAAACGCCACATGCGGCGAGGCGGTGGGGGTTAGTGCGATTGCTCAATAGTTTTGCGGCAATAGCAAACGAAAGCAGTGAGCCTGCCGCTTGAATTGCCGTCAGCATCGACGTGGCCGAAACACTTAAGCCGAGTATCTCGCCACCATAGGGTTCCAAGACGATATCTTGCATGTTGAAAGCAGCAGCTCCCAATCCCACAGCCGTCAGCAAGCGGATCGCACCCGGTTCGTTGCGGAAAATCTGCCAAACATCTTTGAATGTCTGCGACTTTTCTTCAATTCCTATCGGCTGCCGAGGAATTCGCGGCTCTTGCTTCCAGAGCGCGATGACGTTCAACAGCATGGTAGCGACTGCGGCCCCCTGAATGACTTTTATCAGACGAATCGCATTGAAACTTTCAAGGAAGAAGCTGAAAGCAAACGAACTCAACACGAGCCCGACCAAAAGCATAACGTACATCAAGGCGACAACACGTGGCCGAGAGTCGGGCGTTGCAAGGTCTGTTGCTAATGCCAAGCCAGCTGTCTGGGTTGTGTGCAGGCCGGCACCAATCATCAGAAAGGCGAGAGCCGCGCCGATGTGTCCGACAACGATCAGCGCATGTGAATCAATTGATGAATCGCCTGAAAGAATCAGTAGTGCAAAAGGCATGATGGCCAATCCACCATACTGGAGCATGCTGCCGAACCAGATAAATGGTACTCGACGCCAACCTAGGATTGATCGATGAGTATCCGACTTATAGCCAACCAAGGCTCTGAAAGGCGCAAACAGCAGGGGCAGGGCGACCATCAACGACACTAACCATGCGGAGACACCCAATTCAACAATCATGACACGATTCAGCGTTCCGACTAGCAAGGCGGTTGCCATTCCAACAGTCACCTGAAACAACGATAGGCGCAGCAGTCTGCCAAGCGGTAGGTCACTGGTGGCCGCGTCGGCGAATGGCAAGCATTCGCTGCTGAGGTACTGCCAGCCGCGACTCATCTTGTCATTAATCGATTTCAGCGGCAGGATTTTCATGCGCGAACTAACTCTAGTGCTTGAGAGGTATAGAAGCCACGCGAGACACGCTTGGTACGTGCCGACTGCCATGCTGATAACTCACGACTTGTTGCAACGAGATGGTTGATTCGCTTGGTTGCAATCGGTGAAATCCATGGCGCACGGTCTCGGCGCGGTAGAAGTCGGCCGATCGCAATCATGGTTTCAAGGAACAGATTGCTTGGCGCATAGGTAAAAAGGATGCTGCCGCGCGTACGGGCACCTAGGCTTTCGAGCACCTTCACCACATCGCTTGCGTCGTAGTGGATGACGGAATCCATGCCAACCACGTGGTCAAATTCACCCAGCACGGGATCCAGCATGTCGCCGGCTTGAAACTCGATCTTTCCATGCGGATTCGAAAATGTCTTTGGCGCACGGTCGCGTGCTAGGTCTACGAGTGTCGGAGACAAGTCGATCGCCAGTACCGTTGCGCCTCGGTGTGCAGCTTCCACTGCAAGTGCCCCCGTACCACAGCCGGCGTCGAGGAGCCGTAAGCCCTCCAAGTTTTCTGGTAGCCAACTCAATAGTGTGTTGCGCATTTCATCGCGGCCAGCACGGACAGTGGCCCGAATACGACCAATAGGTGCGTCTGAAGTGAGTTTTTTCCACGCATCGACAGCCGTGCGGTCGAAATAACATTCGATCTCGCTGCGTCGCTGTTGGTACGAGATGTTCGACATCAATCAAATCCCAGCAGGTCAAAAATATCGCGATCTTTCATCGGCGTCGCATGGAGGGGGTCGGTGCCCGCCCAGAGCTTTGCAGCAAGGCGCAGGTACTCGTCTTGAACAGCACGAAGCTCGGGCGAGTCCTCCATTTCAAATAGCGTCGCTTTTTTCAAGCGGCTGCGGCGGATCACGTCAAGATCTGGGAATTGCGCCATTGTCTTGAGGCCAATCACGTTATTGAACTTATCAATCTGATCAGTCTCGCGGCTGCGGTTGGCGATGACGCCTCCCAGTCGAACGTTATAGTTTTTCGATTTAGCTTGAATCGCGGCGACAATGCGGTTCATCGCAAAGATCGAGTCAAAGTCGTTCGCCGCGACGATCAGAGCGCGATCTGCATGTTGCAGCGGTGCGGCAAAGCCACCACACACCACGTCACCCAATACATCAAAAATTACGACGTCGGTGTCTTCGAGAAGGTGGTGTTCCTTTAAAAGCTTTACTGTCTGGCCAACAACGTAGCCGCCGCACCCGGTACCAGCAGGGGGGCCGCCAGCTTCCACACACATCACACCGTTGTAACCTTGATAGACAAAGTCCTCAACGCGTAACTCTTCTGAGTGGAAATCTACTGATTCCAAGACGTCGATCACCGTCGGCATCAGCCTTTTGGTTAATGTGAATGTCGAATCGTGTTTTGGGTCGCAACCGATTTGCAATACTCGCTTGCCCAATTTCGAGAAAGCCACCGACAGGTTGGAGGAAGTCGTACTCTTGCCGATGCCGCCTTTGCCATATACGGCAAACACCTTAGCGTTACCTATTTTGAGATTGGGGTCCAGTTGAGTCTGAACGCTGCCATCACCATCGGGGCGCTTCGGTAGGTTGGCACTATCTGCGCGTTTGATATCTGAAAACGGTACTGTTGCAACACTCATGTGCGTTCCTTAGTAGGGGTTCAGGCTGTGGCGCGTTGAAATTGGGTTGGAGGTTCATAGACACCCTCAAGGCGATCTTCGAGTTCTTCGCCTGCACGTTGAAGGGCTTCGAGCATGGCCGCATCGGGCTTCCAGTACTGTCTTTGTGATGCTTCCAGCAATCGGTTCGCAACCCGTGCAGAGGCGGTGGGATTTAGCTTTGCGAGTCGACCGCGCATTTCGGGGTCAAGCATGAATGTCTCGCTCAACTGCTGATACACCCAGGGCTGCACCTGTCCCGTCGTGGCGGACCAACCCATCGTGTTGGTGATGTGAACCTCGATCTGGCGCACACCCTCGTAGCCATGTTTCAGCATATCCTCGTACCACTTGGGATTGAGCATTCGCGTACGCGTTTCCAAGGCAACTTGGTCGGTTAATGTTCGTACCGTACCGCCGCCAAAGTTGTCGCGTGTTTGGTCGCCAATGTAGACCGGCGCAACTTTCGCGTCCGGCCCTTTGGCACGTGTGATGGCGCGGCTGATGCCACCCAAGGTATCAAAGTAGGTGTCGATGGTGGTCACACCAAGCTCGACCGAATCAAGGTTCTGATAGGCTAGGTCAACGTTGGACAAAACACTTTGCAGCAAAACGCCTTGCTGCACTGGCTTGCCGGCGCGGCCATAAGCGAATCCTTTGCGACGACTGAATGTTTCGGCGAGTTCATCCCCGTCTTCCCAACGGCTGTTGTCGATCAGGTTGCCAACATTGGAGCCGTATGCGCCGTCGGCATTGCCGAACACCCGTAGTGACGCGGTTTCAAGGCTGCCGCCGTGTTCAGCCACGAAAGCGAGCGAATGTTTGCGGATGAAGTTTTGCTCATCAGGTTCATCGGCGGTTGCAGCCAAGAACGATGCTTCTGCCAGCAGCTTGATTTGCAGCGGAAGAAGATCACGGAAAATACCCGATAACGTGATAACCACGTCGATGCGTGGGCGTCCCAATTCATCGAGTGGTGTTAGTACCGCACCGGCCAAGCGACCATAGCTGTCAAAGCGTGGTTTGGCACCCATCAGTGCTAATGCTTGGGCTATCGGGCCGCCTCCGCTCTTGAGGTTATCCGTACCCCATAATACGAGTGCAATGGACTCGGGGAACCTGTTGCCATCAGCAATGTGCTTCTGCAACAATCGGTCTGCCTGGCGCGCGCCATCTTGAACGGCATAGGCGCTCGGAATACGGAACGGATCGAAGCCATGTAGGTTACGACCCGTCGGCAAGATCGTCGGGGTTCGTAGCAGGTCACCACCGGGTGCCGGACGTAAATACCTCCCATCGAGAGCACGCAATATGCCGTCAATTTCATGGTCCTCGGCGATCATCGCATCGGTCCTCGCAAGCTCCTCGAGCATTGCCAACGGATGCTGCTCGGTGTCGCCATTGGCAAGCGTAAGAGCGTCCGCAGCGCTGCGACCAGCGACGATTGCCTCGACTACTGCACGCGCAGGACGCTTGGCATGTGATGCTTCAGCGTAGGATAGAAGCAAGTCAACCCGCTCTGCATCACTTGGCGATTTTCCGACAATATGCAAGCCGAAGGGAATTAATGCGTGTTCCATTTCCAGAATATCCGCGCCGAGTTTGACGATCTTCGCATCGGAGGCATCGCCCCAAGCCGCCTCGGCAACTTCAATAAACTGTAGTTCGGTCGCCTGCGCTTGAATCATGACAGCGAGGTCGCGGCGCTCCGCAGTTGCCTCCGGCTCCAAACTGCGATAACGCTCAATCATGTCCTTGAGGTCGACTAGACCCTTATACAACCCAGCCTGTGCGACTGGCGGGGTCAGGTAACTGATCAATGTTGCGGCGGCACGTCGCTTGGCCACGGTGCCTTCTGAGGGGTTGTTTGACGCGTACAAATACATATTCGGCAGGTCGCCGATGAGGCGGTCCGGCCAGCAAGTTGCCGACATTCCGTTCTGCTTACCTGGCATGAATTCAAGTGCACCATGTGTACCGAAGTGCAGCACCGCATTCGCGCCGAAATCTTCGTTTAGCCAACGATAAAACGCAGAGAACGCATGGGTCGGCGCAAAACCCCGTTCAAACAATAAACGCATCGGGTCGCCCTCGTAGCCAAACGCGGGCTGGATGCCGACAAACACGTTGCCAAACATTTTGCCGAGCACGAAGATTGAACTGCCGTCACTTTGCTGCTTGCCTGGTGCAGGCCCCCATTGTGCTTCGATCTCCTTCAGATGTCTTTCGCGACGGACGTGTTCATCCGCCGAGATGCGCGTATGGACGTTCGCCATCGCACCATATTGTGCGGCATTGCCGTTAATGACAGCCTCGCGAAGTTCATCAACAGACGCGGGCATGTCAACAACATACCCTTCACGCTTCATCGCGGCCAGCGTGTTAAACAAGGACTCAAACACCGACAGGAACGCGGCGGTTCCTGTAGCCCCCGCGTTTGGCGGAAAATTGAATACCACTACCGCGACCTTTCGGTTGGCGCGTTCTGAGCGACGCAGGTCGACCAGTTTGCCGACCCGGGCAGCGAGCGTGTCTGCGCGCTCGATGCAGGAGTGCATGTCGTGGGTTTCGGCGATGTTGGTGAATTTGCAGCCACGGGAGCAACCGGTGCAGGCGACCTGCGCAGCGCTACCGCGACCACCAAAAACCATCGAACCAATGCCGCCATCTAGTTCCGGGATCGCGACCATGATGGTCGATTCAACTGGGAGCAGCCCGCGCATCGAACCACCCCATTGATCAAGGGTCTGAAACTCGACTGGGTGCACGGCGAGGTACGGTACATCCACTTTCGCGAGAATTTCTTCGGCTGCCTTTGAGTCGTTATAGGCGGGGCCGCCGACCAACGAAAAACCGGTTAATGAAACCATCGCATCGATCACCGGGCGACCGTCTTTAAGGAAATAAGTCTCGATCGCCGGGCGGCCGTCTAAGCCTGTGGCGAACGCTGGAATGACCCGTAAGCCGCGGGCTTCTAACGCCGTGATGACGCCATCATAATGGTCAGTATTTCCCGCAAGAATGTACGAGCGCAGTAACAATAAACCGACCGTGCCACGCTTGCCTGCCGACGCGTATGAGGGCAGCACATCGACCGTGGCGGCCATCCGATTTACGGCATCGCGATGTGCCATCTTTGGGTGGTACACACCGACGTGCGGATACTCTACGGCACCGGCGACCTTCGCCAAGCCTTGCAGGGCTTGGCGCTCGCCGGCGGCATAACGGTCGACGAGGAAATGCACCATGTTGCCGACATTTTCTTCCGAGCCGGCGAGCCAATACTGTAGCGTCAGAAAATACGCGCGCACATCTTGCGCAGTACCAGGGATAAACTTCAAAATCTTCGGCAAACGGCGCAACATTTTCATTTGCCGCTCTCCGGCACCTGCCTTGCTGCCATCTTGTCCAGCGGGCTTGCCGCGCAATTTTTTCAAAAATGACATCGCAGCGCCCGCTGGCGCGCTCATGTCAAATTTGCCCATCTTTGTCAGCTTACTTACTTCTGGTGCGGACAAGACGGCGATGAGTGCGTCGCAGTGATCACGTCGTGCTTTTAGGGCGGGCAACACTGGCAGGTACTGATCTTCAAGGAACAGCATGGAGGCAACCACGATATCGCCGGAAATGATGTCGGCCTTGCATTGTTCGATGGCGGCTGCGTCATCCGCCCATTCCGCCGCAGCGTGCACTGTGATCTTTAGTCCTGGCATGAACTTCGACAGCTTTCGGTTAGCCCGCGCCGCAGCACTTGCCAAGTGGCTGTCCATGGTGACAATTACCACGTGGATAGCCGGTAATGCCGGTTGCGGATTATCGACCGAAGTGAGCTTTAGCATCATAGAGAGTCTCGACGGTGATTGGAGCGAGGGAGCGCTCTTGCGCAAATCGTTCTGTGTTACGGCGCGCCTTTCCACGGACAAAAAACGGAATCTTGCCGAGCTCTTTTTCGGCGTCTGCATCCCAGACGGGAACCCACGGGCCATTGGCAGCGGTCGGCGCAGCTGCGCCAATTGCAATGCTGTCGGCATGGCCGGCGGTAGCGGTCACGGTGGAGGCGGGGGTAGAACCATCATCGGATGTAACGCTGGACTGAGCAACGGCGGCTGTTAGCGGGGTGTTCGGAGCCATTTCGCCTGAAATGGCCCGTTCGTGCTGGGGTTTCGCGTTCGACCTGGCAGCGCCGAGATGAGACAGATGGGAGCATCCTGCGTCATCATGAAACTCGAAGTCCTCTCGGAACATACCCAGCAGGTGCTCTTCAAGTCCCATCATTAGCGGGTGAACCCACGAATCAAAAATGACGTTTGCGCCCTCAAACCCCATCTGCGGCGCATAGCGCGCAGGAAAGTCCTGCACGTGCACCGGTGCAGAGATGACTGCACACGGTATGCCAAGACGTTTGGCAATATGCCGCTCCATTTGTGTACCCAGCACTAGCTCCGGCTGCAATTCGGCGATACGGGCTTCGACTTCAAGATAGTCATCAGAAATCAGCGGCTCGACGTCGTACAACTTTGCTGCCTCGCGAATCTCTCGGGCAAACTCGCGACTGTAGGTACCAATGCCAACAACTTTGAAGCCCATTTCTTTCGCGGCGATGCGAGCGGCTGCAACCGCGTGGGTGGCATCACCAAAAACAAAAACGCGCTTGCCAGTCAGGTAGGTCGAATCGACCGACTTCGCATACCAAGTAGAACGTGAACGAGGGTCGTTAAGCCGCAGTGCGGCATCAACACCGGCGAGTGCGGCAACTTCGGCGATGAATTCGCGCGTCGCGCCGACACCAATCGGGATCACCTTGGTAAAAGGCTGTGCAAAGGTGCGTTGCAACCACGAGGCAGCCTGCGCGGCGGTCTCCGGATAAAGTACCACGTTAAAGTCCGCCTCACCGAGACGGGCAACATCGACCGGTGTGGCGCCGTAGGGCGCTACTACATTGATATCGATACCCATTGATATCAACAAGTTTGAAATCTCTTTGATGTCGTCGCGGTGACGAAAGCCAAGGCCGGTGGGTCCTAGCAGATTGCATAACGGTCGTTTGCCGTTTGCACGCGGTGCACGTTTCGTACCCGGAGCGGGGGCGTGCGGCGTACAGAGCGCGCGTACCAACTGGTAAAACGTTTCCGATGCGCCCCAGTTTTCTTTGCGCTGATATGCAGGCAGATCGAGAGGGACTACTGGAATAGGCAAGTTCAGCGCCCTCGCCAAACCACCCGGGTCATCTTGAATGAGCTCGGCCGTGCATGAAGCTCCAACCAGCATGGCTTGCGGCTGGAAGCGCTCGTAGGCATCATGCGCGGCAGATTTGAAGAGCTCTGCCGTGTCGTTGCCAAGGTCGCGTGCTTGGAAGGTTGTGTACGTCACCGGTGGGCGCCGGTCACGACGCTCAATCATCGTAAACAAAAGATCGGCGTAGGTGTCACCTTGCGGGGCATGCAGTACGTAGTGAAGTCCGTGCATGGCGGTCGCAATACGCATCGCGCCGATGTGTGGCGGACCTTCATATGTCCACAGAGTCAGCTGCATTACGCGACCAGCCTCAGGCGACGGTTAAGTGGCCGCCCAAACAGCTCGGCAAGGTCGGCGGCTTGGTCGTAACCTTGAATGGGGGTGAAGACCAATTCAATCGCCCACTTGGTGGTCATGCCCTCCGCCTCTAATGGATTCGCAAGACCCAGACCGCAGACCACAAGGTCTGGCTTTGCTGAGCGGCAACGATCTATCTGATTTTCGACGTGTTGTCCTTCGGAGATCTGCACGCCAGCAGGCATCATCGCCATCTCTTCGGCCAGATGCTGCTTATGCAAGAACGGTGTTCCCACTTCTGTGAGCAGCATACCAAGCTCGCGTGAGAGGAAGCGAGCGATCGGAATTTCGAGCTGTGAGTCTGGGAAGAAGAAGATTCGTTTGCCTTCGAGTTGTGGACGTTGACGTTGTAATGCACGTAATGCGCGCTCGCGCTTTGGCATGGTCACCGCGTCGAATGTATCGGTACTCACACCAAACATGTTGGCGGCAGCCCTGAGCCACTCTGTGGTGCCTTCTACGCCGAGCGGGAAGGGCGCAGGCAACCGTTGCGCGCCGCGCTCTTCTAGGGCACGGGCAGTGTCAGCCAAGAACGGCTGCGCAAGCAAGTAGCGGGTATTCGGCCCGATCATCGGCAGCTCGGTGGAGCGTCGCGGCGGAAAATATGCAACGTTGTGGATGCCCATCTCGTTGAATAGCCTTGTCCACTGGTCTTCAACGACATCGGCGAGTGTGCCGACAATCATGAGGGTGGTGGGGGCGTCAACCGGCGCGCTAGAAAGTGTAGGCACCAGTGAGGCAAGACACGCATCCTCGCCTTGTGTAAAGGTTGTCTCAATGCCACTGCCTGAGTAGTTCAGGACCCGTACGCTTGGCGTAAATTGCGACGACAGGCGTTGCGCGGCGCGCGACAAGTCCAGCTTGATAACTTCTGACGGGCATGACCCGACCAGAAATAGTAATTTGATGTCCGGACGGCGCTCTAGGAGGCGTTTGACTACCCGATCAAGTTCTTCGTTTGCGTCCGCTAGGCCTGCGAGGTCGCGCTCGTCGATGATGGCCGTGGCAAATCGCGGCTCGGCAAAAATCATGACACCAGCTGCAGATTGGATGAGATGTGCGCAGGTGCGTGAACCGACCACGAGAAAGAAAGCATCTTGAATCTTGCGGTGCAGCCAGATGATACCGGTGAGACCACAGAATACTTCACGCTGACCGCGCTCCTTGAGAATCGGGATGATTTTCGTATCAGCACGACCCGATTCGAGGGCAACACTCATGCGGCGACTCCCGATTGCAGCGGCAAATCACCTCGTTGTAGACGTGCCATTCGCAGCTTCCAGAGGAATTGGCCTGCGTTGATGACATAGGTGGCATACGCCACCAAAGCCAGCAACATCTGCCCGCGAATGCTCATGGTGTCGGTCAGCAGGGCATATAGGTAGGCGGTGTGCAACGCGATGACAAACATGCTGACAAAGTCTTCCCAGAAAAAGGCGGGGGCGAATAGGTACTTGCCAAACACTGCCTTCTCCCAGATCGCGCCTGTCACCATGATTGTGTACAGGACAAGCGTCTTGATTACAATGGAAATTGTCGCGGCGGCTTGGCCTTCACCAGTGATCAAGAATCGGCATACCAATACGACACTGACGAGGAATACGATAAATTGAACTGGTGCAAGAATGCCCTGAATCAATGTCCATATGGAGGCGTCTCGGCGTGACCGCTCTTCCGGTGTGTATAGCGTGCAGGTCAACCTGTGACGCCTATCCCTGCCGCTGCCTTGTCCCTCGGGCGCTAAACCGCGCATCGTTTTGATCCTTAAGTGTCCTCGCCTGTTTAATTTAGGCCGTTAACAAAATAGTGTCAAGAAAATTAGACATTTTTTTCCTGATAGCGGTTGACACTCATTTAATAACTAGGTTGTCAAACATTAGCAATTAAGCGGTGGCGCTCGGATTAGGCGAAAAAATGACAAAATTGAAAAAGACCGACTGAAATTGTCAATTTTCTCAATGTATCAAGGGCAGGGGAAGAAAGATTTTGTCAATAAGGGTTGACATTATTGGATTACAAGCGCCTACTTCAAGACAGAGTAGGTTTGGCTCCGCCACCCATCGACCGCATATTATCGAAGGGTGATATGGAACCGAGCGGGAACCAAGCGAAGGTCGCACGAATGAACACCAACCGTGGCGCATGAACCTGCCTTGGCCGGTCGCTCGGCGCAAGTCCGGTTTAGATGTTGCTGTGGTGGCGGAGGAGGGGCCATGCAGCGACAAAAGGCGGAGGAAGAATATGAGTGAGGGACGCATGATGGAAACTGGGCTAAGCACCGCCATTAGAGGTAAGCGCGCGGTAAGCCCGAGTGCAGGCAGCGGTGACATGCGCTTCGAGGCAGTGGGCGCAAATTCGCTACTTGTCGGCCTCGTGGAGTCCCGGATCATTCCGCAATTACTCGCGGCAGATCGCCCCGTTGGGGTAGGCAAAGGCCGTTCAATGACCAACGAAATGCGCCCCAGCTTCACCAACATTTGCGGCAGCGACCTTGCCGAGTTCGCGCAGCTGCTTTTACAAGACGATATGTTGGCGGTGGCGTCGTTTATTGAAATGTGGCGAGGCAGAGGCATGTCGGTTGAGATAATCTACCTTGAGCTACTAACCGGCGCTGCGCGTCACCTGGGAGACATGTGGAGTAGCGACGACTGCAACTTCTGCCAAGTCGGATGTGCAGTCTGGCGTATACAGCAGGTGATGTACGATTTGCGTCCCGCCTTCTTTGCCGAAGGCGCTGCGGTTACCCCGTCTGGGTACCGCGTGTTGCTGGCACCCATCGCCTTGGAGCAGCATACACTTGGGGTGATGATGACGGCGGAGTTTTTTCGTCGTGCTGGCTGGGATGTATCGAGTGAATTGCCGGTCGACAATGAGGCGCTAGCAGAAGCCGTCAGCCGCGAACACATTGATTTGTTGGGATTGTCGGTATCTAGCCAGGCGGCGCTGGAGCAGTTACCGTCAGTCTTGGTCGCTATCAGAAAAGCCTCGCGCAACCAGAAACTAACGGTGATGGTCGGCGGATGGATGTTCGCCGACAACCCGAACAAACTTATCACCGGAGCTGACTTCTGCGTCAGTAGCGTGCCTGACGCGTTGATCAAGGGCAAGCTCTATGTGAATCGGGCGACTTGTGGCGGACACGCCATGGTTGCGTGAGTTGGCTGATGACTTTATTTGCGGCTTTGTGAAGTTTGTGGACAGCAAATTTAATAAGCGGGGCGATTCTTGACGACAGGGCAGCAACCCGTTGGTCCCGTACAACGAGATGCTCGTGGCGTCGCGACGGTCGTTGACGACCCGATTGCCAGAGCATCGGGCACATTCGACACCGGTGCTGCTGCTCTATTAATCGCCGCTGCGGCAGATATAACGCTCGTCATCAACGCGAAAGGTGGCGTACAGTCGATGCATTGCCGCGCAGATTTTGATCGCGATGGCCTGAACAGCTTTGTTGGTCGACAATGGGAGGACTGTGTCACTATCGAAAGTCGGCAAAAAATTGTCGCGCTATTGAGCGAGGCGGTTGAACATACTGGCAAGGGTCCGGCACCTAAAGCGAAGTGGCGGCAGGTAAATCATCCGTCGTCGAGCGGAGTCGATATTCCTGTTCTGTATTCAACCATTCGTGTTGGCACAGACGGCAGCATAATTGCGTTTGGTCGCGACCTGCGGGCGACGGCGGCTCTTCAGCAACGCTTGGTTGATGCCCAGCATTCAATGGAACGTGACTACTGGCGTTTACGTAACGCGGAAACGCGTTATCGCCTGCTGTTTCAGATGTCTAGCGAAGCGGTTCTGGTGATCGACGCCGGTACGCAGAAAATCATTGAGGCAAACCCATCAGTGGCAAAGATGCTCGGCGACATATCCATGCCGATCGTCGGCCAACGCTTTCCCTCCGGCTTTGATCAACGCAGCATCGATATCATCGAGTCGCTGTTTGCGAGAGTACGCTCCAGTGGCCGCGCCGAAGAGGTTAGTGTTTGGTTATCAGGTCGCGGTGGTGAGCCGACCAGCGCAAATGCGCAGGGCACCAGCGGGGCGAGCGAGTATTTCATATCGACTTCGTTGTTTAGACATGAACAGCATTCCCTATTGCTGGTCCGCGTTTCGCAAACCCCTGCCGACCCGCGGATGGACGGCGAAGTAAAGAGTGTATTGGATGCGGTTGCACGTGCCGCCGACGGGTTTGTGGTCTCTACTGTCAACGGAATCATCATTTGGGCGAACCAAGCCTTCGCGGAACTTGCCCATACGTCTGGTCACGATAAGCTGCGTGGTGAGGCGCTTGACCGCTGGCTGGGACGCAACGAAGTTGAGTTTAATGTATTGATGTCAAATTTGAAGCGACGTGGTTCGGTAAGACTGTTTGCTGCCGGTATGCGTGGTGACGATGGTCTGATTGCAGAAGTTGAAGTCTCCGCTGTCGCGCTGCCGGCGAGTAACCCACCTGCCATGGCTTTCACCATCCGTAACATCGGCGGACGACTGACACACCCTAGCGGCATGTTGGCGTCCGACCACGAAGATGGGAAACCCTATCCGGGCCCGGCTGGAGCGGCTAGTGCGGCAACCGCAGTTGGCCCGACATCGCGTTCGGTTGAGCAACTGACTGCCCTGGTCGGACGTGTGACTCTGAAAGAACTAGTGGGGGAGACGACGGATTTGATTGAGAAACTCTGTATCGAGGCTGCACTTGGTCTGACCGAAGATAACAGGGCAGCGGCTGCGGAAATGTTGGGTCTGAGCCGCCAGAGTTTGTACGTCAAGATGCGCCGTCACGGCTTAGGCGATCTTCCGCCAGATGATCAGGAGCCGACCCCTATTTAGTCATGCTGTTACCACTGCCACCACAACCACCACCCCGAGTGGATTTGTCCAGATAGAACAATCGATTGAACCCCACAACGCGATGACTGCAATTTCACAAACTCCCACGCTGGTGCGTCCGTCACTCGCAACCGTTGCAGAGTTACTCAAACCGATTACGTGGTTCCCGCCTATGTGGGCATTCGGCTGTGGAGTGGTGTCATCGGGTGTTGACGCACAGGGGCGTTGGCCTTACATCATTTTGGGCGTCATGTTAGCCGGCCCACTGGTGTGCGCAACGAGTCAGGCGATAAACGATTGGTTTGATCGCCACGTCGATGCAATCAACGAACCAAACCGACCGATCCCATCGGGACGGATGCCGGGCAGGTGGGGCCTTTGCATCGCAATTCTTTGGACGATCGTATCACTGCTGGTCGCCAGTTTCTTAGGCATCTGGGGCTTCTCTGCTGCGGTGGTCGGCCTGTTTCTCGCCTGGGCTTATAGCGCGCCACCGTTTCGTTTGAAGCTGAATGGCTGGTGGGGCAATGCCGCTTGCGGTTTGTCGTATGAAGGGCTCGCTTGGATTACAGGAACCGCAGTAATGTTGAGCGGTGTCTTGCCTGACGCTCGTACCCTTACACTTGCGCTGCTTTATAGCATCGGCGCACACGGCATCATGACGTTGAACGACTTCAAGTCGATTGCAGGTGATCGCCAAATGGGTATCGGATCACTTCCCGTGCGGCTTGGCGCGCAAGGTGCCGCGCGTGTGGCTTGCGGCATCATGTTGCTCTCGCAGTCTGTTGTGGTGGGACTCTTGTTTAGCTGGCAGACGCCGAATCATGCAATTGCGGTCGGCGTACTGACAGTGGTGCAGGGGCTATTGATGCTGCGTTTCTTAGCTGACCCGATCAAGCGCGCAACTTGGTACAGCGCACTCGGTATCAATTTTTATGTCAGCGGCATGCTGGTCTCGGCGTTTGCGGTTCGTGGCCTTAACCAAGCCGCTGGCGGCTGAGGGTTTGCAATGATATGAACTGTTCAACGACAAATTTCGGCTGGTGGAGTATTTTCCGGTTGGGCTTGGTGCAGACCGCACTGGGCGCAATCGTGGTGTTAACGACCTCCACCCTCAATCGTGTGATGGTGGTGGAACTTGCATTGCCGGCCATGTTGCCGGGTGCGCTGGTGACACTTCACTACGCGATGCAGATGTTACGTCCACGCATGGGGTACGGTTCCGATCTCGGGCAACGCCGCACACCTTGGATTATCGGCGGCATGGCGGTATTGGCGGTCGGGGGAACGATGGCCGCGATGGCGACTGCGCTAATGGCGACAAACCTCGCTGCAGGCACCGTTCTTGCCGTTGTATCGTTTGTCATGATTGGTGGCGGCGTGAGTGCCTGTGGCACATCACTCCTGGTGTTACTTGCAAAACGAGTGCAGCCGGATCGTCGTGCCGCTGCGGCAACATTGGTATGGATGATGATGATTGCCGGCTTTGCAATTACCGCGACTGTCGCCGGCAAATTGCTCGATCCGTTTTCCACCGCACGAATGATATTTGTCACCGGTGGCGTGTCGATGGTGGCGTTTCTAGTCACGCTGGTCGCCATCTGGCGGGTCGAAGGCAATGACAAAGAAGCGGCTGGATTGACGAACAACGAGGCGGCAAGGCCTGCATTCTTTGATGCGCTCAAGCAGGTCTGGTCAGAGCGCGACGCACGCCATTTCACCATTTTTGTGTTTGTGTCGATGATTGCCTACAGCGCACAGGACCTGATCCTCGAACCATTTGCCGGTGCGATTTTTGCCTTTACACCGGGCGAATCGACCAAGTTGTCCGGTATCCAGCATGGAGGCGTGTTCGCCGGGATGTTGCTGGTTGCGCTTGTGACAACGCTGTTTAAGGGCCGCGCGGTAGCGTCGCTGAAGGCGTGGGTGGTCGGTGGTTGTGTTGCCTCGGCGATTGCACAGGCGGGGTTGGTGGTGGCTGGTGTTGCAGGTATGCCTTGGCCGCTACGCGAAAACGTATTTCTATTGGGTGTCGCCAACGGCGCCTTTTCGATTGCCGCGATCGGCGCAATGATGGCAATGGCCTCGCAAGGACGCGGTGCCCGCGAGGGGGTTCGTATGGGGATGTGGGGCGCATCACAGGCTATCGCTTTTGGTGTTGGCGGATTCTTGGGTACGGTGCTCGCCGATCTCGGCAAATTGCTCATGGGTAGTAGCGCAACGCTGGGAAATGCGTACGCAATGGTGTTTGCGCTGGAAGCCATCGCCTTCGTCGCGGCTGCTTGGTTAGCAATAAATATTCGTATTGATCGTGCGACCGCTACTGTAGGTACCACCGCAGTTACTAACCGCAAGATTCGTAAACCGCTGGAATTGACGCCTCGAATGGAAGGGAGCGACTAACATGCTGAACCTAGATGTGTACGACGTAGTGGTGGTAGGAGGAGGGCCTTCTGGTTCGACCGCCGCGAGCGACCTAGCACGCCATGGCAAACGTGTGATGCTGCTCGATAAAGCTGGCCGTATCAAGCCTTGTGGCGGTGCAATCCCACCCGCTGCTATTGAAGAGTTTGCTATCCCGGATGAATTGCTGGTGGCAAAGGTTACATCCGCGCGAATGGTGTCACCCAAGGGTATTGCCGTCGATATGCCCATTACTGGCGGATTTGTTGGCATGGTTGATCGTGAGCATTTTGATGAGTGGCTACGTGCCCGTGCGGCAATGCTAGGGGCGACCCGTGTCACCGGCAGTTACGAGTCGATCACGCGCGATAGCGCCGGCTATGCGATTGTTCACTACAGCACGGAGTCTGATGATAGCGACGGTAGTGAGCAAAAGCGGTCACATATGGTCCGTACCCGCTTGGTGATTGGCGCGGATGGTGCATCGTCAAAAGTTGCACGTCAGGAAGTCGATGCGGCGGCAGATGTTAACTACGTATACGCGTATCACGAGATTGTGCAATCCCCTGCGGCGACTACCGGCTTCGACCCGGCGCGTTGCGATGTCTACTACCAGGGCGTGGTTTCGCCCGATTTTTATGGCTGGGTGTTCCCGCATGGCAACACCACCAGTGTTGGCATGGGGACGGCGCACAAGGGGTTCTCTATCCGTAACGCCACCGCAGGGTTGCGTGAAGCCGCAGGGCTAAAGGATGTAGCGACTGTGCGTCGAGAAGGCGCGCCGCTGCCGATGAAGCCGCTGAAACGCTGGGACAACGGTCGTGATGTCGTGCTCGCTGGTGACGCTGCCGGCGTGGTGGCGCCAGCCTCGGGCGAGGGGATTTACTACGCTATGTTGGGCGGTCGTCTCGCCGCCGATGCCGCGCTCCAGTTTCTTGCGACCAGTCAGGCAAGCGCATTGGCGACAGCGCGTAAGCGCTTCATGAAGGCGCATGGCCGCGTGTTTTGGATACTCGGCATCATGCAGTCGTTTTGGTACAACAGCGACAAACGGCGTGAGCGGTTCGTCAGTATCTGCCGCGATAAAGATGTACAGGAACTCACCTGGCAGGCTTATATGCACAAGAAGCTGGTGCGTGCTAAGCCGATGGCGCACATCCGCATTTTTTTCAAGGATTTGGCGCATCTCATCGGGTTCGCCCGCGTCTAGTGAGGTTTGATTGCGCGGCTGCGTCGGTCGTGGCGTCGCCGGAGGTCTGTTCACTGCTGCACAAAACTCGCGGTTGACGGCGGGAGGCATTTGCTGGCAGTCTTTCGTAGCAGGCTGCGATTCATTCTCAACTTCCCTTGGCAGCATTCATGTCCCCTCGTCTCGTTGATCACGCTGATCGTTACACGCTCGCTGCGGAAGTGCATGCACGACTTTCAGTCGAAATCCATGCGCCGACCCGCGCGAGTTATGTTGCGGTATTGGTTGCACCGGAACACCGGTCAACCGAGCTGGATCACATTGTTACGCTCTGTGAGCGTTTTGGCGTCACACCGCCACAGCCGGGCGCGACGCACTTCAGCGCTCAGCTCGACAATCTACGTATCAAATGGGAGCGTCACGGCGAATTCTCTGGCTACACATTTTTTGTCGCTGGTCTCAGCCCCCAGCCGTTCTCGGAACCGGCGGTATCGTTTTTGCCCGACGACTGGCTGGAGGGTATCCCCGGCCAGCGAATGGTCGCGGCGCACGCAAAACTCGCAGTGCGTCAGCCTGTCCCCACCCCCAGCGAACTCGAAGCGTTCTTTGTTGGCAACATTGCCGTCGGTGCTGAGGTTAGCGAAGGGGCAGGTATCGCATTTACCGACTTTAAAATTCACAAAGACGGCTATTCGCGTTTTCTTGTAATTGATGTCGGTCTCACGCCCGATCAAGCAGGGCGCGTGGTGCAGCGCTTATTTGAAATTGAGGCCTACCGCATGCTTGCATTGCTCGGTCTGCCGGTGGCACGCCAACGCGGTGCCGAAGTGACGGCGATGGAGCGCCGCCTTACCAGCGTGACAGATAGCATCGGTGCAGAAAAATCCACCGCTGCGGGTGACGATGAACACCTGCTGGGTGAACTGACTCGCCTGGCGGCTGAGGTGGAGCGTGCGCTGGCCGGGAGCCAGTATCGGTTTGGCGCAAGCAGGGCTTATTACGATTTGGTGCGTACACGAATTGCCGAGTTGCGTGAGCGCCGCATCGCTGGTGTACAAACCATCGACGAGTTCATGACGCGGCGCTTGGCACCAGCGATGGCAACTTGCGCCACCGTCTCGCAGCGACTGCGCGACCTGTCCGACCGGGTAGCGCAAACCAGCGGGCTGCTGTCGACGAGGGTTGATATCGCTAGGGAAAAGCAGAATCAAGCGTTGCTGGGATCGATGGATAAACGCGCCAAATTGCAGTTACGTCTGCAACAAACCGTAGAAGGTTTGTCGGTTGCCGCAATCACCTACTATGTCGTCGGTTTGATCAGCTGGGTGTTTAAGGCCATCGCGTCGGCCGGGATCAACGTCAACGTTGAGCTTGCGACCGGTATATCTATTCCGATCATTGTTCTGTTGGTGGCACTCGCGGTGAGGCGCGCACGACGGCGCGTCGTTGGCCAAGATGACGACAATCCGCGATGACCATCGAGCGTTTTTTTGCCAGCGGTCTGGCGGCCGATGTCATTTTGTCCGTGATGCTGTTGGAACTGTTGGTGCTATCGCTTATCTACCGGCGCAGCGGACGTGGCATAGCGCCGCTAGACCTATTCTTCAGCCTTGGTGCCGGTGCCGGTTTAGTGTTGGCGTTGCGGGCTACGCTAACAGGTGCTGGTGTCGGTTGGATCGGTGCGGCGCTGCTATTGTCGTTCAGTCTGCATATTGTTGACCAACTTCGACGTGCGAGAAAGACCGATAAAGTCTAGGCAGGGCAAGCGTTTCCAAGCATAAATGTCCCAAAAATCCCGTGGATAAACGAGTTTTGAAACTCACTCTGGCACTAAGCAATACGCTACGCAAATTTGTCGGCGAGCGATTGGTGGGCGGTACTGGGATCGAACCAGTGACTTCCACCGTGTGAAGGTGGCACTCTACCGCTGAGTTAACCGCCCCAACGTGTCGGACGTGAGTTTAAGCGTAAAGCCACCATAATGGCAATTTGCTTGCACCGTCGGCGATTTCCCTCCTTGCCTAACAGTGATACCGCCAACAGATTGCACTTGAATCGATACCGAACGCTATGCCCACAAAACCAGCCGCAAAAGCGGCAGCAAAAAAACCGACCCTGACGCTTGCCAAATCCGTCGCCAAACGTGGCGCAGACACGACTAGCGCCGTCACTGGCAGAAGCCATTCAACACGCGCCAAACAAGCTGCGCGCCGTGATGGACGCGAGTTGCCGGTTATGCGCGCAAAGGTCAAGCACCCGCTGATTGCCGCGACGCCAACGGTATCTTCCGAGTCGAAACACTACCGTTCAAAGCCGTCGGCGTCACCAAGGCTGCGTGCCGACGCTGTCTTCTCGGCGGGAGACAGCAGGCGATCAGCTGGGACTCAACCGCCGCGTGAAACAGAGCCTCAAGGCCAGCGTAGGCCCCGTGAAGCCGATGCACAGCGATCATCGCCTTCAGCACATGGCGGCGAACCAAGAGACAACAGAAACAGTGCGCGACCGCCAGGAAAGTTTGGCGAGCGTACCGACACAGCGCCGCTAATGGTAAAACCTTCCGGCGGCGCAGCAACGCGGGAAAAACAAGCGACTGGTACATATGTGCCGTACCCCGCCGGGCGGCGATCAACCGGAATGGGTACCAGCAACACCAGAGGCGCGCCGACGGGAGATCGTGCTCAAGTCGCCCGCATCGACGGCAAGACCGGGCGCTACGACGGAAAACGCGAACACAAAGCGTTCACCAAGGCACCGCCGACCTTGGCACCCGCCGCGTCTGCAACACCAGCACGTGAGCCGGACGGCATGATGCGGGTGTCGAAACTTTTGTCTGAGCAGGGACTTTGCTCACGCCGTGAAGCAGATAGCTACATCGCTCGCGGCTGGGTGTGGGCGGACGGCGAGCGTGTTACTGAGCTTGGTACGCGTGTATCGCCGACTGCCAAGCTGACGCTAGACCAGCGCGCCACGGCGATGCAGGGTCAGCGCGTCACAATCCTGTTAAACAAACCCATCGGCTATGTTTCCGGCCAGGCGGAAGATGGTTATCAGCCGGCGAGTGTGCTCATTACTGCGCAGACACAAGTTTCGACGGATGAGGAACGTTTTCAGCACATCAACCGTCGTGGCTTGGCCCCTGCGGGGAGACTTGATATTGATTCCACCGGACTACTGGTCTTGACGCAGGATGGGCGCATCGCCAAACAACTGGTGGGTGAAAATAGTCCCGTCGAAAAAGAATACCTCGTGCGTGTTGAGGGCAAACTTGCGCCCGGTGACTTGGATCGATTGCGGCACGGCCTCGAGCTGGACGGCGAGGCGCTAAAACCCGCCAGGGTGAAATGGCAAAACGCCGACCAGCTTAACTTCATCTTGCAAGAAGGCAAAAAGCGGCAGATCCGGCGCATGTGCGAAATAGTCGGCTTAAAGGTCGTGGGCCTAAAGCGCATTCGCATCGGCAAGGTGTTGCTAGGCGACTTGCCAGTCGGCAAATGGCGGTTTCTGCGCGGTAATGAGTCGTTCTGATGAAGTCGCTTCAACAGTGGTGATTTAGTGCCGCGCCAATCATCACGCCCGTCGCGTGACTCACATATAATGCGCCCCTTCGTTTCACATCCTGCTTTTGTCCAATCAGCGCCCAGAGAGCCAATATGAAATTTCGTTTTCCCATCGTCATCATCGACGAAGACTTCCGCTCCGAAAATACCTCGGGCCTGGGCATTCGCGCGCTTGCGGCCGCCATCGAAACCGAGGGTATGGAAATATTGGGGGTGACAAGTTACGGTGATCTTTCCCAATTTGCGCAACAGCAGAGTCGAGCTTCCGCATTTATTTTGTCGATTGATGACGAAGAATTTACACCGGGGCCGGAACTCGATCCGGCGGTGTTGAATCTGCGCGCGTTTATTGAAGAGATACGCTTCAAAAATGCCGATATCCCGATCTACCTCTACGGTGAAACCAAAACATCGCGCCATCTGCCAAATGATGTACTGCGCGAGTTGCATGGCTTCATACACATGTTTGAAGATACACCAGAGTTTGTCGCGCGCCACATCATTCGTGAGGCGAAGTCCTATCTTGATGGGCTGGCACCGCCATTTTTTCGCGCGCTGGTCAACTATGCGCAGGATGGTTCGTACTCATGGCACTGCCCCGGCCATTCGGGGGGCGTGGCGTTTCTGAAGTCACCCATCGGGCAAATGTTCCACCAGTTTTTTGGTGAAAACATGCTGCGCGCCGACGTGTGTAACGCCGTCGAAGAGCTGGGTCAGTTGCTTGATCACACTGGCCCGGTGGCGGCGTCGGAACGTAATGCAGCACGCATCTTTAACGCTGATCACTGCTTCTTTGTCACTAATGGCACCTCAACTTCAAATAAGATGGTGTGGCATGCTAACGTGGCACCCGGCGATACGGTGATTGTTGACCGTAACTGCCACAAGTCGATCTTGCACGCCATCATCATGACGGGCGCAAACCCGGTGTTCCTGATGCCGACGCGCAACCACTTGGGCATCATCGGTCCGATTCCACTTTCTGAGTTTTCGCCCGAAGCCATTCAGCGAAAGATCGACGCCAATCCGTTTATTACCGACAAGACCGCCAAGCCGCGCATCCTCACCATTACCCAATCCACCTATGACGGTGTGTTATACAACGTGGAAATGTTGAAGGAGTCGCTGGGAAGTCGTGTTGAGACATTGCACTTTGACGAGGCATGGTTGCCGCATGCCGCGTTCCATCCTTTCTACAAAGACATGCACGCCATTGGTGATGTCAGCAATGGTCGCCCGCGCTGCAAAGATGCGGTAATTTTTGCAACGCACTCCACTCACAAGTTGCTCGCCGGTATCTCGCAAGCCTCACAAATTCTGGTTCAAGAATCAGAAACCGTGAAGTTGGATCGTACGCGATTTAACGAAGCATATTTGATGCACACCTCTACCAGTCCTCAATACGCCATCATCGCTTCGTGCGACGTGGCTGCGGCGATGATGGAACCGCCCGGCGGCACCGCGTTGGTAGAAGAATCGATTGCCGAAGCGCTTGACTTCCGGCGCGCCATGCGCAAGGTCGATGATGATTTCGGCAAGGACTGGTGGTTCAAAGTTTGGGGTCCAGACAAGTTGGCAGAAGAGGGCGTCGGCAACCGCGATCAATGGCTGCTCAAAGCTAATGAAAAGTGGCATGGCTTCGGCAACCTCGCGCCTAACTTCAATCTGCTTGACCCGATCAAATCGACCATCATTACGCCCGGATTAGACGTCTCCGGTAAGTTCGCCAAGAGCGGAATTCCAGCATCGATTGTTACAAAGTTTCTCGCTGAACACGGCGTCATCGTCGAAAAAACGGGGCTCTATTCGTTCTTCATCATGTTCACCATCGGTATCACCAAAGGCCGCTGGAATACGTTGCTCACTGCGTTACAACAGTTCAAGGACGACTACGACAAGAATCAGCCGATGTGGAAGATCCTGCCCGAGTTCGTGGCGACACAGCCGCAATACGAGCGTGTGGGATTGCGCGACCTCTGCCAGCAAATTCACGACATGTATAAGGCGCACGACATCGCGCGCCTCACTACCGAGATGTATACCTCGGATATGCAGCCTGCGATGAAACCCGCCGATGCGTTCGCCAAGATGGCACATCGTGAACTCGATCGTGTGCCGATTGATGATCTGGAAGGACGTATCACCGGCATCTTGCTTACTCCGTACCCACCGGGTATTCCGTTGTTGATTCCCGGAGAACGATTCAACAAGACTATTGTTCAATATTTGAAATTCGCTCGGGACTTCAACGCCCGTTTCCCCGGCTTCGAGACCGACATTCACGGATTGGTGGAAGATGAGGTGGATGGTGAATTGCGTTACTTCGTGGATTGCGTGCGCGCGTGACCGGAGACGTTTCGAGCCCTGGTGTAGCAGCGGCCCCCAAGCCAAAAGCGCTTGCCGTTGAAGACGATGAGACCATGCTCGACTGGCTCTCAGTTGAACAGAATGCAAATGCAAGTTTGTATTTTCTGAATCTTGCCGCTCAACACGGCTACCCCGATGCGCGTCGAATTTTGGCCGCTTCGCAGCGGCATCAAAAATGAGAAATCAGAACCCAAGATTGGGACGAGGATTGTGTGTACGCCTGGCTACATGCCACCTGATCAGGGGTAGAAGAGCGTGGATATGATGGTAAGTTCTCGTAATCGCGCCAATAGCCTAAGGAAGTCTAGTCGACGATAGTGTGTAGATTGTGATCGGCCCCGCTGCTGAGAAATCGTTATTCCAAGCGGCACTTTCAATGTATTCGCGCACAATCTGCGACGTTTTGTAGAGTGTGGGCGGCAATGGTAAGCAGGGTACAGTCGCCAATTGCGTGAATCGGCAACGATGTTTTATCGATGCAAAAAAACCCAGCCTCGGCTGGGTTTTTTGTTCCTACGTGGATCAGGTTGGCATTACAGAGTGGGGTAATCCGTATACCCCTTCGGTCCGGGGGTATAAAACGTCGACATGTCAGGTGCATTCAGTGCTGCACCTGTTTGCATGCGCGCGACCAAATCAGGGTTCGCCAAGAACGCCCGTGCATAACCGATCATATCGGCGCGACCGTCGTTCAATGCTGCTTCGCCCGTCGTCACATCAAATCCACCAGCAAGAATGAACGGACCGTCGAAGGCATTGCGCAAGGCGAGTTTGAAGGCTTCCGGCACAGGTGGTGCACCCATCGCCGAGTGATCGAGAACGTGCAGATAGGCGAGCTTCATTGCCGAGAGCTCTTTCACCAGCGCTAGGTACTGTGGCTCCAACTCCGCAAATGGTCCAGTGCTGTTGAAGACGCCGTATGGGGAAAGACGAATACCGACGCGTTCGGCACCAATAGCGGCAACCGTTGCACGAGCAACTTCAAGTGCAAAGCGATTGCGCGCGGCGATAGAGCCACCGTAACCGTCCGTCCGTGTATTGACGTTGGCGTTCAAGAATTGTTCGATCAAATACCCGTTTGCGGCGTGTAACTCGACACCATCAAAACCTGCTTCAACCGCGAGTTTGGCGGCCGTTGCGTATTCCGCCACAGCGTGATCGATGTCAGCTTGCGTCATGGCGCGTGGTTGGCTGTGCGGCTGCATGCCCTTGCTATCGGTGTACATCTCGCCGGGGCAGACGACATCAGTCGGGCCAACGGTCTCGGCGCCTGCAGGAAGATTGGCGGCTTGGGTCACGCGGCCGGTATGCATAAATTGGATGTAAATCTTGCCGCCCTTGGCGTGAACCGCATCGGTGGTGAGTTTCCAGCCAGCGACTTGTTCAGCGTTGTATAAACCGGGGAT
>JBEILF010000006.1:0-39887 GCA_040379385.1 Burkholderiales bacterium | reverse complement strand
GGCAGGTCCTCCGGCAGTGCCAGCTGTTTGACGATCGGCACAAAATCCCAACAGTCGGCACCAAGCCCGTGCATCCAGACGATACTACCCTTGGGTTCGACGCCGGTGCTGAGTTCAAGGTGCTGAATTAGTTCTGTCATAAGTCATTCGAATACGGAGCGGGGTTGAGTGTTACTGCGGAGAACGAATCGCCGACTTTGGCCGAAATGCCTTGATTATGTCGTCGTTGGTTTCGATGTAGGGGCCGCCGATCAGATCAATACAATACGGTATCGCTGCGAATACGCCGACCTCGATGGCCACACCGTTGGCGTCGCGGAAGCCCTCCAAGGTTTCGCGAATCGACTTCGGTTGGCCGGGGAGATTCACAATTAAACTTGATTTTCGAATCACCGCAGTCTGGCGCGACAGTATCGCCGTCGGGACGAAGCGAAGTGAGATTTGGCGCATCCGTTCACCAAACCCTTCCATCACGCGCTCGGCAACCGCAAGTGTGGCGTCGGGCGTTGTGTCACGAGGTGCCGGCCCGGTGCCGCCGGTGGTCAGCACCAGCGCGCAGTGCTCAACATCAACAAATTCGATTAGTGTGGACTCAATCAACGCGCGTTCATCAGGAATCACCTTGGCAACCACGGTGATGGGATTCTTTAATGCAGCGCGCAGCCATTCTTCTAGCGCCGGCAGGCCTTGGTCTTGGTAGACGCCCGTTGATGCGCGGTCGCTGACGGAAAGCAGGCCGACTTTTACCGATTCAATACCAGCGCCGCTCATATCGGTGCCGCCGCTTTATCAGTGATGCGCTTCAACAAAAACTTGTATAGCTGTCGAAAAAATTTAGGTGGCTTGCGTTTCAGATATTCCTGACTGGCGTTGGCAACAAGGGCCGACAGTGCATCAATATCAGCCGACTCTGCGTCCGGCATGATGTCGTTCGTAAATGCGCCTACTGCCGTTGGGTCAGCCAGCAGCCGGGTGCGCCACTGTTCTGCAAGATGATGGAGCGCCGTATCTTTTTGCGAAGGTGCCTTCATGGCATCGAGTTTTTCGATGATCGGAGCCGCGTCGACTTGCCGCATCAACCTGCCAATGTATTGCATCTGGCGGCTCATACCGCCGTGCTTGTTTGGATTGATGCGCTTGGCTTCCAGAATTGCTTCGAGCAGATTTTCTGGAAGCTCAAACTTGCGCAACGTCTCAGGCGAAAGTGAAGCCAGTTCTTCGCCGACCAACTGCAACGCAAGGCTGCGGCGCTTCATCTCGCTTTTGCTGATAGAATTTTTTTCGACTTGGTTTTCCACGCTAATTGTCCAAACTATGGCCGTTATGGCGCAGCATCGCCCTACGGTGACCTTGCATTCATCCAATCGCGAATCATACCTGACACATGACGCTTAGCGGGAATTTTGGCCATTTGGTTGCGTCGCCTTCGGCGCGTCATACTATCGAAATTGATGATCAAATCGCACGTGCCACCCGCCAGTCCACCTGCAAGTGATCTCACCCAGCCGCACCAAAGCAAATGATTAAGATATGAAAAATAGCGGATTGCAGGACGCAGCAACCTTGGCCATCGATTACGCAAAATCACGCGGCGCGACTGCAGCGGATGTCGAGGTCTCGACCTCGGTGGGGCAGAACATCACGGTTCGGTTAGATGCAGTTGAGACAATCGAGCATAACCGAGATAAAGGCCTCGGCATTTCCGTGTATCTCGGCCAGCAGCGAGGTAATGCGTCCACCACCGACTTGTCGCGGCAGGCAATCGAACATACGGTAGACGCCGCGTTGGCAATTGCCAAATACACGGCTGCAGACGAGTTTGCAGGCTTGCCGGAATTGCAAATGCTGGCACAAGCACCATTTCCGGGGCTCGATCTTTATCATCCCTGGCAGCCGTCAATTGATCAGGCAGTGGTGATTTGTCGCGAGATGGAAGCGGCAGCCTTTGCAGTGGATAAGCGCGTTGATAATAGCGAAGGCGCGACATTATCAACCTACGAATCAGATTTCATTTACGCGAATTCGCTCGGCTTTATGGGCGGCTACGCCACCACGCGTCATAGCGCGAGTGTGACCGTCATCGCCACGACCGATACGGGTATGCAGCGAGACCACTGGTACAGCGTGGCGCGGGCCAAAACGGATCTTGAATCGGCCAAAACAATTGGTATGCGCGCCGGGCAGCGTGCAGTAGCGAGGCTTAACAGCAAGCGTACGGCGACCGGGGAAGCGCCGGTGGTGTTCGACGCCACGGTATCACCAAGTCTGATCGGCGCTTTTGTCGGAGCAGTGAGTGGCTCGGCGCTCTACCGCAAGTCGAGTTTTCTGCTCGACAGTATCGGCACACAAGTCTTTTCAGACCGAATTTCCATCATTGAAGACCCCTTTATGTTGAAAGGGCTCGCGAGTGGCCCGTTCGATGCGGAGGGGGTTGCAACGGCTAAGCGTGATGTCGTTAAGGCTGGTGTGTTGCAGGGCTATTTTTTATCGACTTACTCTGCGCGTAAGTTAGGGCTCAAAACAACGGGCAACGCCGGGGGTAACCACAATTTGATCGTGACCGACGATGGCATGTCGCTGCAAGACTTGTTCCGCAAGATGGGGCGCGGACTGTACGTTACCGAGACCATGGGGCACGGTGCCAATAATGTCACCGGCGATTATTCGTTAGGGGCCGCAGGATTCTGGATCGAAGGCGGTGAGATTGCCTACCCGGTCGAAGAAATCACGATCGCTGGAAACCTTCGGCATATGTTCAAAGGCATTCTCGCAGTGGCAAACGATGCACTACCCTATGGTTCCAAGCGGGTCGGCTCAATCTTGCTCGATCATATGGCCATCGCCGGAGAATAACCCATGAGTCGTCGTCGATTTCTTACCGGAGCTGGCGGCGGACTGGTCGGACTTGCTGCGGCACCGCTCGCCGCTAATGCACAGACAGCATCGACGAATCCGTTGCCGGTCGTTAAGTGGCGAATGACGTCGAGTTTTCCGAAGAGCGTTGACACTATTTACGGCGGTGCAGAAGGCATCGCCAAACGCGTCGGCTCTGCTTCGGGCGGGAAGTTTCAGATACAGGTGTTTGCCGCCGGTGAGATTGTTCCCGCGTTGCAAGCGTTGGATGCGGTGCAAAACAATACCGTTGAATGTGCGCAAACGGCACCGTACTTCTACTTTGGCAAAGACCCGACCTTTGCCTTTGGTTGCGCAATTCCTTTTGGGCTAAATGCACGGCAGCAAAACGCTTGGACGTACTTTGGTGGTGGCCTCGCCTTGATGCGCGATTTTTATGCCAAATACAACATCATCAGTTTCCCCGCTGGCAGCACCGGCGCGCAAATGGGCGGCTGGTTTCGAAAAGAGATTCGTAGCGTCGCGGATTTGAAAGGACTCAAGTTTCGAATTGGCGGTTTCGCCGGACAAGTATTGGCACGACTTGGCGCTGTACCCATGCAAATTGCAGCGAGTGATATCTATCCCGCGCTCGAAAAGGGGGCCATCGACGCGGCCGAATGGGTGGGGCCCTACGATGATGAGAAATTGGGGTTCTTCAAAATCGCCAAAAACTACTACTACCCGGGGTGGTGGGATGGTGGCCCGCAGTTAGACCTATTTGTGAATCAGCAGGCTTGGAATGCGCTGCCGCTTGAGTATCGGTCGATGCTTGAAGGTGCATGTGCCGAGGCGAATCTGTTGATGCTTGCCAAGTACGATGCATTGAACCCAGCCGCCATGCGACGGCTGGTCGTAAACCACAACGTCCAGCTCAGACCCTTCAGTCGGGAAATCATGGAGGCTTGCTGGCAAGCGACCGCTGAAGTGTGTGCGGCAGAGTCTGCCAAGAATCCTGGTTTCAAAAAGATCTATGATTCTTGGAAACCGTACCGCGACGAGCAGATTGTGTGGGCCCGCGTCGCCGAACAGAACTTTGATCGATTTATGGCCTCTGCCACGTCTGTGACCAGTCGCAATCAACCTTCCAAGCCGGGCCAGGCCTCAAAACCTTAGTGAATTACTGGCGATTCACGAAATGTGACGCGGGCTTCCGTTCCGCCACCTTCGCGCGGCAATAACTCGAAGGTGGCATTATGTATCTTCGCGATACGCTCAATGATGGCCAAACCCAGTCCTGCACCGGAGGCCCCGGTGCGCGACGAATCCAAACGGGTAAATGGCTGTTTGAGCCGGTCAACTTGGTCGAGCGCGATTCCCGGCCCACGATCAAGCACACTGATGGAAAACACGCCGCACGTGCCGGGTGCGCTGTATGCAATTGGCTGTAAGCGAATGGTGATCGCTGTTTTTGCGTGCTTTACCGCATTGTCGATGAGGTTATTTAACAAGCGCTTAAATGCCTGCTGCCTTATCGGCGCAACAAAAGACGCTCCCAGCTCCAAGGTGATATCGGCACCAGCACGTCGTGCCCGTTCGGCAATCGCTTCTACATATTGATTGAGGTTGGTAGGCTCAGGCGCTTCGGTGCCTTCATCCCGCGCGAAGTCCATGAACTGATCGACCACGCCGCTGATATCGGCGATATCTCGCTCGATATCGCTGCGAGTGGCGGGGTCTGCCGGCAGCATTTCCACGCCGAGACGCAGGCGCGAAAGCGGCGTTCTGAGATCGTGTGAGACGCCGGCAAGAAACGTCGCACGTTCCCGATCAACACGTTCAAGATCGCGGCGCATTTGATTGAACGCCACCGCCACGGCGCGCACTTCAGTTGGCCCCGCTTCCGTCACTGGTGGTGGTGAATGACCACGGCCAAGTTCTTGCGCGGCACCTGCCAATGCCCTTAGAGGTTGGTTTACTCGCCACATCAAGAATACCGCACTGGCGAGCGCGATCACGCCGCCAAATAGGCCCCAGCCAACCCACGCCCAAGTGAAGTCCGGTTCCACCACGCGGCCACGTGGAAACACGACATAGAACACACTATCCCGAACGGGCAGGCGCGTGATCAATAGGGGCGGGGCGTCCGGCTTATGCGGTCGCGAGCGGACAAAAATCTCAGACTCGCCGCCAAACTCTTCGCGTAGTCTTTCTCGGGCAACTCGTAATGCCGGTATGTCCGGCGCGATTTCCATCGGCTCCTCGTCCCGTAGCCGAAACACCGGCATCCCGCGTTCCTCCCGCAAGCGTTGTAGGAATTCACGCTGCTGTTCTGGCGGAATGATTTCCAACGCGGCGCGTATGGTTTTCAATTGACCAACAAAGCCGATGGCGGCGAGTTGGACGCGTGGCTCCCGGCTGTAGTAGCGAAACAGCGCAATGGACACAAGTTGGCTTGCCATCAACGCGAACAACAGTACGAGGGCTGCTCTGGCCAGAAGGGACTGAGGAATCAGACGCATGTGCAGGTTAAATTTTGTGCGACAGCCGAACCGAATGCCGGGTCAATCCGGTACGAACACATAGCCCCGGCCCCACACGGTTTGAATGTAGCGCGGATTCGCCGGGTCTTCGCCGAGTAGTTTGCGCAGGCGTGAGACTTGTACGTCGATTGCACGGTCAAACGTATCGTGCTCCCGCCCTCGCGCGAGTTCAGTCAGTTTGTCGCGAGACAGGGGTGCCTTAGGGTGTTGTACCATGACTTTAAGCAGCCCGAATTCGCCGGTCGTCATCGGCAGCGCGACGCCAGCGCGACGCAACTCGCGTGTGCCAAGATTTAATACGAACGGGCCGAAAGTGACCAACTCGTCGCTGGAGGAAGGCGCGCCCGGAGTTGGCAGGGGTGCTTGGCGGCGCAGCACTGCGTTGATGCGCGCGACCAATTCGCGCGGGTTAAACGGCTTGGCGAGGTAGTCATCTGCTCCCATCTCCAATCCGAGTATCCGCTCGATGTCGTCCCCCTTCGCTGTCAGCATGATGATCGGGATATTGGCCTCCGCCGCGTCTGGTACCGCGCCTGCGCGGATTCTTCTACAGATGGCAAAGCCGTCTTCGCCTGGCAGCATGACGTCCAATACCACTAGGTCGTAACGGTTACGCGTCAACGCACGGTCGAGCGCCCGGCCATCCGGGACGGTATCTGCGGCGAATCCTTGTTCGGTCAAGTATCGCTTCAACAAGTCCCGCAGCCTGAGATCATCGTCAACAACCAGAATGCGATGACGCGGGGCGGTAGAAGAGATGGGGTTGGTAGTCGTATTCATGTTTGTATCATAGGGTGGAGATATCGCCGATGCATCTGCTGCTAGGGGTGATTTGTAATCAATTGTAAGCCCCATCACATGCCGGTGGACTCAGTTACAGCGCGTTACGCATTCTCGTCAGCCTGAAACGACATTTGGCGTTGTTCGGCGTAAGGTGCAAGTCATGCCGCAATATGGTGGATAAGACCTCTCCCGAATGACCTAGAAGGAATCAACATGAACAAACAAGAATTGCATTTTTTCGTAGCCGCAACGCTGTTAAGCGTAGCTGTGGCCATGCCGTCTGTATCAAACGCAGCAGCGCTGGACTACCCGGTCGGCCAATCTCAGAAGTTGAAGGTGCTGGATAAAGACGGTGACGGCAAGATTTCGCGTACCGAAGCGGCGACCGTTCCACGCCTCGCTAAACGATTTGACACAATTGATACCAACAAAGATGGTTTTATCACGACCGACGAAATGAAAGTTGCGCGCGCCAAAGCGGTTGCGGTCATGTTCAAGCGACTGGATGCCGATAACGATGGCCGCGTCAGCAAAGCTGAAGCGGACGCCAAGGCACCGCGGCTGGCAAAACACTTCACCACAGTGGACGCCAACAAGGACGGCTTCGTATCCAAGGACGAGCTGGCGGCGGCGCGGAAGAAAATGGCGGAGCGTCACTAGTTCTCGCCAATATCTACTAAACGTTGTTTGTTGAACCAATGTTAGAGCTTTCCAATGACCATACGTAAAGTCATGCCAATACTCTGGCGTTATATGCTGGTGGTCGCAGCATCTTGTCTACTCGCGTTCTTCATTTCACGTGAGGGTCGCGCGGCCATCATAATACCGGCTCCGGCGGTAAGTTTTTCCGACGAAAATACAGGGCCCTATCAAGTTGAGACAGTTGACGAGACCTGGGAAGATCAAATGCGAAAGCGCAAGCTGCCAATTCGTATATTGCGCCCTGCTGCGGCGCAAGCTGAAAAGACCACAGCGTTTCCGGTGATCGTGTTTTCACACGGGTTGGGTGGCGGCAGGGCGGCGGGCAAGCTGTGGGGCGAACACTGGGCAAGCCACGGCTACGTCGTCGTTCACATCCAGCACCCGGGTAGTGATGAATCCGTCTGGAAAGATAAACCTGCTGGGCAGGTGGAATCGAGGCTCAAAAGCGCCATGACCATGACCAACCTGGGACTTCGGGTGGGGGATGTGCATTTTGTAATCGACGAAATCGTACGTCGTAGCAGTGTTGGCACGGAGGTCGTGTTAAAGAATGTCGATAGCAATAAAATTGGCATGTCCGGCCATTCGTTTGGTGCGCAAACGACGTTATCAATTGCCGGTCAGATCAATCCTGCGGTGGGAGGACAATCCGGTTTTGATAAACGTGTTACTGCGGCGATCGCCTTTAGCCCGAACGCACGCAATAAAGCCAAATTGGATAAACAGTTCAGCGATATCCGTATGCCATTCTTCTCCATTAGCGGGACCAAAGACGGTGCTGTACTCAACGATGGCACGACAATTGAAGATCGTGCCTTGCCCTATAGTCATATGCCCCCGGGGGATAAGTACTTACTGGTGCTGGATGGGGGGGACCATATGGTGTTTGGCGGCCAGACGTTTGCCCGCAGGAAGATCACGCCGCGTGATGAAGAGATTCGAGGAATCGTAAAGGCTGCAAGCCTGCTATTCTGGAATGCGTATCTCAAAGGTGACTCACAGGCGAAGAAATTGATTGCGGCGAAGCGCGACGAACAGTCTTCCCTGCAGGCGCTGCTGGGTGCAGCGGATCGCTATGATTTCAAATAGCATTCTTGCGGGTGACGTTGGCGTAAACGAGGTCGCAGATGAATACCAAAGGTTATGAAGGGCGCTGAATACATGACAACCTTAGCGGGAAGAATTGTCTGGAAAAGTTATCTGGCTGCTCTTGTGGTGTCATTACTTTTTGCGCTGCTTGGAGTTGGGCGGGTAGCATACGGCAAATCAGATGACAAACTGACGCAAGACGATGTGCGCCACTTGCTGAACCGGACAGGCTTCGCCGCCTCTATGGCGGAGATCAATGCCCTCGCGGGTTTGAGCCGTAGACAGGCGGCGGAAAAGTTGCTCGCGGCGACTCGAGAAGTGGCAATCACCCCGCCGCCTGCATGGGTCACCACACCGATCACGCCCGCCACCAGGTTGCGTGATATGACGCCAGAAGAGCGTCAGGCCGAACTGCGCCTTAATAATGAACGTGCAATCGAACTGCGTGAGTGGTGGTTTCGCGAGATGTTAGCCACCCCCTCACCGCTGACGGAAAAGATGACCTTGTTCTGGCATAACCACTTCGCCACCAGTCAGCAAAAAGTACGATTCAGCAGCTTGATGTATCAGCAGCACGTGTTGCTTCGCAAGAATGCACTCGGCAACTTTGGTTCGATGCTGCGACAGGTGGCGCGCGACCCGGCGATGCTGATCTACTTGGATAATGCCAACAGTCGGCGTGAGCAGCCTAATGAAAACTTCGCGCGCGAAGTGATGGAGCTTTTCACCCTCGGTGAGGGTAGCTACACGGAGCAGGACATTAAGGAAATGGCACGCGCGTTCACTGGTTGGTCGCTTGACCGCGAGACGGGCGAATTCTTGTTTCGGCGCGCGATTCACGACGCGGGTAGCAAGACTATTTTTGGTAAGCGCGCTAACTTTGAAGGCGACCAAGCGCTCGATCTGCTGCTGAATCGTCCAGAGACTGCGCAGTTCATTACGAAAAAGTTATGGCGTGAATTCGTCTCGCCTGCGCTGGATGAGGCCGAAGTGGCGAGGCTTGCGACTGTGTTTCGAGATTCCGGATACAACATCGCCAAGCTGATGCAAGCCATGCTGGCCTCGGATGCATTTTATGCGCCTGAAAATCGCGGAGCACTTGTGAAGTCACCCGTTGAGTTTGTGGTCGGCACACTAAAGATGTTTGACATCAAAACGCCGAATCTGCGTCCCTTCGTCTTTGCCTCCGCGTTGCTCGGGCAAAACCTGTTTGCGCCGCCGAACGTAAAGGGCTGGCCGGGTGGTGAGACGTGGATTAACTCAGCAACGCTGCTCGGACGTAAGCAATTTGTCGATCGACTGTTCCGCAATGAAGACCGGATGGAGCCGATGATGAATGCGCTCGATGAAATGGCGGACCGCAGTGGCACGCCGCCACCGCCGGGGCGGGCGCAACGTCAGCAACGATTGGCCGAGCGCGCCATGGCCGCGCTGAATTGGAACTTGGACACATGGTCATCGACTTTCAATCAACCGAGCGTCAGGGACAATATTGCCAATATGTCAAAAGTGGTGTTGGCAGTGACGCCGAGTCGGCTTCCAGTTGGTGGTAACCCCTCCGATTGGGCGCGGACATTCGTCGCTGATCCTGCCTTCCATTTGAAGTGAATGTGCTGTGAATTGCTGGCTTCCAGAGCTAAAGGAATGTTCATGAATCGCAGAAAATTTTTGCGTGCTGCTGGCGTGTCTGCACTCGCAACCTCCGCACCGCTATTCGGTATCGTCAATGGCGTGGCCTGGGCACAGTCTCCAAGCCCCTCCAGTGCGCCTAGGACAACGACATTGCCAGCATCGCCCTACAGCAACCTACTGATCTTGATCGAGCTAAAGGGGGCAAATGATGGCCTGAATACGGTCGTGCCATTTGCTGATCCGTTGTATGCGACATTACGCCCGCGTGTACGCTTGGAACCAGCCAGCCTCATCAATTTAACCGAACGTGAGGCGCTGCATCCATCATTAAAGCCGCTGATGACAATGTGGGAGGACAAGCAACTCGCCATCATTCAGGGTCTGGGTTATCCCAATCCCAATCTCTCGCACTTCCGGTCAATTGAAATTTGGGATACCGCCTCAAGAAGTGACGAGTATCTAGATGCGGGGTGGCTGGCTCGCACCTTCGCGCAGAACCCCGCCCCCAAAGCTTATGCGGCGGACGGTGTGGTGGTGGGCTCGAATGACATGGGGCCACTATCGGGATATGCCGCACGCACCATCGCGCTTGCCGACACCGCCCAGTTCCTGCGCACGGCTCGCCTGGCGCAGGCCGGGCGGGACGAGCGCAACAGTGCGCTCAGGCATATCTTGGCGGTGGAAAGCGAGGTGGTACATGCGGCCTCAAAGCTGAATACCAACTATCAATTCAAGACGACGTTTCCGACCAGTGCATTCGCCGGTCAGGTGAGGACGGCCGCGCAATTGGCGGCCAGTAACGCGGGGATCGGGGTGATTCGACTAACGTTGGGAAGTTTTGATACCCACGCCAATCAGTTAGGAACACACGCCAATCTGTTGCGTGATCTGGCGGATGGCATCGCCGCCTTGAAGTCGGTTTTGCAAGAGATCAATCGCTGGGACTCCACACTCATCATGACCTACTGTGAGTTTGGTCGTCGCCCAAAAGAGAATCAGAGCAATGGCACTGACCACGGTACCGCCAATGTACAGTTCGCCGTTGGTGGAAAAGTGCTCGGCGGAATGTACGGCGGGGCACCGCAACTGGCACGGCTCGATGGCAATGGCAATTTGCCGTTCGCCGTGGACTTTAGGTCGGCATACAGCACTGTCATCAGCAAATGGTGGGGCTTGGATTCGTCGCGGGTGTTGAATGGCCGATTTGCACCGCTGGACTTCCTCGCCTAGCTAGACACTTGCCGATGAGCGCGGGCTACTAGCTTGGGCTTTGATATTTGAAAGTCCTTTAAGGACGGGCATCTTCAGATATTTTTGACTGAAGATACCCGTCAATCGGCGACTTTTGGTTCTAAGGCCTGGTCGGCTCGGTGCGGTGGGAAAGCAGGTGTTTGATCCAGCCTTGCTGCCAAGGTTGCCACCGGTGTGACCGCTATAATTTGTTGATGGGCCGCTTTACCAATCTCGTCGCGTTTGAAACATCGTCGGAAACGATCTCCGTTGCCGTCGCGCGCGGGGAGCACATTGTCTCCCGCGAAATCGCCGAGGCCGGTCAACTAAGTGGTGAGTTGGCGTTACCGACGATGCACGCGCTGCTAGCTGAGGCTGGCCTTTCTCTGGCAGAACTTGATGTGGTGGTGTTTGGCCAAGGCCCTGGATCGTTTACCGGTGTGCGTGTGGCCTGTGGTGTCTCGCAGGGACTCGCCTATGGATTGGGAAAGCCCGTGATTGCCTTGCCTACACCGTTGGCGCTCGCAGAAGCCGCGAAGCGTAGCGGTGCCGAGCGTATTCTGGTTGCCGCCGATGCGCGCATGGGAGAAATCTATCTCGCGGCCTATGTGCAAGATGCCACCCAGCCCACCGGCTTTGCTGAGTTGGTTGCGCCATGTTTGTTGAAGCCTGAGGCGTTCGAGCAACTGATCATTCCTCAGCTACCGGCGAAACATTTGACCAGTCGCTGGGTCGGTATTGGCAGTGCTTTTGCCGAGCCTACGCTTACCGATGCGCTTACGGCCAGCAGGTTTATTTCAATTGTGGTGTCAGGTGTGCCGGCGTTTCCATCAGCGGCAGATCTGGTTTGTGTTGCACGGCGTTTGCTTCATCGCGTTGGTGACGCCGTAACTATTCGTCCGCACGACGCTGCACCGCTGTACGTTCGGAACAAGGTCGCGCTGACTATCGAGGAGCGAGGCTTGATTGCACGAGCCAAGGCTGAAAGTGCCGTGGAAGCGAAAGCACATTCGATCAGCCCGCCGCTCGCTGGGTGTGCGACGTGAGTGCACGGCCAAAAGCGCAAACGATCTCGCTCAGTTTTCAGAAGCTGGAAGAACACCATCTGCCTGCGGTGGTGGCGATTGAATCGAGCGTCTACGCGTTCCCGTGGACCCACGGTAATTTTCGCGATTCGTTGTATTCGGGCTACGATTGTATCGGTGCGTGGTGCCATGGCGAACTGGTGGGCTACACGATCACCATGCCAGCGCTCGAAGAAATGCACCTGCTCAATGTTGCCGTGGCGAAACATTGGCAGGGAAGAGGTGTCGGCGCGGCGATATTGCAGCATGTGATCGACCGGGCCGGGCCAACCGCGTGTGAAGTGATTTATCTTGAAGTCCGTCCGAGCAACATCGCCGGTCTAAGGTTGTATGAGCGCTTCGGTTTTCGGCGTCTCGGGCTGCGCCGCGACTACTATCCAGCCGTCACCGGTCGCGAGGACGCACTGTTCCTTGGCTTAAACATTAAGGCACCAGCTAAACATGCGCCTGGATAAGGATTATTTGATGGAGCTGGAGCTCTGGTCGCATTTTGAGCTGCGCGGTTTGGCGCACAAAAGTATGCCGCCTGTCCCGACATCTGCGCCAGCGTCCAGCCCGGCTCCCACATCCGCAGTGGCTCCCGCTAGAGCAGTTGCCAACCCCGCCGTCAAGACATCGGCGGCTGCGCCTTCGGTGGCGACACCGCAGCCTGCGGCTGCTAGGCAGGCAAAAGTTGATGCCCCCATGCCGGTCGATCCAGCGCGTTTGGAAAAGATCTCCCGGGCGGACTGGGCGACGCTGGCGGAAATCTCGGCCAACTGCACCGTGTGCACGCTTTGCAAGCAGCGCAACCAAGTTGTGTTTGGCGTCGGTGCCCAGTCAGCGCAGTGGCTGTTTATCGGCGAGGGCCCCGGTGCCGAGGAGGACCAATCGGGTGAGCCGTTTGTTGGTCAGGCCGGTAAGCTGCTCGACGCCATGTTGACGGCGGTCGGATTGCAACGCGGGCGGGAGGTGTATATCGCCAACGTAGTGAAATGTCGTCCGCCGGGAAACCGCACGCCGCTTGCAGAGGAGGCCGCCGCCTGTGCGCCGCTGCTGGATCGACAGATCGAGCTTATCCGACCCAAAATCATCGTGGCGCTGGGCAGGACCGCTATTACTCGACTGACCGGCTCGGAGGCCGCAATGGCGGCCGTGCGCGGTCGGGTGCATACCTACCGTAACATCCCGGTCATTGCCACTTATCATCCTGCCTATTTGTTACGTAACCTGCCTGAAAAGCTAAAGGCATGGGAAGATCTGCAGCTTGCCAAAAGGACATTTTCGGGGGACTAGCAAAACACAGAGTTGCCCTCATTTATTGGACGCGGTGACTTTGTTGTTGAGTTACCGCCAACTTTCCCGTGTTTTTTTTCCAAAGGAATATCATGCGCAAACTGTTTGTAATGTTTGGTCTGGCTGCCGCGTTGACGTTGAGCGGTTGTGGCTATAACGAATTTCAGTCGAAAGACGAGGCGGTTAAAAAAGCATGGGCTGAGGTGCTCAACCAGTACCAGCGTCGCGCCGACCTAATCCCGAATCTGGTCGCCACCGTGCAGGGTTTTGCGTCGCAAGAAAAAGATGTCCTGCTCGGTGTGACCAATGCGCGTTCCAAAGTCGGCTCGATCAACATGACTGCCGAGGCGTTGACCAACCCCCAAGCAGTAAAGAATTTCCAAGCTGCGCAAGGCGAGTTATCTTCTGCGCTGTCACGGTTGCTGGTGGTTTCTGAGAACTATCCGCAGCTCAAATCTGACGCCAACTTCCGCGATCTGCAGTCGCAACTGGAGGGAACCGAGAACCGGATCACCGTTGCTCGCAAACGATTCACGGAGGCGGTCGAGGGCTACAACGTACTTACGCGCCAGTTTCCGACTAACCTGACGGCCATGATTTTTGGCTATAAGGTGAAGGAGCAATTCACTGTGGAGAATGAGAAAGCGATAGCAACGCCACCCAAAGTGAATTTTGGCACGACGCCTGCACCAGCCGCCCCCGCACCGACGCCCGCGCCAACGAAGTAATTCGCCAGCAAAGCTAACACCAAGCTGTTCGCGCCCGTGAGCAATCGGCGGATCGACCTGCCAACACACGACACGCTACCCTCGTATTGCATTGCGAGGGTAGCGTTGGTTGTTTGGATGCTGCTGTTAATGGTTGCCGCAATTCCGCTAACTGCTGGTGCGGCGGAAGGGGAGCCACAGAAAATTCCCGTACTTGAAAAGCGGGTGACTGATTTGGCGGCAGTGCTTGGTCAGGACGAGCAGGCGCGTATCACCGAGCGTATTCGCGTCTTTGAGCAAAACAAGGGCGGCCAGATTGCCGTGTTGATTGTCGACACCACCGCGCCGGAAGCCATCTTCGATTACTCCCTCCGTGTTGCGGAGAGTTGGAAGCTCGGGCGCAAAGGCGTTGATGATGGCGTGTTGTTTGTCATCGCCAAAGGCGACCGCAAAATGCAGATCCTCACCGGCCCCGGCTTGCAAGGGTCGCTGACCGACGCCGCGAGCAAACGCATCATCGCCGAGATCGTTGCGCCGCGTTTCCGCGAAGGCAAATACGGCGAGGGCATTTACAACGGCGTTGACATGATCGCCTCCGTCATTGATGGCGAGGCGCTGCCGCCGCCGCCGCAGAAAAAACAATCGTCGAAGTCCCTTGATAGCGGAGAATTCTTGACGCTTGGAATTTTTGCCGCGATCTTTGTCGCCCCTTTGTTTCGGAGCATGTTTGGTCGTTTCCTCGGTGCGATAGCAACTGGTGGTGTAACCGGCGCCGCCGCATGGTTCTTGCTGGGCGGCATGGTATTTCCGATATTTATCGGCGTCATCGTTTTCATCATTGCTCTGTTCGCGGGCCTGCTGAACTTTTCCAGCGGACGTGGTGGCGGGTGGGGTGGCAGCGGTTGGTCTGGTGGCGGCGGATCGGATAGTTTCTCTGGCGGCGGCGGCAGTTTTGACGGCGGCGGTGCCTCGGGAGATTGGTGATGACTTGGCTTAAACGATTCATGCGCCACGTGTGGATGTCGCCGTTGATCGCTAGGCGGGCATTCACCGATGAAACACTCAGGGCAATCGAGGCCGCCGTGGCGACCTGCGAACAAACGCATCGCGGGCAAGTGCGTTTTGTTGTCGAGGCGGAATTACACACGCATCAATTGTGGGCGGGACTGACCTCACGCGCACGTGCGCTGGAGGTTTTCTCCGGTTTGCGCATCTGGGATACTGAAGAAAACAACGGCGTGCTGATCTATGTGCTGCTGGCTGATCGCAAGGTCGAGATCATCGCCGACCGCGGCATCCACGCGAAGGTCGGGACCGAATGTTGGCGGGCGATTTGCAAGGAGATGGAGTTACATTTCCGCAAAGGCGATTTCCGCGAGGGTAGCGTCAACGCGATTCATAAAGTCGGCGTTGAACTCGCATTCTACTTCCCGTCTCATGGCCAACGTACCAACGAGCAGTCGGATAAACCGGTGATGTTGTAAAGTTTTCAGCAACTAGGCGAACTGGCCATTGCGCCGACGTTTTCAGGTACTTTTGCCACAAGATGCCCGCCAGTGTTAGGGTTTGATGTAACACGGGCGACAATTCGTCGCCCGTTTTGTGCTGTTTACGCCGCATTGGTCATGGTCGGATCACTGCTTCTTCAGGCACTCCGACATAAATGCCTTGCGCTCGTCGCCCTTTTTTCCTTCTGCCTCCTTGTTGCAAGACTTCATCTTGTTTTGCTGATGCGCTTGTTTATCGGTGAGGCACTCTTTCATGAACGCCTTGCGCTCATCCCCTTTTTTGTCGCCTGCCTCTTTATTGCAGGTAGCCATTTTGTTCTGTTGGGTTGCGGCGGCTTTTTCCTCCGCCGATGCGGTCATTGCACTGATACAGAGTGGGATTGCAATTATCACTGCAGCAAATACTGTCTTCATTTGATTCTCCTCGTTCGTTGGGGTGAGTGGCGCGGTATGAACCTTGGCGGCGGCGTGTTTGCTGCACTTGTCACCGCCTCGCGGATGTCCGCTGTTGAATACCATGGCAACTTGACCAACGCCGCAATCACAAGGTCGGTTGACTCGCTTTGGCTGGCCGGCGGTGGGCTCATGATGCGGCGATTAAAGCGGGTCATACTGCCGAGATATCTACCGGCACTCCGTTGAGAACGGCATTTCCTGACACAGCATCCACTACCGTTTCGTCGGTGAGATCATTGACGCTAACGCCGGCATGCATCGCCGCGACAGACTGCTTCACGCCGACCCGCTGCTGGCCAAACCCGTGCGGGATCGACACGACACCGGGCATCAGCTCGTCACTCGCGACGACATCAATGGTAACCTTGCCGACGCGCGAGGTGACGGTGACCGTTTGCCCGCCGGAAAGTTTGCGGCTCGCCAGATCAGCCGGGTGCATCAGCAACTGGTGACGCGCCTTTCCTTTGACTAATCGATGGCTGTTGTGCATCCATGAGTTATTGCTGCGAACGTGTCTTCGGCCGATGAGTTGAAGCGCCTCCGGGGTATTGCGTGCCGATTCAACGGCGGCTTCAACACGTGCGATGTCGGCAATCAACAGTGGCGGGGCGCACTGTATTTTCCCATCTGCGGTTTGCAGACGCGTGAAGAGTGACGGGGCGAGTGGACCCAGATCGATGCCGTGCGGCGCATTCGTCATCTGCGCAAAAGTCACGCCCGGATAGTGGGCCGCTGCCGCAGTGACGACGTCTCTCACGCTGCGTGGTGCCCGATACTCGCGCTCCAGCAGTGCTGCCAGACGTGAACCAATGCCCGTAAAAATTTCCCAATCGTAGCGTTCGTCTTCAGCACGTCGCCAAATCGCTTTATTGAAACGCGTCACGTTGCGCACCGCAAAGGCGTTAAATACAGAGTCGTAGTGGTCGTGATTGAGAGCTGAGGTCGGCGGCAAGATGATACTGGCGTGACGCGTTGTCTCGTTGATGTAGATGTCGATTGAGACCATAAACGCCAGACCCGCAAGCGCACGATCAAGTTGGTTACCATTCGGTGTCGACAACACCGGGTTGCCTGCCGTTGTAAACAACGCGCGCACCTGTCCTGCACCCGGGGTAAGCATCTCTTCAGCAAGTGCTGCGACGGGAATCTCGCCGTTGGTTTCGGGAAGCTTGCGTACCCGTGAGTGCCAGCGGCCGTGCCCCCCAGCACGGGTGCCCGGTCCGGTGAGTGGCAGTACCGGATTGGTTGGTAGAACACCACCAACACGGTCGAGATTGCCCGTTACCAAGTTGAGCAGATAGATTAGCCATTGATTGGTTGCCCCAAAGGCTTGGGTTGTGGTCCCCATGCGTCCGTATGCAATCGCGGATTTTGCACTTGCGAATGCGCGAGCGATGGAGCGCGTGGTGTCCGCCGCGATTCCAGTGAACGCGGCCACGTATTCTGGCGTTAACGCCTTGATTGCATCGAGCGCAATATCCAAACCTGCGAGTTTGTTGTCATCTGTAATCTGTAACAGATTCTCTTCGCGCAGCGTGTTGATGAGCGCAGCGAGAAAGGCGGCGTCACTGCCGGGGCGAATGAAGTGGTGGGCTGATGCAACCTCGGCGGTTTCGGTACGCCGTGGATCAACCACGACCACCAGGCCGCCCCGCGTCTGGATAGCTTTGAGCCGCTTGGCCACGTCAGGCACGGTCATCATGCTGCCGTTGGAGGCGATAGGGTTACCACCAAGAATCAGAAAGTAATCGGTGTGGTCGATGTCCGGGATCGGGATCAGGAACTGATGTCCAAACATCCAATACGACACCAACTGTTGTGGCATTTGATCAACAGAAGATGCGGAGAAGATATTGCGGCTGCCGACTAACTTTGCGATCGGTGGAAAATTCAGCAGATGCCCAAAATTGTGAACGTTGGGGTTGCCGGCATAGAGGGCAACCGCATCGTTCCCATGCTCGCGAATGATCTCGGCTAGCTGCGCTGCGACCAACGCAAATGCATCATCCCATTCGATGGGGTGCCATTCACTCCCGTTGCGTACTATCGGCGTACGCAAACGTTCAGGGTCCTCGTGGATATCCTTCAACGCGACCGCCTTCGGGCAAATGTGGCCGCGTGAAAACGGATCGTCGTCATCGCCGCGGATGCTGGTGATGGTTTCTCCGTTTAGCTTAAAGGTAAGACCACAAATCGCCTCACAGAGATTACATGCGCGGAATTCGGTCCGAAACTTTTTGCTTGAGGCAACTTCGCTCATCTTGTCCCTCCGTTGGAGTCGTTCGGTTAGAACGAAACGCCGTAACGTCCGTCAGCAACTGTCAGTGTCGCGTCTGCGCCAAACGGAATGGTGAGTTTTCGCGCAACATGCCCGAACGGGAAGTCTGTCAGCACCGGGCAGTCCACCATGTTGCGAAGGGTGGCGACAACGTGCTTCATCGTGTACGGAAAGCGATTCGCCTCCGCTTCGCAGTCGTTGAAGTCGCCGACAAGAATCGCGCGTTGCTTTTGCAAGATCCCCGCGTGGAACAACTGCCAGATCATTCGTTCGGCAGCATATGGCCGTTCACCGATCTCTTCGAGAAAAAATATGCCGCCTGTTATATCGGGCATAAACGGCGTACCGACCAGGTCGCTGACCAACGAGAGATTGGACCCCCAGATCGGGCCGGTAAGTGTTTGTTGTGCGTAAGCGTGATTGGTTTCAACTGTCACCGAAAGCATTTCCCCGCGCAGCACCGGCCAGAAGTGTTTTTCCATAAAGGCGTGATCGTCGGCGATTTGGCCCTCATACAACTCGTCGCCGAAATCTGTTGCCACGCCCGGGCCGGCCAACGTCACGTAGTTGCTCTTGGCAATCGCCGCCAGATTGATTGCCGTAAAGTCAGAGAAACCGCAAAGCACTTTGCCCGACTTCGCGACGGCCTGCCAGTCAATGCGATGCACGATGCGTGAAATACCATACCCGCCGCGGGTCATCATCATCGCATCGACCTTGGGGTCGGCCAGAAGTTTATTGAAACTTGCCAAGCGTTGGTCGTCCGGTGCCGAGAAGTACTCGTATGCGCCCAATGCATCATCTGCCAGCAGGCAACGATACCCAAGCGCCTCAATTCTTGAAATTCCGCGCTGCACGCGTTCGGCCACTGGCGGCCCGGCCGGCGAAAACACACCGATGGTGGCGCCGCGCGGCAACGGCCGGGGTATTGCGTAACGTGAGGACTTCATGTTGCTGGTGCGGTTACTTGCGCGTCGCCTGAGAATCCACCACGGCAAGAGCTGTCATGTTGATGATGCGACGAACGGTTGCGGTTGGAGTGACGATATGTGCCGGCTTGGCGGCGCCTAACAGAATTGGGCCGATTGTAATACCGCCACCAGCAGCCGTTTTGAGCAGATTAAAGGAGATATTTGCGGCATCCAGTGTTGGCATGATCAGCAGGTTGGCCTCACCTTTGAGTCGCGAGTTGAGCATCGCAGCTTGGCGAACGTCCTCTGATAACGCCGCATCGCCATGCATTTCGCCTTCAACTTCCAGTTCCGGCGCTTGCGCCTGAATCAGCGCAAGTGCATTGCGCATTTTCACCGCAGTTGGTGCGTCAGAGGTGCCAAATGACGAGTGTGAGAGTAACGCGACCTTCGGCACAAGGCCGAAACGGCGAATTTCCTCGGCGGCCAAGATGGCCATTTCACAAATCTGTTCAGCCGTTGGGTTTTCATTGACGTAGGTGTCGCAGATAAACACAGTGCGTTTCGGCAGCATCAACAAATTCATCGCGTAGTAATGCTTCGCGCCTGCACGGCGGCCGATCACCTGGTCGATGTAATGCAGGTGCAAGGCGTGCGTGCCAAACGTGCCGCAAATCATGCCATCCGCTTCGCCGCGATGCATCATCATCGCGCCAATCAGGGTCAATCGACGACGCATTTCTATCTTGGCGTATTGTTCAGAGACACCGCGTCTTGCCGTGAGCGCGTAATACTGCTCCCAGTAGTCGCGATAACGCTCGTCATACTCGGGATTAATGATCTCGAAATCGACACCCGGACGAATTCTGAGGCCGAATTTTTCAATGCGTTTTTCCAGCACTTTCGGCCGACCGATCAGGATCGGTTTTGCGAGCCCGTCGTCCACCACCACCTGCACGGCGCGCAGCACACGTTCTTCTTCACCCTCCGCGTAGACAATCCGTTTTGGATTCTGCTTGGCCTTGGTGAATACCGGCTTCATGATAAGCCCGGAATGGTACACAAACTGATCCAGACGCTGGTAGTATGCGTCCCAATCGGTGATCGGCGAAGTCGCAACCCCCGACTCCATCGCCGCCCTAGCGACGGCGGGCGCAACTTTGGAGATCAAGCGCGGATCAAACGGCCGCGGAATCAAGTAGTCTTTACCGAAGGAGACCGACGATTCGCCATACGCCATCGCAACAATATCGGACTGCTCAGCTTGTGCGAGCTCTGCGATTGCCTGAACTGCCGCCAGTTTCATCGCTTCATTAATCGTCGTGGCACCGACATCAAGCGCACCGCGGAAAATAAACGGGAAGCAGAGTACGTTGTTGACTTGGTTGGGATAGTCGGATCGTCCGGTGGCAATGACGGCGTCGTCGCGCACCGCACGGATTTCCTCCGGCAGAATCTCCGGCGTCGGATTTGCCAGCGCCAAGATCAGCGGCTTTGCCGCCATACGTTTGACCATGTCCTGCTTCAACACGCCGCCGGCAGAGAGCCCTAAAAACACATCGGCGTTGTCAATCACCTCGCCGAGCTTGCGTGCGTCGGTAACTTTTGCGTAGCGCTCCTTGTTTGGATCCATCTCCTCCTTGCGGCCCTGGTAAACCACGCCCACAATATCGGTCACCCAAATGTTCGACATCTTCATGCCAAGCGCGACCAGCATATCCAGACAAGCCAACGCCGCCGCACCCGCGCCGGACGAGACGAGTTTGACCTGGGATATGTCTTTCCCCACCACTTTGAGACCGTTATAGATGGCCGCGCCGACAATGATGGCTGTACCGTGTTGGTCGTCGTGGAACACCGGGATCTTCATTCGCTCGCGGAGTTTTTTCTCCACATAAAAGCACTCCGGTGCCTTGATGTCTTCCAAGTTGATCCCGCCGAAGGTGGGCTCAAGCGAGGCGATGATGTCAACCAGCTTCTCCGGATCGAGCTCATTGACTTCGATGTCGAATACGTCAATACCGGCAAACTTCTTGAACAGTACGGCTTTGCCTTCCATCACCGGCTTCGCGGCGAGCGGGCCGATGGCACCGAGGCCCAGAACGGCCGTCCCGTTGGTTATGACGGCAACCAAGTTGCCACGCGCGGTGAGATTGCGTGCTTCACTCGGGTTTTGCGCAATTTCCTCGCATACCGTGGCCACGCCCGGTGTGTATGCAAGGGCAAGATCGCGCTGCGTGGCAAGTGGTTTGGTCGCGGTGATCTCGATCTTGCCGGGACCCGGATAGCGGTGATAGTCGAGGGCACCTTGCTTCAAGTCGTCACGCATTTTCATGTAGTTTCTCCTATGAGAAGTCTAACACGGCAAGATATACGACCTTGCCAGATGATCGACTGAGAGTATTTGGTTTTGATACTTCCGCAGTTACAGGTACCAGACAATCCAAAGATGGATAGAGTGCGGCTTGATCTGTGCGAGCCAACGTCATTGCCATGCCGTTCGGCTGTTTGCTGTTTGGGGGGGCGTGCTTGAGTCAGCCCGGCTGCAGTGTTGGTGAATGGAACATGCCTGATATGACGTACGCGATGACCGATGTTCAGTCCGCTGTACTCGTCAAGAACCAATTTGCTTTGCTCGCAGAAAAGCGCTTTGCGCGATTTTTCTGGGCGCAGTTTTTGCGGGCGGCGAACGACAATGTTTTTAAGTTTGCGTTTACCGTGTTGGCAACCTATCACCCGACCTTGTTTGGCCCGATCAAATTCGCTTATTTGCCGCAGCACTCGGCGGATTCAGAGCTCACCGGTGGCACCGGTATGATTGAGATGGGGACGTTCAGCGCGATTTTGCTCTGCGCAATGATGGGTGGCCTGTTGGTCAAAATCGATGGCAATGGTGTTGTCTATTTCACGGCGATTTCGATGTTACTGGCAGTCGTCGGCCGCATCGCTGCGGCAATGGTGTCGGCTGCAAGCGGTGTGAAAGGATGTCGGGGCATAAAATCGAAATCAGGCCGGTGCCGTTTAGCTCTATCGACATGCCCCTGTTTGCGGTCGACTTGTAGTTCGCTTCGCGCCGACTTGCGCCGCGCGGGGCGCTGGCGAGTGTCGGCACGTTTGTACATAAGTGGGCGCACATCCGTGTCATGGCCGAACTGTTTTTGATGGCGATGTTTGCAGGGTTCTTCTCTGTGCCGCTGTATGTGACGATGCAGACGCGGGCAGAGCCGAGTTACCGGGCAAGGATCATCGCCGCAAACAATATTCTCAACGCAAACTTTATGCTGATCGCATCCGTCTTGGCCGCATTGCTGTTAAAGCTGGGGCTGTCGTTGCCAGAGTTGTACTTGGTTGTCGGTGTGATGAATGCGCTTGTTGCCATTTACATCCTTATGCTAATTCCCGAGTTTCTGTTGCGGTTTCTGGTCTGGATGCTGATTCATACGTTTTACCGTGTTTAGCAACGCGGGCCACAGAACATCCCAGACGAGGGCCCGTGTTTGTTGGTGTGTAACCACATTGGTTTTGTCGCTGCGCTGGTGATCGCCGACTATATCCGCCGACCAGTTCGTTTTGTGATGGACTATCGAATCTTCAAAGTACCGGTGTTGAGTGTCGTCTTTTGCACTGCGGGAACGATTCCGATTGCCTCGGCGAAGGAAGACCCGGTAATGCTCGAACGTGCCTATGAACGGATTGACCAATATCTGCAAGCTGGCGAGGTTGTTTGTATTTTCCCCGAGGGACGAATCACTGATAACGGTGAAATCTATCCATTTAAGAAGGGTGTCATGGGAATCATTGAGAAGAACCCCGTGCCGGTGATTCCGATGGCGCTGCAAGGATTGTGGGGAAGTTTCTTTTCACGCTGGGGTGGAGTGGCGATGCGGTATCCGCGTGGCATCTTCTCGCGTATCGCCTTTGTGGTTGATCGTCCTTGGTCACCGGATGTCGTTTCACCTGACTGCCTACAGAACAAGGTGCTTGAACTGCGGGGAGATTGGAAGTAGATAATTGAAACTCGCCAATTGACGGACGTTTTCAGGTCTAAATGTCTGAAAGTGCCCACCAATAAAGGAGTTTGAAGAGTTTATGCTGGGTAATTTGCAGGTGCGATAGTCGTGGTTGGCGCACTGCGTGCTAGACTCTTCCCATTCGTTGGGCTCATCTTTCAGTCCCCTGTCAGTCCCTAAATCATGTCCGGAAGCACGCTCGGTAAGCTTTTTGCAGTCACAAATTTTGGCGAATCTCACGGCCCCGCCATCGGCTGCGTGATCGACGGTTGCCCGCCGGGAATGGCGCTTTCAGTCGACGACATTCAGCCCGATTTAGATCGCCGCAAGCCCGGCACATCGCGCCACGTGACGCAGCGGCGTGAAGATGACCGGGTGGAGATATTGTCCGGCGTGTACGATGGACAAACCACCGGTACACCAATTGCGCTGCTGATCCGTAATGAAGATCAGAAGAGTAAAGACTACGGCAACATCGCAGACGCGTTTCGCCCCGGGCACGCCGATTACACCTATTTGCAAAAGTACGGTATTCGCGATCACCGTGGCGGTGGACGCTCTTCAGCGCGATTGACCGCGCCAACGGTGGCCGCAGGGGCGGTGGCAAAAAAATGGTTGAAGCAAAAATATGGCGTTGTTGTTAGCGGCTACCTGGCGCAACTCGGCGAAAACAAAATCCCGTTTGAGTCACTCGATCATGTGCATCACAATCCATTTTTCGCCGCGAATACGACCATGATCGCCGAGTTGGAAACGTACATGGATCGGCTGCGCAAGTCTGGCGAAAGCTGTGGTGCGCGAATCAATGTGGTTGCATCCGGCGTTCCGGTCGGCTGGGGCGCGCCAATCTATGACCGACTCGACGCTGCCATCGCCTACGCGATGATGGGATTAAACGCGGTTAAAGGCGTTGAGATCGGCGCGGGGTTTGCGTCGGTTGAACAACTTGGCACCCAGCATTCGGATGAGATGACGCCAGAGGGTTTCTTGTCGAACAATGCCGGCGGGGTGTTGGGTGGCATCTCTACCGGCCAGGACATCACGGTGTCAATTGCGATCAAACCGACATCATCGATTCGTCTGGATCGTCAGACCATCAACAAAGCCGGTGAATCGGTGGTGATCAATACCCACGGCCGCCACGACCCGTGTGTGGGCATACGTGCAACGCCAATTGCTGAGGCTTACCTTGCGCTGGTGTTGATGGACCACGCGCTACTACACCGCGCGCAGAATGCGGATGTGGTGGTAGCCACGCCCAGAGTCGCACCCCACGGCGCGCCCTCATCGAATTCGGCCGGGGTGGCTGATATGGCGCGCACCACCAACAATCCACATCCCAGCGAGGCATAACGGTGGGGAACGTCACCGCTTCGGGTCGACAAAGCCCGCTTGCTGATCGCGCGCTGACATGGATGGTCGGCATCATCGTGGTCGATGTATTTTTCATCTGTCCGTTGGCAGAAACATTCTCCAACAACCCGGCATGGTTCGATCTCACCCTCACCATCGTGCTCGTATTGGGCGCGCTTGTAGTCTGGGGCAATTTGCTGCTTGCGGACGTTTTTGTCGCCACCGGCATCGTGACCATCGCAACGCGGCTTGCGGCGATTCTGATGCCCGAGTGGGATCTGCGCTTATACGACGCGCTGTTTGCGGCGCTGAATTTATTCTTGCTGTCGACGCTGATCGGGCGTCGGGTGCTCGCACCCGGCAGAATCAATGCGCATCGAATCCAAGGTGCAATCGCGGTCTATTTGCTGGTCGGTTTACTGTTCGGTCAGGTGTTTCGGGCCATCGCGCTGCATGCTCCGGGAGCCTTTTTGTATCTTGGGAAACCTGCGGCGTACTCGGATATCGTCCAGCATCTCACCTACTTTAGCTTCGTTTCACTCACCACGCTGGGCTTCGGCGACATCACCCCCGTACATCCCATCGCGAAGTCAATGACGCTGCTGGCGGCAGTGTTTGGCACCTTGTATCCGGCGGTGCTGATTGGTCGGCTGGTCTCCCAAGAGCTGCTGCACCAGCGGTAGCGCAGATTGCCGAATCGCGTCGTGGCACTGCCGTTGCGTATAATCTTGGCATGAATCTTGGCATGACAAATTTTGCGCAAACGTCGCCACAGTCGCCTGTACAAACGCAGCCCAGAACCCTCTACGATAAGTTGTGGGACGCGCACGTTGTGCACACCGAGTCAGACAGCACCGCGCTGATCTACATTGATCGCCATTTGGTACATGAAGTCACCAGCCCGCAGGCTTTTGAGGGGCTCGAAATCAACGGTCGAAAACCGTGGCGCTTGAAGTCTATTCTCGCTACCGCTGATCACAACGTGCCAACATTGGGGCGTCATGAGGGCATCACCGACGCGGTCTCGCGGTTGCAGGTGGAGACCTTGGATAAGAACATCGAAAAGTTTGGCGTTCGCGACTACTTCGGCATGAACGACAGTCGCCAAGGGATTGTGCATGTGATCGGTCCGGAGCAGGGAGCCACTTTGCCCGGCATGACCGTGGTTTGCGGCGATTCACACACATCGACCCACGGCGCATTCGCTGCGCTGGCTTTTGGCATCGGCACCTCCGAGGTTGAGCACGTAATGGCAACACAATGTCTGGTTGCCAAAAAGTCCAAGTCGTTGTTGATCCGAGTCGAGGGCAAGGTCGGCCGAGGCGTCACTGCCAAAGATATCGTGCTGGCGATAATCGGCAAAATCGGTACCGCCGGCGGCACGGGTTATGCGATTGAGTTTGCGGGCAGTGCGATTCGTGCTCTGTCGATGGAAGGTCGTATGACGGTCTGCAACATGGCAATCGAAGCTGGTGCGCGCGCTGGCATGGTGGCGGTGGACGATAAAACCATCGAGTATTTGCGCGGTCGTCCTTATGCCCCGTCAGCGGCGCAGTTCGATCAAGCAAGCGCCTACTGGCGTAGCCTGCATTCCGACGAGGGCGCAGTGTTTGATCGGGTAGTGGAGTTGGATGCGACCAACGTTACGCCGCAAGTTACTTGGGGAACTTCGCCGGAGATGGTCGCGGGTATTGCGGCAATTGTTCCAGACCCAGCGAAAGAAACGGATCCGGTCAAGCGAGAAGCAATGGAGCGTGCTTTGCAGTACATGGGCATTGATCCCGGTACGCCGATTTCACAGATCAAGATTGATAAGGTGTTCATTGGCAGTTGCACTAATTCGCGAATTGAAGACTTGCGTGCAGCGGCCGGGGTGGTGCGCGGCCGCCACATTGCAAGCAATGTCACACTCGCGATGGTGGTACCCGGCTCCGGTTTGGTAAAACGCCAAGCTGAGGCAGAAGGATTGGATAAAGTGTTCTTGGCCGCTGGATTCGAATGGCGCGACCCTGGTTGTTCGATGTGCCTCGGCATGAACGACGACCGCCTGAGCCCAGGCGAGCGCTGCGCGTCGACATCCAACCGCAACTTTGAGGGGCGCCAAGGTGCCGGAGGCCGCACACACCTGGTTAGCCCGGAAATGGCGGCGGCTGCGGCGATTGCCGGTCGTTTTGCGGACGTACGCGAAATTCTTTGAGGAGTTTGGATATGAAGAAATACGTCCCGCTGGTCCTGGCAGTTCTGTTCCTCGCAGGTTGCAATACCATTGAGGGTGTTGGCAAGGACATCAAAAAAGGCGGCGAAACCATCGAGAAGGCGGCGAAAAAGTAGTGGAACCGTTTCGAGTACATACCGGATTGATGGTGCCGCTTGACCGTGCGAACGTTGATACCGATGCCATTATTCCAAAGCAGTTTCTGAAATCCATCAAACGGACTGGGTTTGGCGAGAACGCGTTTGACGAGTGGCGCTACATGGACCACGGTGAGCCGGGTGTCGATAACAGCAAGCGCGCCTTAAACCCAAACTTTGCGCTGAATCAATCGCGCTACAAAGGCGCAACGATATTGCTGACGCGCAAGAATTTTGGCTGTGGATCGTCACGTGAACACGCTCCATGGGCGCTGCAACAGTTTGGTTTTCGCGCCATCATCGCGCCTTCGTTTGCGGACATCTTCTACAACAACTGTTTCAAGAACGGCTTGCTACCGATCGTGCTGAGTGAGTTGCAGGTTGATCATCTCTTTAATGTCGTCATGGCGACCAGCGGGCTAAAGCTGACCATTGATGTTGAGCGGCAAGTGGTTGAGGTTCCGGGCGGTGAGGTGTATCGGTTTGAGGTCGATGATTCGCGCAAACAGAGTCTTCTCAATGGCTGGGATGAGATAGGGCTTACGCTCCGCCACGTCGATAAAATTCGCGCCTATGAGCAATCCCGCGCAATCAGAGAGCCGTGGATTTTTCCCGAACAAAGAGGCTGAACCTAGGTACCCGCTCGGCTGGTACCAAATTGAGTGTGAATATGAAAATTGCAATTCTTCCGGGCGACGGGATCGGTCCCGAAATCATGGCCGAGGCGCTTAAGGTGCTGGATGCATTGCGCCGCGATGGTCTGAAAATCGAGATGGAGTCGGCGCTGGTTGGGGGGGCGGCCTATGATGCTTACGGCCACCCGTTGCCAGCCGCGACACTGAAACTCGCAGAACAGGCGGATGCGGTATTGTTTGGTTCGGTTGGCAGTCCTAGACATGACGCACTGCCACGAGAGCACCGTCCGGAAAAAGCAATTCTTGGGCTGCGCAAGGAATGCGATTTTTTTGCCAACCTGCGACCTGCGACCGTCTTTCCCGAATTGGCGGATGCCTCGACCCTTCGGGCGGAGGTGGTGGCCGGTCTTGATCTGATGATTATTCGGGAGCTAACCGGGGACATTTATTTTGGTGAACCGCGTGGCGTCAGTGGCGAGAAAGGCGCACGGATTGGCATCAACACAATGCATTACACCGAAGCGCAGATTCGACGCATCATGCACGTGGGCTTTCGTACCGCGCGGCAGCGCAACAAGAGGTTATGCTCTATCGACAAAATGAATGTGCTTGAGGCCATGCAACTTTGGCGCGACATTGCCATTGAAGTTGCCCCGGAGTATCCGGATGTTGAATTGAGTCATATGTTGGTGGATAACGCTGCCATGCAGTTGATTCGTAATCCGAAGCAATTCGACGTAATGGTGGCGGGAAACATGTTCGGCGACATTTTGTCTGATGAAGCATCAATGCTCACTGGCTCAATTGGCATGCTGCCGTCGGCCTCGCTAGACACGAACGGCAAAGGGCTCTACGAGCCGATCCACGGTTCCGCACCGGACATTGCCGGGCGAGGTATTGCCAATCCGTTGGCGCAAATTCTGTCCTTGGGCATGATGCTGCGCTACACCTTCAATTTGGTCGAATGGGCAGATCGCGTCGACGGCGCAGTCAAAAAAACCTTGGCGCAGGGGCTGCGCACAGCCGATATCGCCAAGGCCGGGGAGTCAGTGTGCTCGACTTCAGCGATGGGTGCTGCGGTATTAAAGAACTTGTGAACAGGCGAACATGGCAGCGAGCAAGGCGTTGCTAACTTCCTCAGCTTGTCACCTCACTCACTTTGATGAGGAACTACAACATGCTAAAGGTCGGACTAGTCGGTTGGCGCGGAATGGTGGGTTCCGTATTGATGCAGCGCATGCGCGAAGAAGGCGATTTTGCGCATATCGAGCCATTTTTTTTTACGACATCAAGTGTCGGTGGTGCAGCACCCGCTGAAGCCGGCGGCGCGCCGCTGAAAAGCGCAAAGGACATTGCCTCGCTGAAGCACATGGACGTCGTCATCACCTGCCAGGGTGGTGACTACACCACGCAGATCTATCAGCCGCTGCGAGCTGCGGGCTGGGCGGGCTTTTGGATCGACGCGGCAAAGACGCTGCGTATGAATGACGACGCCGTCATTATTCTCGATCCTGTCAACATGCCGGTGATCAAGTCCGCGCTCGACCGCGGCATCAAGAACTTCATCGGTGGAAACTGCACGGTGTCTTGCATGTTGATCGGTCTATCCGGCCTCTTCCAGCGAGATTTAATCGAATGGATGACCTGCATGACCTATCAAGCGGCCTCGGGCGGTGGCGCGACACACATGCGCGAGTTGTTGACGCAGTTCGGTACGATTAACGCGGAAGTCAAAGCACTGCTAGATGATCCGCAGTCGGCTATTCTTGAAATTGATCGCCGCGTTTTGGCTAAACAACATTCGCTTTCGGCTGATGAGACCCGGCACTTTGGCGTGCCTCTTGCCGGCAACCTCATCCCATGGATCGACAAAGACATGGCGGCGATGGATCACCCCGGCATGTCGCTCGAAGAGTGGAAGGGCATGGCCGAGACCAATAAGATTCTCGGTCGCGGCCCCGGCTTCGGTACTGAGTCAACGCCCATAGATAGCTTGTGTGTTCGTGTCGGCGCGATGCGTTGTCACTCGCAGGCGCTGACCATCAAGTTAAAGCGTGATGTGCCGCTCCCTGAGATAGAGTGCATGATTGCCGAGGCGAATCCGTGGGTACGAGTTGTACCGAATACGCGAGAAGCGTCCATGCGCGAACTTACTCCGGCTGCCGTTAGCGGGCAAATGCATATCCCGGTCGGCCGCTTGCGAAAACTGGCGATGGGCCCGAGCTACCTGTCTGCATTTACAGTAGGGGACCAGCTGCTGTGGGGCGCAGCGGAACCGCTGCGCCGGATGCTCCGAATAGTCCTTGCAAAATAATGAGTTAGCCTAGTCTCGAGAGGCGTTTGGACGGTTGCGATTTGGTCGAGGCCCCGGTAGGCGACGCGTCCGTAGTGTGCTTCCAGCACGGTAGACTCATGAGAAACAGAATAAAGTTGAAACTATAAATTGTTGATGTTATTGTGAATCGTCGAAAAATTGGAAGGGTTGGGGTTTACCGCATGGGCTGTCCTCCGAAAAAGACAATCGCCGCGGCACTTGCGGCGATAATCCTCGCTCTCGCTAGCACTGCGTATGCTGCCGGTTTAGGCAGACTTTCCGTAAATTCATTGCTGGGACAGCCCCTTTCCGCCGAAATTGATCTTGTCTCTCTCCAGCCGGGAGAATTGGAAGCCCTCACTGCGCGTGTTGCAAGTCCAGAAGCCTACGCTGACGCTCGCATCGAGTATTCGCCTTTATTGCGCCAACTACTGTTTAGCGTTGAGCGCAAAAGCGACGGCAAGCCCGTATTAAAGATTACGTCCGGTGGTCCCATCAGTGAGCCGTTTTTGGATTTGTTGGTAGAGTTAAGCTGGCCAGCTGGTCGTCTTGTCCGCGAGTACCCCATCTTGTTGGATCCGCCGGGATTCAACGAGGCGCGGATTCAAGCGCCAATCGCAGCGGTGGCGTTGGAGCGCCCCGAACCGAGAACAGCGGCGGCATCTACCGCTCCCAGCGGAGCAGGGTTACCTTCTGCTCAGGCCGAGTCAGATTCAAAAAGTGCCACCTATGGCCCCGTGAAGCGTGGTGATACCCTTTCCAAAATCGCCGCAGAAATGAAGGTCGATGGTGTTTCTCTAGATCAGATGCTAGTTGCTTTGTTCCGAGAGAATAGGCAAGCCTTTGGTAAGGGCAACATGAATATGTTAAAGACCGGGCAGATTATCCGGCTTCCCGCTGCGGTCGAAATCCGCAAAATTTCCAAAGGAGAAGCACAAAAAGAGATAAGGATTCAAGTTTCAGATTGGAAATCCTACCGAGAGCAGATCGCAGGGACCGTTGCCACGGCAGCAGCCAAGCCTAGTGCGTCCAATATTGCTAGTGGCGTGGTCGCCGCCGCTAAACCGGTCGCACCACCACCCCCGGTGTCGTCTGATCAATTGAAGATAGCGAAAGCGGAAACGTCGGCCCAAGTCGGCGCAGCCAGTGCCAAAGCGGGCGCTGAGGCTGCAAAAACTGCGGCTAAAGAAGACGCCATCGCAAGGGAAAAGACGCTAGCCGAGGCAAAATCGCGGATCGCTGAACTCGAAAAACAAAAGGCCGATGCACAAAAATTAGTCGAACTCAAGGCGGCACCTGCGGCAGTTACCAAACCTACACAGGTCGCTCAAGCGCCCGCAGCTTCCGTGACTACACCTCCCGCGCCCCAGCCTCCCCCGGCAACCCCGGATGTTGCGCCAGCTGCAGCGGTAAAGCTGCCCGAAGCATCGAAGCCGCCGCCGAAGGTTGCAGCAAAAGCGCCTGCTCCTCCGCCTGAGCCAGAATTGCTGGATATCGTGTTGGATAACCTGCCGATCATCGCAGGTATTGGTGGAACGGGCCTGCTGGCCGTCGGTGGCTTCGTATTTTTGCGTCGCCGCAAAGCCGCTGCCGGTTCGAATAGTTCAACGGCGCAGACATCGTCACTGATGCCGTCCGAATTAGTACCCAATTCAGAAATGGGTGCGAAGGCCGGCGGACTCGTTAACACGGGTATCAGTTCCTTCTTGACTGACTTTGACAAGGAGGGTCCCGGCGCAATTGATACCGACGAAGTCGACCCGATTGCGGAAGCAGAAGTTTACATCGCCTATGGTCGTGACGAGCAGGCCGAAGAGATACTTAAAGAAGCGAAGCTGCGCGACAATGGCCGCCATGAAATTTCCATGAAGTTGCTGGAGATTTATCACGCTCGCAAGACGGCAGCCGCATCGGCGGCATTTGAGAAGGTTGCCAGAGAGTTGAAAGAGGCGATTGGTGAGAACGATCCAATGTGGGCTAAGGCGGCGTCAATGGGTGCGTCGATAGACCCGACGAATAGCCTTTACAGCGGTGCCGCACAATTTGATTCGACCATCGCGTCTGCCGCCGTTGGTTCGATGAACGACGCGACCGCTGACACCGAGCAAAAACTGGATTTGGATTTTGACTTGGGTTTTGGCGATTCAGCGACAACACAAGAGCCTGCGGCATCGCTCGACATTTCGTTAGCCGCAAGCGATCAATCGGTACCGGCTGAGGCAAATGCCGCGCTGGATTTTGAACTCGATCTGGGTGCAGGTAAGTCAGACGTCCCAACTACGGCGGTTGACAATCCAAGTGAGACAGGCGGACTCGACTTTGACTTGGCGCTTGATTCGCCTGCCGAGGATGTGTCTGCCGCCGCCCCGGCTGCGGCGACCGTGCCATCCTCAAGCGGTTTTGACTTTGATTTGTCTTCGCTTTCATTAGAGGAACCGGGTGCAGCAACGAGCAGCGATCTTGCCGTTGCGGAACTGGCTGCCGAAGCGGCACCGCCCACACCCGGCCTCGACCTGTCTGACCTGTCGTTAGACCTCGAAAATCTGGGCCCCGTCACTGCACCCGCCGCAGATGTGGAGACAGGTGGCGTTGCGACCAAGCTCGAATTAGCCAAGGCCTATGTCGAGATTGGGGACACCGAAGGTGCAAAGGAGATTCTGTTGGAAGTCACGCGAGAAGGTTCGGCGGCGCAACAGGACGAGGCGAAAAGTATGCTGGCGGGACTGTAGTCTTCTTCGATGGTATTTCAGGGCGCGGTTCTCCGCGCCCTTTGTTTTTAGGCAGAAGCCATGCGTGTTGCGTTGGGTATTGAGTATCGCGGTACCGCATATTGCGGCTGGCAATCTCAGCCGACTGGTTGTGGCGTGCAAGACTATGTGGAAAAAGCGATCAGCCTTTTTCTCGGTGTATCAACCCGAGTGGTCTGTGCCGGACGCACTGACGCTGGAGTACACGCGCGAGCGCAAGTTGTTCATTTGGATACCGACATCGACCGCACCGAGCAATCCTGGGTCCGTGGACTAAACGCCCACTTGCCGGGTGATATTCGAGTCGTTTGGGCGACAAAATTTGCGGAACTTCCAGGGCAGTCTGATGAAGACCGGTTCCACGCCCGCTTTTCAGCCAGAGCGCGGGCATACCAATACCTGCTCCTGAATGACGCAGTTGCGCCCGGTATCGAGCATGCGAGCGTCGGTTGGTACCATGCTCCGCTTGACGTTGCGTCGATGCAAGCTGCCGCTGCATACCTTCTTGGAGAACACGACTTTTCGGCATTTCGTTCGGTGGAGTGCCAAGCAAAGACGCCCATCAAACTGATGCACTTGGCGGCGGTGCGTCGGCATGGCGCGATGCTGATTTTCGATTTCCGCGCCAGTGCGTTTTTGCACCATATGGTCAGAAACATTGTCGGCAGCTTGGTCTATGTGGGTGCTGGCAAATGGGAACCGGCTTGGCTTGCACACGTATTGGCCGCGAAAGACCGTTCGCTGTGCGCGCCGACGTATGCAGCGGATGGCCTCTACCTCACGGATGTTGAATATGACGCAGCTTGGAAACTGCCCAAGTTTCCCGGGCGCACCATTGCCGGGGGAATATGATGGGAGTCAGCCGACGGTCCAGCGGAACCCGCATCAAGATCTGCGGCATTCGCGACGCTGAAACAGCGCTGTTTGCCATCGATGCAGGTGCGGATGCAGTCGGGCTGGTGTTTTACCCACCTTCGCCGCGTGCTGTGGATATTGAATCGGCGCGGCAGATTGTTCGCGCCCTACCGCATGGCACAGTGTCGGTCGCGTTGTTCGTCAACCCAACCGTTGCACAAGTCCGGGATGTGTTGCTCGAAGTGAGCCCAACAGTTCTCCAATTTCACGGTGATGAGTCGGCGGCGTTTTGTGCTCAATTTGGCCACCCGTATTGGAAAGCCATTCGGGTTTCAGCAGCGACTGATTTGTTAGAATTGCATGAACAATTTCGTCGGGCGGACAGGTTGTTGCTCGATGCGGATGCGGGGTCTAACCATGCCACCATAGACGCTGAGACAAAACTGTATGGCGGCACCGGCGAGTTGTTTGACTGGAAGTTAATTCCGTCCATACTCGCCAATTCCATCGTGCTTTCTGGCGGATTAACACCCGATAATGCTGCGGACGCCATTCGCTTGGTTCGACCGTGGGCGGTTGATGTCTCAAGTGGCGTGGAAGAGCCTAGAGGGATGAAGAGTCGTGCGCTCATCCAAAACTTCATTAATGCGGTAAAAAAGGAAGATTCTCTTGAACAAGCGGTTTGAGGCATACAGTTTCCCCGATGCAACCGGTCACTTTGGCCCTTACGGCGGCACTTTTGTCGCTGAGACACTACAGGCAGCGCTGCTTGAGCTAAATTTGGAATACGCCAAGGCGCAGGCCGACCCAGCGTTCATTGCCGAGTTTCAGCGCGAGCTCAAACACTATGTCGGTCGTCCAAGTCCGATTTATCACGCCAAACGGCTGTCAGACGAACTGGGTGGCGCACAGCTCTACCTGAAGCGCGAAGACCTCAACCATACCGGTGCGCACAAGATTAACAACACCATCGGTCAGGCGTTGCTGGCCCGCCGTATGGGCAAGCTGCGGGTGATCGCCGAGACCGGTGCCGGCCAGCACGGCGTGGCGAGCGCCACCGTCGCCGCGCGCTACGGGCTTGAATGTGTGGTCTACATGGGCATTGACGACGTGCGCCGACAAGCGCAAAACGTTTACCGCATGAAGTTGCTTGGTGCCACCGTGATGCCGGTTGAGAGCGGGTCGCGCACCTTGAAGGATGCGCTGAACGAGGCAATGCGCGACTGGGTCACCAATGTTGAGTCGACGTTCTACATCATTGGCACAGTTGCCGGGCCACACCCGTACCCGATGATGGTTCGAGATTTCAATTCAGTCGTTGGCAAAGAGTGTGTCGTGCAGATGCCAGAGATGATTGGTCGCCAGCCGGACGCAGTGCTTGCGTGTGTGGGTGGTGGTTCAAATGCGATGGGAATTTTCTTCGACTACATTCCGCACGGCAATGTACGCCTCATTGGTTGCGAAGCGGGTGGTGAGGGTGTCGAGACGGGCAAACACTCCGCCTCACTGACGGCAGGCGCGCCCGGCGTGTTGCACGGTAATCGTACCTACTTGTTGCAAGATGCAAACGGGCAGATCGTCGATACCCACTCAGTCTCTGCGGGACTAGATTACCCAGGTGTTGGGCCCGAGCATGCATGGCTGAAGGACAGTGGACGCGCAGAGTATGTCGCGGTCAACGATGATGAGGCGCTCGCCGCGTTTCACCGCCTGTGCCGCACCGAGGGCATCATTCCTGCACTCGAATCCAGCCATGCGGTTGCCCAAGCGATGAAGATGGCACCGGCCATGTCGAAAGATCAAGTGTTGCTGGTGAATCTTTCCGGTCGCGGGGACAAAGACATGGCCACCGTCGCCGAGCGCAGCGGGCTACAGTTCTTCTGTCGGCCTTCTTGCCAAGCTGCAGCAGAGTCGCGCTGATGGTACGTGCGGGTTCACGCATCAAGGCCGCGTTTGCCCGCCTAGCAGCGGAACATCGCAAAGCGCTCATTGCGTTTATCACCGCAGGAGACCCCGCGCTTGCCGCCACGCTGCCGCTGATGCATGAGCTGGTCAAAGCGGGTGTCGATGTCATCGAATTGGGCGTGCCGTTTTCTGACCCGATGGCCGACGGACCGGTTATTCAGCGCGCCTCCGAGCGGGCATTGAAACACGCTGTGGGGCTTAACGATGTGCTGGCATGTGTCACGCAATTCAGGACTACCAATCAAACAACGCCAGTCGTCTTGATGGGGTACGCAAACCCGATTGAACGTATGGGACTTGACGTGTTCGCCGACGCTGCCGTCGTGGCCGGTGTTGATGGTGTGCTGGTGGTTGACTATCCACCGGAAGAGAGCGCAGCGTTGCTGGCAGCCATGGATAGCCGTGGGATTGACACAATTTATTTGCTTAGCCCGACGTCTTCAGCAGAACGCATCAAGCTGGTGGCGATGGTGGCACGTGGTTACGTCTACTACGTCTCACTAAAAGGCGTGACTGGTGCCGGAAACATTGACACGCAAGAGGTTGGGCGCAAGATCGCCGCGATCAAAGCAGAGGTAAACATTCCGGTTGGCGTCGGGTTTGGCATCCGTGATGGTGCGACTGCACGTTTGGTCAGCGAGGTTGCCGATGCCGTGGTCATCGGATCGCGAATCATCCAGGAAATCGAGAGTTCGACACCTGAAAATACAATCGCAAATGTCGGCAAATTGGTCGGTAGTTTCCGGTCGGCCATGGACGCGTAAACTCGCGATAACTACACAGGCGGAGGCCCAACGATGTCATGGTTCCGAAAACTACTTCCACCGAAGATAAAGTCAAATAATGCCCCGGCTCGCAAAGCGGTGCCCGAGGGATTGTGGAGCAAGTGCCCTTCATGCCAGGCGACGCTTTACTTCACGGATTTGGAAAACAATATGCACGTGTGTCCGAAGTGTGGGCACCACAATCGTATATCGGCGCGCACCCGACTGGATGTTTTTTTTGACCCAGACGGCCGCGCAGAACTGGGCTCGGAAGTCCTGCCGGTAGACAGCCTGAAGTTTAAAGATAGCAAGAAGTACAGTGATCGACTCACCGCAGCAGAAGCGGCCACAGGCGAGACCGACGCGCTGGTTGTCATGCAAGGCACGGTGTTGGGTGTTGGCATGATTGCAGCAAGTTTTGAGTTCAACTTTCTGGGTGGCTCGATGGGCTCGGTAGTTGGCGAACGATTCGCGCGTGCGGTTGAAGCCTGTTATGACGAAAAACTGCCGTTCGTTTGTTTCACGGCGACCGGTGGCGCACGAATGCAGGAGGGGTTGTTGTCGCTAATGCAAATGGCCAAAACAACGGCCTGTTTGCACCAACTCTCACAGGCACGTCTGCCATTCATTTCGGTACTCACCGACCCAACTATGGGCGGTGTATCGGCCAGTTTTGCCATGCTGGGCGATGTGGTGGTCGCCGAGCCGGGGGCGCTGATCGGGTTTGCGGGCCCGCGCGTGATCGAGCAGACCGTGCGCGAGACGTTGCCTGATGGATTTCAGCGCGCCGAATTCTTGTTGGAGAAGGGTGCGATAGACATGATCGTTGACCGCCGCCAGATGCGTAACAAACTCGCCTCGTTGGTCACCCTACTTCAGCGAGAGCCTGCCCCTTGTCCCGAGATCATCGAGCTAACTTGATTGTCTGTGAGTTTCGCGGCGGTGCCGCCACTCGCGCGCAGAACAACAATAGAGAAAAGTCCTTTATTGACGGCGGTTTCGACGAGTTTTTGCCCCAAAATGCCGGTCTTTATTGGGCTTCGCCATTGAAAATGCGGATGGTAAGTTGTTTCTGGAGTGCGCGACATGACGACCGCTAAGCTGCCAACCACACTTGAGGCTTGGCTCGATTACATCGGTCGCCAGCACACCGCAGCAATTGTCATGGGACTCGAGCGGGTGCGTGAGGTATGGCATCGCATGGGTTCGCCACAGGCTCCGCGCAATATCATTGTCGGGGGAACTAATGGCAAGGGTTCGACCTGTGCGCTGCTTGAATCAATTCTGGATATCGCTGGTTATCGTGTAGGATTTTATTCATCTCCTCACTTGTTGCGTTACAACGAGCGCGTCCGCATCGCACGCGCCGAGGCGAGCGACGCAAAATTGGTCGCCTCGTTCACCGCCGTCGAAACGGCGCGGCTTGACGGTGAAGTGATCCCGCTGACTTACTTCGAGTACGCCACACTGTCGGCACTCTGGTGTTTTGCCAACGCAAAACTCGACATGGCAATTCTTGAAGTGGGTATGGGTGGGCGGCTAGACGCAGTCAATCTAATTGACGCCGATGTGGCTATCCTGACCTCGGTTGATCTCGACCATCAACAATTCCTTGGCGATACGCGGGAAAAAATTGGCTGGGAAAAGGCGCACATATACCGTAGCGGAAAGCCTGCGATCTACGCTGATGCGGATATGCCGCTCAGCGTCAGTGACTATGCGGCGTCGGTTGGAGCTGATTTGATTCGATTTGGTCGTGATTACCAGTATTCGAAATTGGATGGACAGTGGCAATGGCAAGGGACGATTTTCGGCGAGACGACACGTCGGGCATCACTCCCATACCCGGCGTTGCGAGGTACCTATCAGTTGCGCAATGCGTCTGCCGCACTCGCGGCATTGGCCGCCATCAGCACTGCTGGAAGCGGTTTTCCAGTTTCACAGAACCACGTGAAGCGCGGGCTGTTGGAGGTCAACTGGCCGGGCAGGATGCAAGTATTGCCAGGGCGGCCTACGGTCGTGTTGGATGTCGCCCACAATCCGCACGCCACCCGCGCCTTGCACGACGCGCTGGGCATGATGGGGTTCTATGAAAACACCTATGCCGTGTTCAGCATGTTGAGAGACAAGGACATCCGTCAGGTGGTCGATATCATCAAGGATCGGATCGACCGTTGGTATATCGCTGGGTTAGCTGGAGAGCGTGGCACCTCAGTCGAAGAGCTTGCCGCAGTATTGGATGCAGCCGGGCTGGCCGGTCGCTATGAACGATACTCCAGCATTGAGGGCGCATACCGCGCTGCCCGTGACATGGCTACCCAGAATGATAGAATCTTGGGCTTCGGCTCTTTCTACACCGTGGCAGACTTGTTGAGAGTGGTTAAGTAGCGCGATGGTTGTGTACTTTTACCACCCATGTAGCCGTTTGTTGCCCGCCGTATTCCGCAAATTATCCGATGCCTACCGCCAATCCCCCTGAGCTTAGCGCAGCCGAACTGGAACTGAAACGCCGAGGCCGACGACGCTTGATCGGCGCGCTGACGATAGGCCTACTGGCAATTGTGGTGTTGCCGATGATGTTTGACTCCGAACCACGGAAAAAGCAAGCTGTCCGTCAAGAAATTGAGGTGCAGATCCCGCCTAAAGAAGGACTCCCACCGCTGCCACCACCTGCCGCGCCAGCGGCCTCATTGGTAGAGGCATCGCCCAAAGGGGTAGGTGACACCATTGGAAAAGTGGATGTCAAAGGTAGCCCGGTAGCCGTCACCGCAGCAGTTGGGGCGGCCGCCGCCAAAGTCTCCGCTGCCGAGCCAGACAAATCTGGCAAGCCCAAACCCGAAGTAGTGGCGGCGCTTCCGGCAAAGTCAGCACCGGCAAAATCCGATGCTAAGCAAGTCGCGCCGCCACCTGCGGTAGCTGCGGTCCCGCCGCCAGACAGTGCCAAAGCGCCGAGTACGACGGCGGCGGCGACCGGGTTTGTGATTCAGCTTGGCGCTTATAGAGATGCCGACAACGCCAAGGCGTTGGTTGCGCGCATGAAGGAAGTTAAGCTGCCAGTTTTTACCGATGAATTGCCGGTCAAATCTGGAGTGGTCACGCGCGTTCGTGTGGGCCCGTTTCCGACCAAAGAGATAGCCGATGGTGCGTTGGTACAAGTGAAGTTGGCCGGTGTTGATGGCAGAGTTGTGCCGCTACCCTGAAGATGAATGCGCTTGACTACGGGGTGATCGTGCTGGTGCTGTTGTCGGTGGGTGCCGGTGTGGTGCGCGGTGCCATTCGCGAGGTCATTAACCTTGCCGGATGGATTCTCGCGTATGGCAGCGCCCACGCGTTTGCTGCGGACTTAGCGCCGCTGTTTGCCGATTGGGTGGGCGAGCCCACAGGGCGGACACTGCTGGCTTGGGTGACAATCTTTCTTGGTGTTGTCGTAACGGCCTCGTTGACAGCCAGTTTGCTCTCGGAGGTCGTGCGAAAATTAGGCATGAGTACACTTGACCGGAGTGTGGGAGCCTTGATTGGGTTTGCACGTGGATTGTTAGTGTTGCTGGCCATCACACTGGCAGTCGGACTCACCAAGATTCCGCAGTCTGCAATCTGGAAGGAAGCCGCCTTGACGCCGTGGATGGAGATAGCTGCGTTGTATACACGTGGTCTGCTCCCCGATTCAGTCGCCGCTAAGGTGCGATACCGTACTACCGCCGTGCCGCAGCGCTCGGCACTCGGCCAACTCAACACCGTTGCAATTCAGGGATAACTAAACATGTGTGGCATCGTCGGCATCGTCTCCAAGAGCCCAGTCTATCAATTGCTCTATGACGGACTGACAGTGTTGCAGCATCGTGGCCAAGCTGCTGCGGGGAT
>JBEILF010000005.1:0-42066 GCA_040379385.1 Burkholderiales bacterium | reverse complement strand
TCATCCAGATAGAGCACCTCTGGTTTGCGGACGAGTGCCCGCGCAAAGGCGATACGCTGCTGCTCGCCGCCGGAAAGCACCCGCGCCGGGCGCTCCGAAATGCCCTCGAGGCCGACTGCCCTTAACGCCTCCCTCACAGCCTGTGGCCCGCCGTCACTATCACGCTTTGCTGGCGCGGCGTGTTGCGCGGCATACAGCACGTTGTTGAATGCGCTAGTCCGTAACATCACCGGGCGCTGGAAGAGCATCGCGTCGTGAGCACGCAGCTGAACATCGTCGAGTGGCGCGCCCCGGACACTGGTCGCGACGCCGGACGAGGGCTTCGCCAGCCCGTGTAACACCCGTAACAATGTACTCTTGCCTGCGCCGTTGGCACCCAAGATCACCGTACGCGTACCGCAGGCGATCTCTAAATTGATATCGTGCAGTATGGTTTTTTGGTTTGCAATCAAGCTGACGTCGCGCAACGTGACCGGCAGCAGATTTGCGATCATTTTTGGGGAATCAACCATAGCGGCGTTCGGCGAAGGACTTTAAGGACTGGGCCAAGATATTGATCGCCAGTACGATTAACACCAGCACGATTCCCAACGATAGGGCGAGAGGCAGGTCGCCTTTGGTGGTTTCTAGAGCGATTGCTGTCGTCATGACCCGTGTTACGCCGTCGATATTGCCGCCGACAATCATCACGGCACCCACTTCGGCACAGGCCCGCCCAAGCCCTGCGAGGGTGATGGTTACCAGCGAAAACCGCGAGTCCCAAAGTAGCGTCCGGGCAGCCGATACACCCCGGATGCCGAGTGAGGCTAACTGTTCCCGGTACTCGCGCCACGCATCCTCGATGGTCTGGCGCGAAAGGGCGGCAATGATGGGCGTGATCAAAATAACTTGTGCAATAACCATCGCGGTTGGCGTAAACAGTAGTCCATAGGTGCCAATTGGGCCGGCACGGGATAGCAGCAGATAAACCAACAAACCGATGACCACCGGCGGCAGACCCATCGTCGCGTTGAGGATGGCGATGACCAAACTTCGGCCCGGAAACCGACTGACGGCGATGAGAGAGCCAAGCGCCAAGCCGAGTACGCTTGCCAGTGCGACTGCCGACACACTCACTTGCAGCGACAGCCCAATGATCGACAGCAGGGTCGCATCTGCGTTGAGGATAAGTTGGAGCGCACCAACAAATGCGTCAGTTAGGCTATTCACACAATAGGCCGCAGTTATTTGCAAAAGAATGCAAGAATTTGCAATTCTAGCCCATCAGGCGTGCATCTACTCACCCTTGGGGTACGTTAGGCATCGGGCGTTGCCAGCGACGCGCTAGGCGATTTTTCAGGTAAGACCGAGCAACTTTACGGCGGCAATCAACATTACGAAGGCAAGCGTAAGAATCAGCAGCCGGTTGGAAAGTTTGTACAGCCCAAGCCATGTGCCCAAAACTGCGCCAACCAGCGCAGCGGCACACAGAGGCACAACCGCGTTGGGTATGGTCGCCAGGGCAAACGTTCCTTTGTACAGGCCGCCGCTCAATCCAGCGACCGAGTTGACCATGATAAACGGTGCGGCGATACCCGCAGTCGCTTTCGGCCCGGCCCACGCCATCAACAGAACGATAGGTGAAAGGAAGATGCCGCCGCCGGTTCCGGTAAGGCCTGATAGTAGTCCCACCGCCGCGCCGATAAACGGCGCGATAAACATTGGCACGGTCACTGGCGTTTCGGCGATCGGCACGGATCGAAATTTTTTTGCATAGCCGCGCCAAACTAGGTACGTCGCCGAACAAAGCAGGACGACACCGACCAGCAGCTTGTAAATTTCGGTGGGTAGTTTGATGCCACCACCGATGAAAGCCATCGGCACGGAGCCGACGAGGAATGCACCGACGATTCTTGCGTCGAAAAATCTTGCGCTGCGAAACCGCCAAGTGGTGAAGGCGGCGATCACGATGTTCAGCGTCAATGCGGTGGGGCGCATCAGTTCTGGCGCAACCCCCACAATCGCCATCGCCGCAAGGTAACCCGAGGCACCGGCGTGACCGACTGACGAGTAAAACATCGCCACCATCACAAAAATGGCTGCCAACTCCCAGATTTGGATTTCAGTCAAAGGAAATCGACTGGCGGCGTGCCTCTATTCGGCAGTATTACTTGGCGGCGTCTAACAACCCCTTCAGCTCACCCGACTGGTGCATTTCGCGCAGGATATCGGCACCGCCGACGAATTCCCCGCTCACGTACAACTGAGGGATGGTGGGCCAATTGGCGTATTCCTTGATACCCTGACGTATGTCTTCGTCCTGCAGGACGTCAACTGTGTATGGCTTATCCACACCGTTCGCCTTCAGAATCTGCACCGCACTTGCGGAAAAACCGCACATGGGGAACTGTGGGGATCCCTTCATGTAGAGGACGACTGGGTGACTGGTGACTGTTTCGCGGATTTTGTCTTGTGTACTCATGGGGATTCCTTCGGAAAGATTCAATAAATTATAGGGGTTTCGACGCGTTATCTTTGCGACGCCCTGCTGTTACGCGTTCTATAGCTGAAAGATCGCGCGTACTTTCAACATCAACCAATCCAGCGCTCGTCATGAGGTCACGCACGAATAGCGCCTGGTCGTAGCCGTGTTCAATCAACAACCACCCATTTGGCATCAAGTGCTGACTGGCACCCGCAACAATTGTGCGGATCGATGCCAGTCCGTCGTCACTTTGGTCGGTTAAGGCCGTGATGGGTTCAAACCGAAGATCACCCTGCGTCAGGTGTGGATCGCCGCGGCGCACATATGGTGGGTTGGCAACAATGAGGTGCGCGCGCTGGTCGGCGAGTGGCGAATACCAGCTACCCTCAACAAACGTGACCGCCGCGTTTAGCGTGGCTGCATTGGCGCGCGCGCGACGCAAGGCGGCCGCGGATACATCCACACCAGTGACAGTAGCATCCGGTACTTCGAGCTTGAGTGTGATGGCGACTGCGCCGCTACCTGTGCCGAGATCAAGAATTGAAAGTCCATATTCGGCGGGCAAATCCCGCCGTTTTTGCTCGAAAATGCGCGCCAACGCTTGTTCGACCAGTATTTCTGTCTCAGGTCGGGGGATCAATACATGTTGATCAACACCAAACACCCGGCCATAAAATTCCCGCACCCCTAAGAGCTGTGCGACGGGTTTTCCATTGGCGCGCTGATTGATCCAATCACGATAGGTGGCGGCTGCTGAAGTGCAGAGTACACGCTCAGGGTGTGCAATTAACGATGCCCGGGACATCCCCAGTAAGTGGCCAAGCATGTATTGCGCATCGCGTCGATCAATAACGCGTTGCGCTCCCGCCAGAAGTTCCCCAACGCTATTGTCATGCATGCTTGCGACCCCTGCCGACCAGGCGCGTTACTGCGCGCTCTCACTGAGAGAGGCGAGTTGTTCGGCTTGATGTTCAGCAATCAAGGCGTTGGTGAGGTCCGCGAGATCGCCGTCCATGATGAAGTCAATTTTGTACAAGGTGAGGTTGATACGGTGATCGGTGACACGGCCCTGTGGGAAATTGTAGGTGCGGATCCGTTCAGATCGATCACCAGAGCCAATCAGCGACTTTCGCTCGGCAGCCTCTTTGGCCTGCTGCTCGCGCGTTTGTTTATCCTTGATGCGTGCGGCCAGCACCCGAAACGCCTGTTCTTTATTTTTGTGCTGAGAGCGTCCGTCCTGGCACTCGACCACAATGCCGGTGGGAATATGGGTGAGGCGAACCGCAGAATCCGTCTTGTTGATGTGCTGTCCACCTGCGCCGGATGCTCTGAACGTATCAACTCGCACCTCCGATGGATTGATCACAACGTCGGAGGCATCGTCTGCCTCGGCCATGATCGCCACCGTTGCGGCAGAGGTGTGAATGCGTCCCTGAGTCTCTGTGGCGGGAACTCGCTGGACGCGGTGCCCGCCGGATTCAAATTTCAAGCGTGAATACGCGCCTTGGCCAACAATGCGCGCGATAACCTCTTTGTAGCCACCGACTTCGCCGTGGGATTCGGAAATGATTTCGACCTGCCACCCTTGACGCTCGGCGTAACGCGTGTACATCCGAAACAAGTCCCCCGCAAACAGCGCTGATTCGTCGCCGCCGGTGCCGCCTCGAATCTCGATAAAGATGTTTTTCTCATCGTTGGGGTCCTTTGGCAACAAGGCTTTCTGTAAAGAAATCTCAATTTCTTCGAGGCGCGCACGGCTAGCTTTGATTTCCTCATCGGCGAAATCGCGCATAGCCGGGTCCTTTGCCATATCGAGCGCGGCTGCGACATCTGCCTCAGACTTGCGGTATTCGTCATACAGCGCAACTACCGGCGAAATCTCCGCGTGTTCTTTGGTGATTTTTCGATAGTTGTCCATGCTGGCAACAACGTTTGGATCCTCCAGCTGGCGGTCTAATTCATGTAGACGGTCAGAGAGCGACTGGAGCTTATGTTGAATGGAGGCTTTCATAGCTCGTCGGCCTCGTCGGCGGCAGGTGGGGGATACAGTTGTTCCAAGGCGGCGGCAAGGGCGGTGCGTTCATCGCCAGAAACGCGTTTGAGCGCGGTCATTGGGTGGTGAAGAAATTTGTTGGTAAGCGCTTGTGCCAGTAGTTCGAGCACAATTTGCGGATTCTCACCGCGCGTGAGCATTTTTTGTGCTCGCTCTAATTCGACGCTCCGGTAGTGATCGGCACGGCTACGCAGCTGTTGGATAACCGGCACCGTGCTGCGCCCTGTGAACCACTGTTGATATTGCTGAACGTGTGTATCAACGATTTTTTCCGCCGCCACCAATGCGGCTTCCCGTGCCGCCATGTTTTGCTGTATTACCTTGCCGAGGCTATCAAGTGTGTAGAGATAGACGTCCTCCATCTCGCCTACTGCGGCTTCAATGTCGCGCGGAACCGCAAGGTCAACGAGAAACATCGGCTTGCGCTTTCTCAGCCGCAGCGCGTTCTCGATCATACCCTTGCCGATGATTGGCAGGCTTGAGGCGGTGGAGGTGATCACGGCGTCGAATTCATGTATGCGATCCGGCACTTCACTTAGTGAAATTGCCGTTGCTCGGCAGTCCGGGGTGTCGAATTCCGCCGCGACCGTCTTTGCCCGGGATACGCTACGATTAGCGACCACGATGACTTTGGGAGAGTGTGCGCTAAAGTGCGTCGCCGCAAGGCTGATCATTTCGCCGACACCAATGAGCAGCAGCCTCACCTCGCGCAGGTCACCAAAGAGCTGTTGCGCTAGTTTTAGGGCGGCGGCTGCCATGCTCACCGATGTCGCGCCAATCTCAGTGTCGGTGCGGATGTGTTTGGCTGCTTGAAATGTATCCTGAAATAGTCGATCAAGCGGCCCACCAAGGGTTCCTGCTTCAGCCGCCACCTTTACCGAATGTCGAATCTGGCCGAGGATCTGCGGCTCACCGAGCACCATTGAGTCCAGTCCTGCGGCGACGCGGAAGGCGTGGCGCGCGGCACCCTCGTCCTTTAGCGTGTAGAGATATGGATCTAGATCAAGACCTACAGCGTTGGGTGCCGACTGTAGCCATATCGCGGCCCGATTTGGGACTGCCTCGCTGCCGCGCAAATAGAGTTCGGTCCGATTACATGTCGACACCAATACTGCCTCAGCGGCGAGAGTGGCCCTGACTAAATCCTCAAGCGCGGGGCGCTGGCGGTCGTTCGGAAATGCAACCCTTTCGCGAATATCGACCGGTGCGGTGCGGTGATTCAGACCAAGTACGTATAGCGACATTCAGTGCAATAGTTAAAAACGAAAAAAGCGCTTGGTCGAAGACACAGCCCAAAGCACAAAGTCAATGCGCCTGAGATGAGGGCGAGTGCAAAATGATGGTTCGCGATACAATCCGCCACGAGAAATCCCGGACGCTGCGTAATTCAAAATCCCGGACGCTGCGTAATTCAGCAAGCTGCTGCAAACCCGCGCACGGCACTGCGGAGAATAGATGGTTTACGCAATAAAAATTATAGCAGGAAGGCGATTCTTTCTAGCCATCGGGAGAGGCGGCCATCGGACGGCGCTAAACTGATCTTTTGCCAACCCAAGCCACTTAAGGAAGAGCATATATGTACCTACCAACAATTGATTTTATGAGAACGGTCTTGGCGGCCACGGTTGCAACGGCGGCCAGTTTGGTTGGATCCGTATTTGCGACAACGACGCCCGGCTCGCCCACAGGGTGTCCAGCGCTATTGAACCACCAGTTTGAGACCCTGCAAGGGGGTGCCAAAAACATGTGTGACTATGCCGGCAAGGTCGTGCTCGTTGTAAACACAGCGAGTTATTGCGGCTTTACGAAGCAGTATGAAGGGTTGCAGGCGATTTCCGACAAGTATCGCGACCGCGGTTTGGTCGTGGTGGGTTTTCCGGCTAATGATTTCGGCAAGCAAGAACCCGGCTCGAACGCCGAAGTTGCAGACTTCTGTGAGCGCACCTACAAGGTAAAGTTTCCAATGATGGCCAAAACTTCCGTGGTTGAGGGCACCGCTAATTCGTTGCATGAAGCGCTGGCTAGAGCATCCGGGCAGCGGCCGAAGTGGAATTTCCACAAGTACCTGATTGGCCGAGACGGTAAGACGGTTGCGTCGTTCGGTTCGCGTGTTGAGCCCGAGTCGACGGAATTGCGGTCGGAAATTGAACGGCTGCTTGTCGGCCCTGCATTGGTGAAATAGCACTTCTTTGTAAACAGTTATCGACATAGTATGACGTTATTGGTTGACTATCTTTGCGGATTCTGTGACTAGTCTATGGCCGCTGTCGCAACTTCAATGCTGAGTCCACTTGCGCGTGCGGTGGTTAGGCGGGGACAACATGTGCAAACTGATGCCAATACGAGTCGACCGCAGGCCCACAAAGCGGGTGTCGGCTCTGTCAAGCGGTTACTCCAGCCAAGAAAATTGGCCACGACAGACATGGCATTGTTCGCATCAGCAGCTATTGGTGCGCCCCGCCGGACTTATGTGGCGTCGATGCAGAGCAGTTGCCGACCACCCGGGCCGCTACCAAACTGATTGCCTCGCAGAGGGTAAATCAAGCGTTGCTGAACATGCTCAATGGGATGACTCAAATAAGCTGCCAGCACTTAGACTAGGTTCTTGTATAAGACCAATCGACATTCTGTAGGACGTGCTGCCGCAGGCTGGTTTTGAGTCTGACGATCTCGGCGGCATGCGTCAGGCCTGTAGGCCGGTTGGTTGGCACATATGCAAGAATAGCGGCTACAAAGGGCGTCTGGGCATTTATCAAGTAGCGCCAATCTCCGAAGAAATGACGCAAATCATCATGACATTCAAGACATCGATTGACATCGCCGACCAAGCGGTGTGCGAAGCAGTGCGTACTTTATGTCGGTCTGGTTTGAAAAATGTCAAAGTCGGGCTGATCTCGCTTGAATAGCTGGAGTCAGTCACCAATGAATAGACTTGGGGTATGTGTTTTGTCGAGTCCGCGATACTTGCCGCGCGCAGACAAATCAAAGGAGTAAGTCATGGCTGCTGTCGCAAAACCGTCAAAAGATGTAAAAGTTTACCTATACACTTGGGAAGGCAAAGACAAGACTGGCAAACTCGTAAAGGGGGAGATGCGTGCCTCCGGTGAGAACATCGTCAACGTAACGCTGCGCAGGCAAGGCATTCAAAACGCCAAGGTCAAAAGAGCATCCAGCGTCAGAGGCAGGAAGATCACGGAAAATGACATCACGTTCTTCACACGCCAACTGGCAACGATGATGAAAGCCGGTGTGCCGCTTCTACAGGCCTTCGATATTGTGGCCAAAGGGCATAGCAACCCTTCGGTGACGAGATTGCTGCTGGAGATCAAGACAGAAGTTGAGACCGGCTCCAGTTTGGCGCAATCGTTCCGAAAGTATCCGCTTTACTTCGACAACCTGTTTTGTAACCTCGTGCAAGCAGGCGAACAGGCCGGTATTCTCGATTCCTTGTTGGATCGCCTCGCCACCTACAAGGAGAAAATGCTGGCCATTCGCGGCAAGATAAAGAAAGCCCTGTTTTATCCGGTTTCCATTCTTGTGGTCGCATTCATTGTTACTGCGGTCATTATGATTTTTGTGATCCCGCAGTTTAAGGAACTGTTCCAGGGGCTCGGTGCAAGCCTTCCGGCACCTACCCTGGTGGTGATGCAAATTTCCGAGATGTTTACCGCCTACTGGTGGCTGATTTTTGGTGGCATCGGTCTCGCGTCCTGGTTGTTCACTAATGCACTAAAGCGCAGTGAAAAAATGCAATTTGTAATGGATCGATTGATGCTCAAGGCACCGGTCGTTGGCGACATGGTACGCAAGGCGACGATTGCGCGATGGACCAGAACGCTGTCGACCATGTTTGCTGCGGGGGTGCCGTTAGTCGAAGCGCTCGATTCGGTGGCCGGGGCGGCGGGGAATCGTGTTTACATGATGGCGACGAAGAAGATTCAACAGGAAGTATCGACCGGTTCCAGCCTTACGGCTTCCATGCAAAACGCCGGGGTTTTCCCCAATATGGTTCTGCAGATGTGCGCCATCGGCGAAGAGTCGGGTGCGCTTGACGGCATGCTTGGCAAAGTCGCAGACTTCTTTGAGCGTGAAGTTGATGACGCAGTTGATGCAATATCTAGCCTGATGGAACCATTGATCATGGCCGTGTTAGGCGTAATCATCGGTGGCCTTGTCATTGCCATGTATTTGCCGATCTTTAAGATGGGTCAAGTGGTCTAGCCTCAGTCCAGACGTAGGACACGCTTCTCGCCACTTGGGCACCGGCTTGATCGAAGGGCACAAGCTTTCCGCGATGCGCTACATTCAACTTAAGAATTAATGATGGATCTGATCGACGCGTTACGGACAAATTTGTGGTTCTTCGTCACCACACTCGGCTTGCTCGGCTTGCTTGTAGGCAGCTTTCTCAACGTCGTTATTTATCGTCTGCCAAAGATGATGGAAGCCAATTGGAAACAGCAATGTGTCGAATATCTGCATCCAGAACAAGCTGAAACACAGGCGAACACCCCTAAGTACAACCTTGTTTCCCCTCGGTCGGCTTGTCCCTGTTGTGGCCATCAGATCACCGCACTTGAGAACATTCCCGTGCTGAGCTACGTCGTACTGGGTGGGAAGTGTTCAGCTTGCAAGGCACCGATTGGCATGCGTTACCCATTTGTAGAAGCGATAACGGGGATACTCACCGCGCTGCTGGCTTGGAAATTCGGTTTTGGCGTCCAAGCGTTTGCAGCAATTGTGCTGGTTTGGGCGATGATTGCATTGACGTTTATCGATGCGGATACGACGCTTCTGCCCGACGACATCACCCTCCCGCTGCTTTGGTTGGGCTTGATAGTCAATGTTCCCGGAACCTTCACTACCCTGCCGTCGGCTGTGTTTGGTGCCGTAGGCGGCTACCTAGCGCTATGGTCGGTTTACTGGCTATTTAAGCTAACCACCGGTAAGGAGGGTATGGGTTATGGCGACTTCAAGTTGCTCGGTGCCATCGGTGCCTGGCTTGGGTGGCAGATGCTTGGACAGGTGATTTTGCTGTCGGCAGCCGTTGGCGCAGTCGTCGGTATTGTCGGCATTTTGCTTTACGGTCGCGAGAAAGGGGCAAAGATTCCTTTTGGCCCTTATCTGGCGGCTGCCGGTGTCATCGCGTTGGTTTGGGGCGCGGAAATCAATCGCTGGTATTGGTCGCTTGGGCGCTCCTAAGAAGGATCCGCTGCGGGTTATCGGACTAAGCGGCGGTATCGGCTCGGGTAAGTCGGCGGCTGCGGATTGTTTTGTGGCGCGCGGCGTGCGAGTGATAGATACTGATCAGATTTCACACAGCCTAACAGGAAAATCGGGGGCGGCGATCCCTGATATTGTCCGAGCGTTCGGGCCGCAGGCCATTGATAGACAAGGGGCGATGGATCGCGCGGCAATGCGCGAACTGGTGTTTGCTGATCCCGTTGCGCGGAAAAAACTGGAAGCTATCCTGCACCCGGAGATCGCGGCCGCCGTAGATCGCGAACTCGCACAATTGCGCGGCGATCAAGGATATCAGCATGCCTACGTCTTGCTTGCAATCCCGCTATTGTTTGAGCGAATGTCTTTCCGCTGGAAACTCTGGCGGACGTTGGTGATTGATTGTGCAGAAAGCACACAAATTGCAAGAGTGGCCAGGCGGTCTGGCCTGCCAGTGGAAACGATTGTTCAGGTGGTTCAGGCGCAAATTTCGCGGAACGTGCGCCTCCAACTCGCCGACGATGTAATTTGGAACGGCGGAGACCTTTTGGCGCTAGATAGGACGGTCGACACTTTCCACTGCCGTTACACGCGGAAAATCGAAAATGATAGAAGTTGAGACAAATTTGCGAAGCCGACAGCGATGGTTCACAATGTGAGTTACCTTGGCACGATTCAGTTGCTGGGCCATTCTATGAGCTAATGCTGGTCGTGATCACTTACGAATATCCTCTGAATGAGCGTATCCGCACGCTGTTGCGGCTTGAAGATCTCTACGACCGAGTAGCATTCTTTATTGACAAAGCTTCTCCGCTCGACCATCAAGCGGCGTTGGTCGGTATTTTCGAGATCTTGGAAGTATCGAGTCGGGGCGACCTAAAGTCAGATCTGCTGCAGGAACTCGACCGCCAGCGGCTGTTTTTGGAAACATTGCGCTCGAACCCCGCTATATCCGTCGAAAAACTCGATACGGTAGTCGAAGAAATCGAAGCGGCGTTCTCGGCGTTACTCGCCTCGTCGGGAAAGACCGGCCAACATTTGCGGGAAAATGAATGGCTGATGACGATTAAGCAACGTGCGGCGATCCCAGGCGGCACATGTGAGTTCGATTTACCGTCATTTCATCACTGGCTGCATTCAGACGGCGCCACTCGACGAGCTGATCTTTCGGCATGGCTAGAGCCGTTAGCATCGATTGGCGTTGCGCTCAAAATCGTACTTCGCGTGCTGCGCGAGAGTGGCAAGACGCTTCCGCTGATCGCTTTCCGCGGGGTCTTTCAGCAGATGCCGATGGAACGGGCAGCACATATGCTTCGCCTGAAACTACCACACGAACTGCAGTGCGTACCAGAAATCAGTGCCAATAAATATGCGCTCAATATTCGTTTTATCCTTCCAAGAAGTGTGCAGCGCACCAAGGTCTACGAACGCGATGTGGAGTTTGAGTTGGCGTACTGTAGCCTTTGATGATCTAAACGTATGTCAATAAATTCTCAATCTACCGCGAAGAAAGTCCGTTGCCCCAAGTGCGGCGGTATGTCAATTTACTCAGCCCAAAACCCTTTTCGACCGTTTTGCAGCGAGCGCTGCCAGTTATTGGATCTTGGCGCTTGGGCAACCGGCGAATACTCAATCCCGGGTTCGTCAGCAGAGGCTCCGCTGCTCGAAGGTAGCGACGGCAAATCGCCAACTGGTCGGTATCTCCAATAGGGGCTGACCAGACGCATGGCGCAAGGCGAGATTTCCTTGTGCCGCATTGCGGCACGGGCCTCAGGTGCGATAAACTGTCACAGGTTCGGGCGCGGCTCGCTTTTTTTCGAGACGCTATCAATTTTTTTGGCTTCTTGGATGCGTCCGTTTGGCACATACGGCGATTAAGTGTGAAGGGGATAGTTTCTTTTGGTCGGCGCGACCTAATCGATCATTGACGTCAAGGGGCCGCCGAGTGTGGGTGTGGTTAATTGCCGCGAATGCCGTCCTGATTTCTTTGGTCGCAGTCGCAATTGGTGCTTGGCCCATACTTCCGTTTGCGGGCTTAGAGGCGTTGCTGGTCGTTATCGCGTTTGCCGTCGTTGCGAGACATGACCAAGACTTTGAGCAGCTGGAGGTGGTGCAAGATAAGTTTCGCTGGGAATCGCGAAATGGAAACAATTCATCCATCCTCACGGGGAATGTGGCTTGGATGCGTATTGAGTGGAGTGCGGTTGGCAACGCTGGGAGGCGATGTCTGCGATTGTCCTACGCAGGTAATGATGTGTTGCTCGGGGCTAGTTTGACTGATCGCGACTTGACTAATTTAGCTGCTGGACTGGCGCAGATGCCGAGTCTGGCGTTTTGTTTGAAACAATCAGGTCCGAGGTCCTAGCGCGCCATGTTCGCTGAACTCTTGAATGGCAGGACAATAAAACTAATCAGGTTTGAAATAATGAAATCTATAAATGCAAACGGTCAACAGCATGCCCTAGCAGCATTGACTCGTTCGGTCTCGATAGGCTTGATGTTCCTAGTGAGTCCGGCGACTGCGCTGGCTGCGTATGACGTAAACATCGCGGCTCCCGCATCACCTATCTCCGCGCAGATTTACGGGCTGCATATGTACATTTTGTACGTTTGCGCGGCGATCTTTGTCGTTGTTTTTGCGTTGATGTTTTATTCGATTTTTAAATTCCGCCGCTCTAACGGCTCAAAGCCAGACGTGAATTTCCACGAGAGCACGTTAATTGAGATCATCTGGACGGTAATCCCATTCGTCATCTTGCTCTTCATGGCAATTCCAGCCACCAAGACGGTGTTGGACATGAAGGACACAACCAACCCTGACATGACTGTTAAGGTCACAGGTTATCAGTGGGGGTGGCGCTATGACTACGCCGCTGAAGAAGTTGGTTTTTATTCAAGTTTGTCCACCCCTTGGTCTCAAATCGGCCAGCCGGGGGAAAAGGCGACTGAGGAGAAGGGGAAGGATTATCTGTTGGAAGTGGACAATCCGATGGTTGTTCCCGTGGGGAAGAGGGTACGCTTGCTCGTTACATCAAACGACGTGATTCACGGTTGGTATGTCCCGCAGCTGGGGGTTAACCAGTATGGAATTCCTGGTTTTGTAAAGGATGTCTGGTTCAAGGCCGATAGAGTTGGTACGTTTAAGGGGCAATGTAGCCAGATTTGTGGAAAACTCCACGGGTACATGCCGATTACGGTGGTGGTCAAGACAGAGGCCGACTACGCAAAGTGGGTGGCTGAGGCCAAGGCAAGGTGGGGTGCTGCCCCGGTCGCAGCGGTAGCGGCGGCACCAGCGGCGGTTGTAGCACCAGAACCGGGTAAGCCGCTGACGCTGGTAGACCTGAAAACTGCTGGCGAGAAAGTGTACGCGGCAAACTGCGTAGCTTGCCATCAGGCCTCGGGTAAAGGTATGCCACCAACCTTCCCGGCTCTTTCTGGATCTAAGGTTGTGCTCGGTCCGACTGAAGGTCAAATCAATATTCTGTTGAACGGAAAACCTGGTACGGCAATGGCTTCGTTCGCCCGCTTGTCAGATTTTGAGATCGCTGCAGTGATGACTTATACCAAGAACTCTTGGGATAACAGCACAGGTAAGTTTGTAACACCGGATGACATTAAGGCGAAGCGAAAGTCATAGCCGGTACGTAGAGAATGTAATGGCCGGTTTCTGTATTGTCGGGAGCTGGAGAACACTCGATTCAGGAGAACAAAATGGCGTCTGCAACCACACATGTTCACGCACACGATCACGGCCATGATCATGACCATCACGGCCCGGGTCCATGGACGAGAATTTTCACCACCACCAACCACAAAGACATCGGCTCGATGTACCTGTGGTTTTCGCTGCTGATGTTTTTTGTCGGCGGCGCGATGGCATTGTTGATTCGTGCCGAGTTGTTCACCCCGGGCCTACAGGTGGTGCAGCCTGAGGTTTTTAATTCTTTGACGACCGTACATGCACTGGTAATGATTTTTGGTGCGGTTATGCCCGCATTTGTCGGCTTTGCCAACTGGCTCATCCCGTTGCAAATCGGCGCAGCCGATATGGCTTTTCCAAGAATGAACAACTGGTCTTTCTGGTTGATGATTCCCGCTACTGTTCTCTTGATGGCCTCATTCTTCGTGCCGGGCGGTGCCGCAGCTTCTGGTTGGACGCTGTACCCACCGTTATCGACCCAGGGAGGAATTGGTGTCGATATGACGATCATTGCCATCCATATCTTGGGCGCGTCCTCAATCATGGGGTCGATCAATATCATCACCACGATCCTTAACATGCGCGCTCCAGGCATGACATTGATGCGTATGCCGATGTTTGTCTGGACTTGGTTGATTACAGCGTATCTCATCATCGCAGTGATGCCGGTGCTGGCGGGTTGTATCACCATGCTGTTGACCGATCGGCACTTCGGTACCGCCTTTTTTAACGCAGCCGGCGGTGGCGACCCGACGATGTTTATGCATATCTTCTGGTTCTTCGGTCATCCAGAAGTCTACATTCTGATTCTTCCGGCTTTTGGCATCATGTCGCAAATCATTCCGACTTTCTCGCGCAAGCCGTTGTTTGGCTACGCATCGATGGTCTATGCGACGGCTTCGATTGCAATACTTTCGTTTATCGTTTGGGGTCACCACATGTTCACGGTGGGGATGCCGGCGGCGGGCCAGCTGTTCTTCATGTACGCAACCATGTTGATCGCGGTGCCGACAGGGGTGAAAATTTTTAATTGGATTGCGACCATGTGGCGTGGCTCGATCACGTTTGAAACGCCGATGCTGTTCGCGATCGGGTTTCTCTGTATGTTCACACTGGGTGGATTCTCGGGCCTTGTGTTGTCGATCGTTCCCGTCGATATCACGCTGCACAATACGTACTACGTGGTCGCACACTTTCACTACGTGCTGTTTCCGGGTGCTATCTGGGCGTTGATGGCGGGGGTCTATTTCTGGCTACCCAAGTGGACAGGCCGCATGTACAACGAAACGCTTGGCAAATGGCATTTCTGGTTATCTGCAATTTCGTTTAACGTCACCTTCTTCCCGCAGCACTTCCTTGGTCTCGCCGGTATGCCGCGTCGTATCCCAGACTATGCGCTGCAATTTGCGGAGTGGAACATGATTTCCACGATCGGTGCATTTGCGCTCGGCTTTAGCCAGCTGCTATTTGTTTATAACGTCTTTTCTTGCATTCGTTCAGGCGAAAAAGCCAAAGAGCGGCAGTGGGATTCGGCAGATTCGCTGGAGTGGACCCATCTTCCTTCTCCTGTGCCATATCACACGTTCGAAATGCCACCTGATCTTCGTGGTGCAAAGGCCGTGCACTAGTCGGTTGCGACCGAGCTAATCGATGGAAACTAGCCATAAGTCCGCACCTACAGTTCCAACCAGCCGACGTGGGAAGTACATCACGTTGACGTTGCTATTGTTGTGGGTGGCGGCGGTGTTTATAGTTACTGTTCTTAAGTTTGCTAAGGTGCTGTAGTGAGTGTGGTTGGCGATGATGTTGATGTTGTCACTCCAGCGGAGGTCCGCGAGAATAATCGGACCACGCTAAAGAAGTTGTTGTTGATACTTCCAGTGATGCTCGCATTTTGTCTGTCGTTGGTGCCGCTTTATCGACAGATCTGCGAAGTGCTTGGTATAACAGCGACTCGGGCAGTTGCCGAGAATACCCAAGTGGACAGGTCGCGCATCGTGAAGGTTGATTTTGATGCGAGTCTGCATGGCGGCTTTGCGTGGAAGTTTGTGCCGGTTGATAAACGCGTCGAGATTCATCCGGGAGAGATGGTGACGATCCACTATCGAGTCACTAACATGTTGCCATATGCCACCACCGGGAGAGCTGTTCCCAGTTTTGCGCCTGTTGAGGCCGGCTTGTTTTTTAGCAAGATTGAATGTTTCTGTTTTTCCAATCAAACGCTTCAAGCAGGTGAATCACGTGAGATGCCGGTGACTTTTTTTATTGATCCCAAGCTGCCGGCAAAGATTGGGTCCATTGGACTTTCGTACTATTTCTTCGATGTTACTGAAGAGATGAAAAAAGCACCAAAAGATCCTGCGTAGTGTGGTGGAACATATTCAAAGCGGTCTTGTGGGCGTTCCTCGGTGTCCGTAGTTCACGGGGATATGAGGAAGACCGCAGTAAATTGAAAATTCAGCATGTGGTTTTTGTAGGCGTTGTTTGTGCGCTTATCTTTGTTGCAACGTTGTTTATGTCGGTGAAGTTCATCACCGCAAAGTGATGGATTAGTTATTAGGAGAGTGATGTGAGTGCGACAACTGGTGGTTATTATTTCGCCCCCCCTTCCAAGTGGCCCGTAGTCGGCTCAACGGCGCTAATGTTCCTGGGTGCGGGAACTGTGTTGTGGATGAATCAAATCCAGCCGTATGGTGCTGCCTTGCAGCTAATCGGTTTTGCAGTCCTGATCTACATGTTGTTCGGTTGGTTTGGAAATGTCATCAGCGAGAGCGAGTCGGGACTCTATAACAAGCAGGTAGACGCCTCCTATCGCTGGAGTATGGGCTGGTTTATCTTTTCCGAGGTCATGTTTTTCGCCGCTTTTTTTGGCGCGCTGTACTACGCAAGGGTGTTTTCAGTGCCATGGCTTGCTGACTTGGACAATGCTTTTCTGTGGGAAGGTTACGCGGCGAAATGGCCAACCTTGGGACCGTACTTCCAGCAAGACCCTGCGCTAGCGTTTCAAAGCATGGGGGCTTGGGGCATTCCCGCGCTCAATACAGCCTTGTTGCTTGCTTCCGGCGTCACCATCACCTACGCCCATCACGCACTGATCGATAACAATCGTAATGGGTTGATCTGGGGGCTTGTCGCTACCATTGGCCTTGGTGCGGTGTTCTTGGGATTCCAGATTTACGAGTACGTTCACGCCTACTCCGATCTCAACCTGAAGCTTTCTTCTGGCGTGTTCGGCTCGACGTTTTATTTGCTAACCGGCTTCCACGGCTTTCATGTGACGCTCGGTGCCATTATGCTGACGGTGATCCTGTTCAGATGTATTAAGGGGCACTTCAAGCCGGACCGCCACTTCGGATTTGAAGCGGTCGCGTGGTACTGGCACTTTGTGGATGTTGTTTGGCTGGGGTTGTTTATCTTTGTCTACGTATTGGTCTAACAACATTTGGCGTCTATCAAAAAAGGCCGCCAGCTCATGCTGGCGGCCTTTTTTTCGTAGTACCACTCCACCAAAGTGAGAATTGGTAAGAGACAGTGCGGAAAGTTTATGGCGCTAACCTCGGGGAAACCAGCCGAATACGAACCCGCCCACGGCGACTAAGAACGCAATAATCGAAAAGCCAACGCGAATTTTCAGCGCATTGACCATTTTCCTCGAGTGTCCATTGTTGCGATACATGAAGAACAACCCCGAGAATAAACTAATGATGACGAGTAACAGCAGCAATACCAGCACATATTTCATGTTTTTTCTCCCAGGTCAACCGACCACCAGAGAATTATCGCGGTAAATCCTTGTCGTATGGGGCCGATGAAGTAGTTTGTGGATAGTAACTTCCTGGCTAGTTGTTTTGGCGGGCTGATTTTTTTATTTTTGCTCCTGTTGTTTACATGAGATTGCCCTTGATGTTCTATTCGATAAGAAGGCTAACTCAGCTGCGGTTTCAGCCGACCCTCGTGCCAACCGTTGCCGCATTGGTCACGCTCGTGATGACGGTGCATCTCGGCAACTGGCAGCGCGGTAGAGTGGCCGAAAAGACCCAGTTACAGGCGAGTTTAGACCTGCGGGTGGTAGAGCCGCCGTTACATGTTGATGGCGAGCTGGTGGTAGAACGCGACGTGTTCCGACGTGCCATTGCAAGGGGTGTCTACGACGCGGCGGGCCAGATCTTCCTCGACAACAAGAGTGAAGGGGCGACGGTTGGATACCATGTTGTAACCCCTCTTTTGATCGAGGGGTCTACGCGGTTAGTAGTATTGGTAAATCGCGGGTTTGTTCCACGAAGTGCAGCCTACCCCGCGCCTCCCCTTGTCGGTGTACCCGCAGGTCTGGTAGAAGTGCGCGGGATGTTGTCGCTGCCTAACGCGAAATTTCTGGAACTAGGCGAGCAATCGCCGGTGCAGGGGAGCGTTTGGCAAAATCTGACCATTGAGCGCTATCGCCAGCGGACCGGGCGCCATGTTGCCGGGCTTATGTTGCTTGCGAATCCGACGGATGCAGGCCTTACGCACATTTCTGAACGACCTGATGCAAAGGTGGCTAAACATGTCGAGTACATGTTGACTTGGTACTCGCTGGCAACAACAGTCGTGGTGTTATGGCTGGTGTTGAATCTAAAACTCAAGAAAGCGGATCGGTTCGGATGAGGCTATCGCCACGTGTTAAGTTCGTGCTCATGTTCGTGCTATTTGCCCTGCCGATCACTGCGTCGTACCTGATGTTTTTCTTTTGGAAGCCAAAAACGACCAATAACTTTGGCGATCTCGTTGTCCCGGTTGTGCAGTTGCCGAAAATACCTTTTGATGCGATTGACGCAAAGGACGCGCCTCCTGCTGCGGCCTCGAAGGCATTCCGCGGGAAGTGGCTGATCCTGACGCGCGATAGCGGTGCCTGTGAGTCGACCTGTATTGCTAAGTTGCACACTATGCGTCAGGCTCGTCTACTGGTTGGCAAAGAGTTGGACCGGGTGGTGCGCGTGATGTTGGTCGACGACGGGCTCCCTGTTCCCACAAAATTGGCCGAGGACAATGCGGGTACTGCCTTCGTTTCGGCCAAGGACTCAATCTGGCTTGCAAAGTTGCCGCGTGTTTCCGGTGATACGACGGACGGTCGCGGCTATATCTACGCGGTCGACCCAATGGGAAATTTGTTTATGAGTTATCGGGCGGATCAAGATATCAAACAGCTGGCCGCAGACCTTCGTCGCGTGCTGAAGGCCTCCCAGCTTGGGAAAGAGATGGAAAATGCAGAACCAAAATAGAGGTTTGACGTAATGCGTATGAGTGTAATAGAGCACAGCGTAGTAGGGATGATCACGTTAGCAATCATTGTTGGGGCCTGGATGTGGATTGGTCGTGATCAAGTGCGGTTTCGTCGGCTCATCGCCGCGACCGCTGTGACCACATTTGTACTGATCATTCTCGGCGCTTATGTCCGATTGTCGGACGCCGGACTTGGATGTCCAGACTGGCCCGGATGTTATGGCAACTTGACGCCGCACCATTCAACCGAGGAAATTCGTGCGGCCGAAGCCGCTTTGCCGGGTGGACCGGTAACCATGGCGAAAGCGTGGAAGGAGATGGCGCACAGGTATCTGGCGATGGTGGTGGGTGCGCTGATCGCGGCGATCATGTTCGCCGCCTGGCGCAACCGGCGTCGCTTTGCGCAGTCGCCTGCGCTGGCAACCGTGATTGCGGCGGCGGTTATCTTTCAGGCCGCGCTTGGCGCGTGGACCGTAACGATGTTGCTAAAGCCGGCCATCGTTACGTCACACCTATTGGGCGGTGTTGCCATATTCACTCTGCTGATTCTGTTGCTTGCAACGCAGCCGGGAGTCGGAAAACTGGGGGAACGTATAATTGTGCCTGCGGGGTTAAGGGTGTTTGCTGTAGTAGCTGCGTGTGTGTTGTTTATGCAGATTGTGCTTGGAGGGTGGACAAGCACAAATTACGCGGCGCTGGCCTGCGTGGATTTGCCAACGTGCAACGGTAAGTGGGTGCCGGCTATGGACTTCGCCAATGCTTTTCACATCGTTCGGCCGCTTGGTGTCGGGCCGGATGGAGAATTGCTGACGATCGATGCACTCAGAGCCATCCACTGGATGCATCGGCTTGGCGCACTTGTTGTTGTATTGGTTGTTGGATTTTTTTCTTGGCGATTGGCAAAAACCGAAACTGGGCAGCGGGTTGGAAAAATGCTAGGTGTGATGCTCGCGCTGCAGATAATTCTAGGGCTTTGCAACGTATGGTTTAGTTTGCCCATTTGGATTTCGGTTGCCCACAACGGTCTTGCTGCGCTGCTTATGGCACTCACTGTTGTCATCATATATCGAATGAACAGAATTTGAATTTCCGGACTCGCAACGTGACTGAAAATCTAATTTCCTATCGCCAACCAAGCGTGTTAATGCAGTTCTTGCAGCTGACAAAGCCTCGGGTCAACGCCCTCATCGTGTTTACGGCGGTGATCGGCATGATGCTCGCATATCCCGTTGGTATCGGCTGGGATCTACCACTGATGTTGACAGCAACCGGAGGCATATGGCTGGTCGCGGGTGCCGCTGCGGCATTCAATTGTTTGGTTGAGCAGGCCATCGACCGCAACATGGCGCGGACGAGAGATCGGCCTACCGTGGCGGGGTCCATTTCCACCATACAAGTATTGTTGCTCGCAGGTATCGTTGGCGGTATCGGGTTGATTATTCTCTACCATTACGTTAACCCGTTGACGATGTGGTTAACCTTGGGAACGTTTGTCGGCTATGCGGTGATCTACACTGTGGTCCTGAAACCAGCGACGCCACAGAATATTGTGATTGGTGGTGCCTCCGGCGCGATGCCGCCAATTCTTGGCTGGGCAGCGGTCGCCGGAGTGGTGGATCCACAGGCACTGCTACTTTTCCTGATTATTTTCGCTTGGACCCCGCCGCATTTTTGGGCGCTAGCACTCTACCGCAAAAAGGAATACGCAAAGGCTGGGGTTCCGATGCTCCCGGTAACGCACGGCGATCAATTCACCAAGCTACACTTGCTCCTCTACACCTTGATGTTGTCCGCAGCGACGTTGCTGCCGTTTGTTGTCGGCATGGCCGCTTGGTTCTATCTGCTTAGCGCCGTCATCTTGAACGCGATATTTATCTGGTTCGCCGTAAAGCTGTATCGTCGCTATACCGATGCGCTCGCGAGGAAGACATTCAATTTTTCGATCTTGTATCTCGCGTTACTGTTTGCGGCGCTATTGATTGATCACTACGCGCCTCTCGTCGCGAGATTCTAATGTTGCGTACCGTTTGGGTTGCCAGTTTTTGCCTAGTATTGCTGCTGATTTCAGGTTGCCGCCAGGCCCCGCCATCATTTAATTCGGTAGATATCACCGGTGCACAAGGCTACGGGACGGATTTTCGGCTGACCGACCACACTGGAAAACCGCGTACGCTGGCTGATTTTCACGGCAAGGTAGTGGCGATTTTTTTTGGTTTCACCTTTTGTCCTGATGTGTGTCCAACCACCCTGTCGGAAATGCGGCAAGTCTTGCAACAGCTTGGTCCTGATAGCAAAAAGTTGCAAGTCTTGTTCATCACAGTTGACCCAAAGCGCGATACACCAGAACTCCTCTCAAAATATGTTTCCTCGTTCAACCCAACTTTCCTTGGGCTGTATGGTGATGAAGCTGCTACGGCAAAGGTGACCAAAGACTTCAAAATCATCTCGCGAGTCGTTGCAGGGAAGACGGCAGATACTTATACCGTTGACCATACCGCAGGGATATTGATCTTTGATACGCAGGGTCGCCTGCGTTTGATGGCGCCTTATGGGTTGCCGGCAGATAAATTGGCAGCTGATATAGAGAAGCTTTTTTAGGGAGAAACAGCATGACTATTGAGCGAATGCACGTCGGTAAACGACTATCCGAGATCGCGGTTCACGGCGACACCGTGTACCTAGCTGGGCAGGTTGCTGAGGATAATACGCAAGATATCTCGGGTCAGACGCGTCAAGTCCTCGCGGCGATCGATAAGCTCCTATGGGAGGCGGGCAGTGATAAATCGAAACTTCTGCAAGTAACAATTTTTATTGCTGACATGCAAGATTTTCCTGGCATGAATGCCGTTTGGGATGGATGGGTTGTTCCGGGGGCGACGCCGCCGAGAGCGACAGTCGAGGCCAAGCTGGCGAAACCAGAGTGGAAAGTGGAAATGCTAGTGGTTGCGGCGCGCTGATCGCCTTCGCAGGCAGCAAACAAAAAGGGCACTGGTTAGATGCCCTTTTTGCTGGGTCGACAACAGCCTTAGGCGGCTGCGTAATCCTGCAGTTGCAGCTTCATTTTTTGCATCGCTTTGGCTTCGATCTGGCGAATACGCTCAGCTGAAACGCCATATTCTGCCGCCAACTCGTGCAACGTTTTTTCTTCGCCGTCATTGAGCCAGCGGCTTTCAATGATTCGCCGACTGCGCTCATCTAATGTAGCGAGTGCAGCTTCCATGCCTGTTATCGCGGCAAATTCCTTTTGCATTGCACCAAGTCGCTCGGCAGGATCCACGGAATTGTCTGCAAGGTAGGCAATCGGGCTGACCCAGCTCTCGTCGTCCCTATCATTGGGTTCGAGCGAAATTTCTTGTCCGGTCAGCCGTCTCTCCATCTCGCTGACATCAGTTTCTTTGACATTGAGTTGCCGCGCAACTTCTTTTACCTCCGTTGGGGACAGCGTGCCAAAGTTTGGCTTCATTGAGCGTAGGTTAAAGAACAATTTGCGCTGTGCTTTTGTCGTCGCAACCTTCACGATGCGCCAGTTTTTCAAGATGTATTCATGCATTTCTGCTTTGATCCAATGCACGGCAAAGGACACAAGCCGTACACCGCGATCTGGGTCAAATCGTTTGACTGCTTTCATCAGACCAATATTGCCTTCTTGAATGAGGTCTGATTGCTGAAGTCCATATCCGGCATAGTTGCGCGCGATCGAAACTACCAGTCGCAGGTGCGACATCACGAGTTCGGAGGCTGCGGCAAGGTCGCCACGCGTCTTTAGTGCAACACCCAGTTCATACTCGCGTTCTGGGGTCAGCATGGGTATGCGGTTGACGGTGGAGATGTAGTTTTCCAAACTTGCGACTGACAAGGCTGGAAGATTCATGCTTGCGGTAGACATTAATAGCTCCTATTCTGGTACTTGCAACGACTGCGATGCTTGGCTGAAGTTACTTGCTGTGTATATTAGCACTCTGGCAATGAGAGTGCTAATAACTTGAGAAGTTCAATTGTGAAGGCGATTCATGAATCCAAAAGATGGAGCAATGTGTAAAGACTGACTTGTTTTCCAAGTCTTTGATTTAAAGTAATTATTCTTCTATTCGGGGCAAATTTCGCGTATAAACTTGGGCGAGCTGGACCGACTTTGGGCGACACGCCGTACCGCCGCGATGTAGGACGGAGTTTAACGATAAGGAAACACGGGCCTCTTCAGGCAAAAATGCTTGAAAATCGCCGTCCAGCAAAGACTTTACCTTGAAGCTTCGATCTGTCGCCAGTACATCGAGACAGAGATGAGTGCACCAAGCCACCCCATGATGCCCGCAACCGTAATCACAGACAGCGACTGTTCGAAGGAGGGGCCCTGCGTGAAAAAATTCCCGCCATAGGACGCCACGAACGCATTCACCTCCCCGCCGACCCATAACCCTATACCGAGGGTGGCTGCGACGGCAAGTAGGCCGGCAAGTGCACCCTGAAGCGCGCCAAAGTACAGGAAGGGGCGAAGCACAAAACGCCGCGGAGCGCCGATCAGTCGAGCGACGACGATTTCATCCTTCTGCGTCAGCATCTGCAGGCGAATTGTATTGCCAACGACGAATAGGACTGCAGCGCCTAGCAAACCGCCCAACAAGATCACCAGATGTTCGACAAATCTTGCGAAGCGCGTTAGTTGCTTTGCCCACTCGAAGTCCATGCTCACGGTTTCCACTTTGGGAATGGACAATATTTCTTTGCGCATAGCCTCCAGCATGCTCATCTCAAATGACTGCGGCTTGATGGAAAACGCATGCGGGAGCGGGTTTGTATCGATATCGGCGAGTAAATCACTAAGATTCGCGCGCTTCCTCATGTCGGCCAACGCAGCTTCACGCGAGACAAACGTTACTTGGGCCGAGTTGGAATGCACGCGAAGTTTCTTTTCAACATCTTTGGCTTCTTGGTCGCTTGTCGTCAACTCTAGGTAGACATTCACATTTGGTTCGGTGTTCAGCTGGGAAGCGGCGCTGATAACGTTGTCAAACAAAACATAAAGACCCAACGGCAACAAAATGGCGATAGCGATGACGGTGATCGAGAGGCAGGTGGCCAGTGGCTGCGTGCGCATTCTGCCAAGAGCGCGTGCTAGCGCCTGCATGTGTGCATTGAGTGTTGCGTTCATCGAACAATTACCCCGTGTTCAAGCTCCACTTGCCGACACTTTAGATGCTCCAATCCGGACCCGTCATGAGTTGAGAGCAAGACGGTTACGCCAACCTGATTAAAACTTCTGAAAAGATCCAAGATGGTTGCCGCATAAGCTTGGTCAAGATTGCCGGTCGGCTCGTCTGCAATCAGGATGGAAGGACGGTTGACGATTGCGCGTGCAATGCATAATCGCTGTTGCTCACCACCTGATAATGAGACAAGGTCGGCCTTCTCGCGATGGAGCAGGCCCACCTTGTCGAGGGCGGCGCGAACACGCTTGCCGACTTCGACACGGGTAAACCCAGCGATTTCTAGGGGGAGGGCGGCGTTTCCATAGACGTTCCGGTCAAAAAGCAACTTATGGTCCTGGAACACCAAGCCGAGATTTTGCCGCAACACCGAGATGCCGGTTTCCTTAAGCTGCGCGAGGTTTTGATTGTTCACCAATACGTTACCGGTGGAGGCAAACTCAACGCCAGCCGCAAGACGCAGCAGCGTGGATTTCCCAGCGCCAGAGTGGCCCGTGACGACAACTATCTCGCCATTTTCGATGGTGAGTGAAATACCTTTCAGCGCCTCATAACCATTTGCGTAGCGCTTCGAAACCGAGGAAAAAGTTATCAAAATAGTGGTGCCGGGTGGGTTCAGCTAGAACAATGCATCAACGAACTGTTTGGCCACAAAAGGCTTCAAATCATCTATGGATTCGCCTACTCCAATGAATCTGACCGGTATTGGTTGCCCGGCTCTTTCAGCTGCCAGCCCGGCCAACATACCGCCCTTGGCCGTGCCGTCTAACTTGGTTACCACGAGTCCGGTTAACTGTAGTGCATCATCGAACGCTTTGGTCTGCGACAGTGCGTTCTGTCCGGTATTCGCATCCAGCACCAATAGCGTCTCGTGAGGTGCCGACGGATCGGCTTTGGAGATGACCCTTTTAACTTTCTTGATCTCTTCCATGAGGTGAAGCTGCGTTGGTAGTCGGCCAGCAGTATCAGCTAACACGATATCGATGCCGCGCGCTTTCGCAGCATGAATAGCATCAAAAATGACTGCAGCAGAATCGCCGCCTTGTTGTGCGATAACGGTGACGTTGTTACGCGCACCCCAGGTCATCAATTGTTCCCTTGCGGCGGCACGAAATGTATCCCCCGCAGCCAGTAAGACGCTCTGACCTTCTGACTGGAAATGCTTTGCGAGTTTGCCGATGGTCGTGGTTTTCCCTGCACCATTTACACCTGCGATCATAATTACAAAGGGCTTAGCGATGGAGGTATCCATGGGACGTTCCAGCGGCGACATTAGCTCGGCCAAACTGTTTTTGAGTTCATCGTATAGCGCAGCCCGCTCAACTATTTTCTTCTCGCGCTGCGCTCGCCTAAGACTGTCGATCAGCCGCGCAGTTGCGCGGACGCCGACATCGGCGGTAATTAACGCTGTTTCCAAGTCTTCAAAAAAGACTTCGTCAATCGCTGGGTTACGCGCGAACAGGTCGGAGACGTCGGTCTTCAGGAGCTCCCGCGTTTTGGAGAGACCACCGCGTAGTCTCGCCAGCCAGCCTGTAGAGGGCTCAACGGGCGGCGATATTGAACTGGTTTTTGATGAGGAGGAAAACAAGCACCGGGCCTTTAACGATCATCCAAACAATCGAACTTACTGCCAACAGCCCCTACATTCTAGGCCAAGGCCTGAGCGTTGAGGCGTTGCAACCGTGCGAGAATTGTCTCATGAACAATTCGCGTATATTGCAACGGCGCCGCGCTAACAGTGTGCGGATTGGTGGTGGCGAATGGCGTAGTCGACTCTTGACGTTCCCCGACGCAGAAGGGTTGCGCCCGACGGGAGATCGAGTAAAACAAACACTCTTCAACTGGCTGGGGCAATCGCTTGATGGACGAATCTGCTTAGACGCATTTGCAGGCAGCGGCGCGCTCGGCTTTGAAGCGGCGTCCAGAGGAGCTCAACAAGTGGTCTTGTGTGAGGCTAACAGGGAAACAGCGAAGTCGTTAACCGATAATGCGCAGCGGCTTGGAGCAGCTCAATGCAAGGTGGTACATGCAGATGTGCGTCAATGGCTTCGCCTGAATTCTGCCAAGTTTAATTTAGCATTTTGTGACCCGCCGTTTTCAGCGGCAATGCTCGATACCTTTTTGGCTCAACTGGTCCCGCACTTGGCTGAAGATGCGCTTGTCTATGTCGAGTTGGCACACGTCGTCGAGACGCTGCGTAGTGTCCGTAGCCAGTTTGTGGTGGAAAAGGCATCAAAGGCGGGCGCGGTACATTTTGGGTTGCTTCGACTTATTTCGGCAGGCTAACATAGGTTTTTCTGCCAATCCCCACTTCACACCGCCACGCCCAACCATGATTCGCGCTGTTTACCCCGGTACATTTGATCCCTTGACCAAGGGACACGAAGATCTCATCGAGCGTGCATCCAAGCTATTTGGCGAGGTGATTGTTGCTGTCGCACACAGCCAGGCAAAGCGTCCGTTCTTTAGTCTCGAAGAGCGCGTTGGACTCTCGCGTGAGATTCTGTCCAAACACGCCAACGTCAGGGTGATGGGTTTCTCCGGTTTGTTGTCGGATTTTCTTGATACCCACGAGGCCAATGTCATCTTGCGCGGACTGCGTGCGGTATCGGACTTTGAGTATGAATTCCAAATGGCTGGTATGAACCGGCGCTTGAATCCTGGTGTCGAAACGATGTTTCTGACGCCGTCTGATAAATACATGTTCATTTCCGCGACTATCGTCCGCGAAATTGCGGTTCTCGGGGGGGATGTTGGCGAGTTTGTCCATCCGTTGACCAAGCGCGCACTGATGATTAAGGTTGGTAAGGCAACGTGAGCCTCAAGATTACCGACCAATGCATCAACTGTGACGTCTGTGAGCCAGAGTGTCCCAACGGTGCGATATACCAGGGCGTCGAAATTTACGAAATCGATCCCGGCAAGTGCACAGAGTGTGTCGGGCACTTTGATACGCCGCAGTGCCGCGAGGTTTGCCCAGCCGATTGTATCCCGCAGGACGACTCGCGTATTGAAAGTCACGATACCCTTTACGCCAAGTTCATCCGCCTGAGCGCAGCGAAAATTGCAGCATAAGAACCACAAAAGCGCGACAACAGGGCTGTGCTAGTCACGTTTATGGCGCTTCGCGGCAAAACGTTCTAGGCCGTCGCGGAGCGTACTTAACTCGGCATGTTTAGTTTTGATTACGTCCATCGCAGCCTGAATTTCGGCAATCTTCTCCGCCAGATCTAGTTCCGCAGAACGGATCGCCGCGACGCGTGCTGCTCGCTCGTCTAGACGTTTATTCAATGCATTCAGAGGCTGCTCGATTGCGCTGAGCACGCCGCGCATCCAAGCCGCAGATTCGCGGTGCGCGATTTCGAACAGATGCACAATCCTGCCTGCAATTAGAGCCTCAAACTGCTCGGCGACGGCACTAGCGTAGCGCTCGAGAGTATCACCCGCTTTGGGTAACTCGGTTGCAGTGACTTCTTCGACCTTATCAATTTCTAACCGGAATCGATTGGTTGCAAACGGGTGTAGGTCGAAATTTCCGATACCAATTTTACGAAAGTGGTGTTCCCCCAAGTTGCCGAACAGCGTACGAATTTCATCAAGTTTCTTGTTGATTGCATGAATGCGCTGATGGCATAGCGCGAAATAGTTCGACAAGACTTCGTGTAGATCGCCCGGCCTGAGTGAAGCACTGATTTTCATCGCGGTATCGGCAATGTCTTGCTTCGCAGTTGTTGGGCTGGTCAATTCTGCAAGCTCGTTCGAAAGTTTGCTGTGAATCGCCTTGATTGTGCGTAACTCACCTAGTGCCGTATCCAGACTTGCTCGCTTGTTGTCTGTCTCCCGTGAAAGTACTTGCGTGATTGCTTGATTTTTCTTTCGGACCTGGCCAAGGTCATTTAATCCGGTGAGCACGTCAAATCGTGCCTGGTCAAGCGATGCCTGCAAACTTTCCAATATGCTTGATAACGTATCTAGAATCTTTTTGCCTAGAGCGACCTCCCGATCAGCCGGTAGTTGGTCAGCGAGCGTTTTCTCGAGGTGGATCAGTCGGCTTCGGAGTAGTACATCTTGGTCTTTCCGGAACAACCCTTGTAGAGCAAGCGCGGTCGACACGGGAATGACGCTAGTCGACTCTATTCCCATTAGGTCTGCAACTTCTCGAATACGTTTATCGATTTCTACTAGCCATAGGCGATCTGCTTGCTTCGCGTGCACCTGCCCTTGAGATGTCAATCGATCAATCTTGTTCACGACTATGATGCGCGCTTGGTTCGACTCGTCCTGTTTGCGCTCTCGGAAATTACGCGATCTGCCAAGCGTTTCCCGCCAGATCGCGAGGTCAGATTGGGTAATGCCCTCGGCTGCGTCCAACACAACGATCACCGCATCTGCTGCCGGGATATGCTCTCGGCTGAATTCGGGCTCAGTCGTAAGTACTGAGATACCGGGCGTATCGACCACAACGAGACCGGCATCAAGGATCGGGTGTGGGAAGTTGATGACGGCGTATCGCCATTTTGGCACTTCGGTACCGTTGCTATCGCTATGGGGTTTGGATAATGAGTTGCCGCGTAGCCCCCATGCAACCGATTCGGCGAGCGTGGCGCGACGGGTCTCTGCCAGCAAGCTTAAAGCTGCACGTATTGAGTCAGGGTCGTCTGTCGCAAAAGGAATGGTCTGCCACTCGGATCTATCTGCATAAAGATCAGCAAACTGGCGCGGGGCTTCGCGTGATTCGATGGGAAGTACCCGTAGGTGGGGGCTCTCGTCTCGGTCGAACCTTACTTCGGTGATGCAGCGGGGGGCCTGTGCTGCGCCCAAGGGGAGAAGGCCTCGACCAAGATCGGAAAAAAACAGCGCGTTGATGAGCTCCGATTTACCGCGCCCCGCTTCAGCGACAAAAATGATTTTGACGCGCGCAGTGTTCGCCTTGTCGGTGAGTTGATCGAAAGTCGCCTCAGTATCAGCGTCGATGTAACCGTGGGAACGTGTGAAGTCAGCGACACGCGCGATCTGCGTGGTGACACCATGACGCCAGGACTGAAGCTCCGCTAGCCGGGCGGTAAGTACGTGTCTAGGCTGCATTTACTCGGATCGGTGATAGTTTGCTGTAGCAGGTTTAAGTTGAAAAGGGCCTGATAGCGGCGAAGCGCGCTTGAGAATCATGTCTGACAACGCGGGCAGAAAAACGTGCTTCGTTGCCCTTGCCGGATTGCGCGGATGGTGCCATCGCAGCGACGGCAGCGCTTGCCTGCACGGTCATAGACCATCGTCCGTTGCTGAAAATATCCTAGTTGACCGTCGGCTTGTACATAATCACGCAGGCTGGACCCTCCGGCCGCTATCGCGTTGGAAAGTGTTGTGCGGATCGCTCCGGCGAGTGCATCGTAACGACCCTTTGAAATCCGGCCGGCGGCGATAGTAGGTTTGACGCCGGCACCAAATAGCGATTCAGACGCGTAGATATTGCCGACGCCAACGACGATATGCGCATTCATGATGAACTCCTTAACACTCAATGATCGGCCCCTGGAGCGCTGGAATAGGTGCTCTCCACTGAACTCTTGCCCGAGCGGTTCTGGCCCGAGATTGTCTAGCAGTGCATGGGTCGGTGTTTTGCCGGGAATCCAAAGAATCGCACCGAAGCGGCGCGGGTCGTGGTAACGGATGATTGACTTGTCATCGAGCAGAACATCAACATGGTCATGTTTATCCGGCGCGCGCCCGGCTGGTATCGCAAACATCGAACCAGACATGCCCAAATGACATAGTAAAAAACCACCTTGCGTACCAGCTCCCACGTCCCATATTAGGTACTTTCCGCGTCGCAAAACATCGCGAACTACCCGCCCCTTAAGCTCTACGCTAATGTTGGCTGGGATTGGCCAGCGGAGTCGGGCTTCGCGAACGACAACGCGTTGGATACGCCGACCGACAAGTTTTGGCAGCAGTCCAATCCGGGTAGTTTCAACTTCTGGTAACTCAGGCATGCGTAATCTAGGCTTGGTATCGTCAGTCTGTTTTAGGTTGCATAGCGCCGTTGCTGCCATTAAATGGTCAATTGTGACGCTCGTCTGCAAATTCGTTATGATTAGTCTACGTCAGGTCAAATACCCGCTCAATCAATTTGAATGTAAGTTGCATGAACCACCTCCTGTCTTGCGTGCTTGTTCTGTGTATTTTCGCGGTACACCCATCGCCTGGATGGTCGACTGAAGTTGCGGATGCAAAATCGAAGGCCCGGGCTACCGAGAGCATATCGGCGAAAAAGACTGTAGCTGACCCCGCGAGTCCGACCCCAAGCGGAAGCAAAACCTCGCCGACGCTTTCCGCTGAGCAACTGTTGTATCAATATCTGCTGTCCGAGATTGCCGGTCAACGCGGACGACCGGTCGTGGCGAGTCGCGGAATGTTGGACCTCGCGCAGAAAACCAGTGACCCGCGAATTGCGCGACGAGCCGCTGAAATTGCTTTTCAATCAAGGCAGACTCCTGAAGCCCGCGAAGCGCTGTTGCTGTGGATTGCGCTCGAACCAGAATCAGCCACAGCACGCCAAGCACTCGGTGCCCTAGTCGGCATACAAGGACCGATCGAGCAGGCGGCAGAAACGCTGTCGCATTGGCTGCAGGATAAAACACTCGCTCCAGCATTATTCCTGCAAATACCTTACTTGCTGGGTCGCTATACTGATCGTGATCGGGTTGCCAATTTGGTGGCCGAGTTAGCGCTGCCCTATCGCGCGCTTCCCGAAGCGCAGTTTGCGCTCGGCATTACTGCATTTGCTGCCGGTCGTCTGGATGCCGCGCTTGCATCAATTGATGCGGCGATTAGTAGCAAACCGAATTTTTCGCGTGCGGTAATTGCGAGAGCACAGATGATGCGTGCTGCCGACGATGATGAAGCGGCCGAGCGGGCGAGCCGGTACTTGGCAGGTTATCTGAAGGCGTTCCCTCGCGATACCGAAGTCCGGGTCGCCTACGCGCGCTCGTTGGTCAGCACCAAGTCACTGCTTTCCGCCCGGGAAGAGTTCCGTCGCGCGTCACAGGAATTGCCCAGAGACGGTGAGTTGGTCTACGCATCTGCGTTGATTTCATTGCAGATCGAGGACTGGAATGCGGCGATTGTCGACCTTAAGCGAACATTGGATATGGATCCACGCGACAAGAACCCGGTTTATTTCAATCTGGGGCTCGCTGCGGAGAGGCAGAAAGACATTGACGCTGCTTCGGCCTGGTATCGCCTAGTTGGCGAGGGGGAATACTTTGTCAACGCGAGGCTACGTGCCGCCGGATTTGTTGCCAAACGTGATGGGATTGAAGCGGGCAGAAAGCTGCTTCGGGATGAGCAGAATGCGGATTTAGAGTCGCCAGAATCAAGAACGCAACTGGTGTTAGCCGAAGCACAACTGCTGCGCGACACCGGGGCGCTACAGGAAGCATACGATGTATTGAGCGCAGCGCTGGCTAAACAGCCTGAATCGGTACCGTTGCGCTATGATCGTGCCATGCTCGCAGATCGTCTCAATCGACTTGCAGACATGGAGCGCGACCTTCGTACCGTGATCAGTATCAAGCCCGACCATGCACATGCCTACAACGCGCTGGGATACGCGCTGGCCGAGCGCAACATTCGATTGCCGGAAGCCTTGGAGCTTATCCGTAAGTCGATCTCGCTGGCACCGGAAGATGCGTTCATTCTCGACAGCCTCGGCTGGGTACAGTACCGAATGCAACAAATTGATAAGGCATTGGCGACGTTGAGACGAGCTTATCGTATTCGTCCCGATCCGGAGATTGCTGCACATCTCGGCGAAGTGCTATGGGTGAGCGGCAAGAAAGATGATGCGCAGCAACTCTGGCGGCGTGCATTGCTTGAAAACCCAGATAACGCGACCCTGATCGCGGTGATAGAACGATTCAAACAATGACCCTGTCGCATGGGACCAATGGCCGTTGTTGCCGATTGGTGGCGGCGGTAATCACGCTCCTGCTGGCGGGCTGTGCAACATCACCGCCGACCGTGGGCCCTCAGATATCCCCGACGCGGGATGGCCCGCAGGTATTTATTGAACAATTCGCACTGTCAGGCAGGTTGAGCGTACGCATTGGCGACCGGTTGGACTCGGTCCGCATCGAGTGGACACGCGAGGGCAACAAAGAATTGATAAATTTTTTTTCACCTTTTGGCTCTCAGCTTGCACAAGTATCGGCATCTTCGGAAGGGGCGAGCCTAGTGCGCGGCGATCAGACTGAATACGCGCCGACAGTAGGAGCGCTAACGCAGTCACTACTTGGCACGCCGATTGATACCGCATTGCTCTCCCGCTGGGTGCAAGGAGCGGTCGATTTGATGTCAGCCGATGTTGCCGCAGTCAGCGGTGACCGGTTGATACGCTGGACGGTGCGAGCGGAGGCCATACGGGCTGTGGATGGAATTGTCGGGGGTCGGTTCGCGACGCGCATCACGGCAAGCGAGGGGGACACAACGATACGCCTCTTTGTTGACCAATTCCGCCCCCTTTGACCGCTCTACAAAAAAGTCTGCCGCTGGTTACCGACATAGTGAAGTTTTTTGCTCCTGCCAAGCTGAACCTGTTCCTTCATGTCATCGGCCGTAGGCCCGACGGTTACCATTTGTTGCAATCGGTCTTTACACTGGTTGACTATGGCGATCACCTAGAAATTGATGTTCGAGACGATGGTCATATTCGACGGCGCAATATGATTGCGGGCGTACCCGCCGAAAGTGATCTTGCCATCCGTGCCGCTGTGGCGTTGAAAGCCGCCGCAGGCTCGCAGCTAGGTGCCGATATCTCACTGAAAAAGCGCACGCCGATGGGAGCGGGGCTCGGCGGCGGGAGCTCTGATGCAGCGTCGGCGTTGATCGCACTTAATCAGTTATGGAAGCTCGGGCTGCCAGATGCACAATTGAAAGAAATTGGGCTGTCGCTAGGCGCGGACGTACCGTTTTTTATCCAAGGGCGGTCGGCGTTTGTCGAAGGTATAGGTGAATTACTGACCCCCGTCGTGGTCCCGCCATGGTGGTACGTCGTGGTTACCCCAAAAGTCCACGTTCCGACGCCATTTGTCTTCACTCACCCGGATTTGACAAGAACGACGCCTACCGTCAAAATAGCGGACTTTTCGGCGACTGGGTTGGCTAATTACCGCAACGATTTGCAACCTGTTGTTTTGAAAGCGTTTCCAGCGGTCGCGTCAGGGCTAGCGTTGCTGTCTGCGGCGTCAAAAAAATCACTTTTTGGCGCACGCATGACAGGCTCCGGGGCAAGTCTATTTGCTGCCTTCGAGTCCGAAAGTGACGCGCGTGAAGCATTTCAGAAGCTCTCGCCGAAAATCACCGGTTTTGTTGCGAGGGGTTTGGAAAAACATCCTCACCTCTAGCAAGTTGCCTTCATGCACGCCGTGATGATTGGCGACAAAAAATTGGGGAGTCGCCAAGTGGTAAGGCACCGGATTTTGATTCCGGCATTCGTAGGTTCGATCCCTACCTCCCCAGCCAGCAACAACATGCTGTTGTCCTGTGACTGAATTGTTCGCTCGGCAACAGCGTGTGTGGTGACTTGTTCCAACTGCGAGAACTAGGTACTACAAGAGGCGATGGCATGACATTTGATAATTTGAGCGTGTTCGCGGGTAACGCGAATCCGAGGCTAGCGAAAGAAACTGCGCGCTTGCTGGGTACCCAGCTCGGTCGTGCCAAGGTTTCCAAGTTCAGCGACGGTGAAGTCATGGTCGAGATCTTGGAGAACGTACGCGGAAAAGACGCGTTTATTTTGCAATCGACCTGTGCGCCGACAAATGACCACCTGATGGAAATCATGGTCATGGCGGATGCTCTCAAGCGATCAAGTGCCGCCAGGATCACGGCGGTGATCCCGTACTTTGGGTATGCGCGCCAAGACCGCCGCCCGCGCTCTGCGCGGGTGGCGATTTCGGCAAAGGTGGTGGCCAATATGCTGATTGGCGCAGGTGTGGGTCGAGTGTTGACCATGGACCTGCATGCTGATCAGATCCAGGGTTTTTTTGACATCCCGGTGGACAACATCTACGCAACTCCGATTCTGTTGGGCGATGTTTGGAAGCACGATTACCCTAATTTGATTGTGGTGTCGCCAGACGTGGGCGGGGTAGTACGTGCAAGAGCAATAGCGAAGCAGCTGGATTCAGAGTTGGCGATTATCGATAAACGGCGTCCCAGAGCGAACGTATCAATGGTGATGAATATTATCGGTGATGTCGAGGGCCACACCTGCCTCATCATGGACGATATTGTAGACACCGCCGGCACATTGACCGAAGCGGCCAAAGCGCTCAAAGAGCGTGGCGCTTCGAAGGTGGTGGCCTATTGTACCCACCCGGTATTGTCAGGGCCGGCAATCGAACGCTTAGAGAATTCGGTCATCGACGAATTGGTTGTCACGGACACAATTCCCTTGAAGCCAGAAGCGGTGGCATGTAGGAAGATTCGGCAAATTGGTACAGCAGAGTTGATCGCTGAAACGATTCGCAGGATCGCTGAGGGGGGCTCAGTGAGCTCTTTGTTCAGCGAGTAGGTCGGAATGATTTTTACGGTGCCTTGGACGTACTAGGCACTTTTGCAACAAACCATTTGGTCGCGAAGGGTTTTTAACTTGGAGTAACACTATGAAAATCGCTTTTAAAGCAACTACGCGTAACGTACAGGGCACGGGTGCGAGCCGCCGCCTGCGTCGCGCTGACAAAGTCCCGGGTATCCTGTACGGTGCCGGCAAAGATGCAACCGTGATTGAACTCGACCACAACGAGATTTATCACAAGCTTCGCCTTGAGGCATTCCACGCGTCCGTTCTCGATATGGAATTGGACGGCAAGGCTGAACAAGTGTTGCTGCGCGACGTGCAAATGCACGCATGGAAACAAAACGTTTTGCACGTCGACTTCCAGCGCGTTGACCCGACCAAAAAGATTCACATGAAGGTGCCTTTGCACTTCGTCAACGCCGACATCGCCCCTGGCGTTAAGCTTTCCGGCGGTATCGTCTCGCACATCATCAATGAGCTTGACGTTGCTTGTTTGGCGAAAGATTTGCCGGAGTTCATCGAAGTTGACTTAAAAGACCTCGTAGCGGGTCACTCGATTCACTTGTCCAACCTGAAGCTGCCGGCTGGCGTAGAATCCGTGGCCTTGAACCGTAAAGACGATCAGTCAGTTGCTACCATCATCATCCCGCGCGCTGTCGCAGCCGATGAGGCCGCAGCCGCCACAGTGGCAGCAGCCGATGTTCCGGCTGCAAACCAGAAGGCTAAAGAGGAGGAGGCTCCCAAGAAAGACGACAAGGCCAAAAAATAACACCGCCTTCGTCGCGCATCACACTGAAATGCCCGCCGCACCTGGCGGGCATTTTTTCTGGTGAGATTTAAACTGCCCCATGCTCAATTCCCCCATCAAACTCGTTGTCGGTCTTGGTAATCCCGGCCGAGAATATGAATACACCCGACATAATGCTGGTTTCTGGTTTGTGGATGCACTCGCACGCGAGTTAGGGGTAACTTTTCAGAAAGAATCAAAGTTTCACGGCGAGGTCGCAAAGTCACTAGGCGTTTGGCTGTTAAAGCCGACTACCTATATGAATCGATCCGGGCAGGCCGTTGGCGCACTGGCCAAGTTCTACCAGATCACCCCGGCAGAAATTCTGGTGGCGCACGACGAAATGGATTTACCGGCGGGTGCCGTGAAAATGAAGATTGGCGGCGCGGCTGGTAGCAACGGAATTAGAGATATCGTTAATCATCTTGCCACCAAGGAGTTTTGGCGTTTACGGATTGGTATCGGCCACCCACGCGAACTCGCAGCCGGGCTGGCAAAGAATTGGGGTGGCTCTGTCGAACGACCGGAGGTGGTGGACTACGTCCTGCATCGCCCGGGGGCCGAAGACCAACTTGCGATCAATGATGTCATTGAGCGTTCGTTAGAATGTTGGCCGGCGATGGCAAAGGGTGATATGGAAGCGGCGATGTTGCGCCTCCACACCAAGCCGAAAGATGTGAACAAAACACCGAAAGCAGACTGACATGAAATGCGGCATCGTAGGGCTCCCAAACGTAGGTAAATCGACTACCTTCAACGCGCTCACTAAAGCGGGCATCGCGGCGGAAAACTATCCGTTTTGCACCATTGAGCCGAACATCGGCATCGTTGAAGTGCCTGATCTCCGACTCGATGACCTGTCAAAAATTGTGGTGCCGCAAAAAGTCGTGCCAGCGATTGTTGAATTTGTCGATATTGCAGGTTTGGTCGCGGGCGCGTCAAAGGGCGAAGGCTTGGGGAACCAATTCTTGGCAAATATCCGCGAGACCGATGCCATTTCACATGTCGTGCGCTGTTTCGACGACCCGAACGTGATCCATGTTGCCGGCAAGGTCGATCCGCTGTCCGACATCGCCGTGATCGACACCGAACTCGCGCTGGCCGACATGCAGTCGGTGGAGAAAGCGCTGCACAAGGCACAAAAGAATTCACGCGCAGGCGACAAAGAAGCGATCAAGATGGTGGCGCTTCTGGAGCCAATGATGAAGAAACTCAACGACGCGATTCCAGTTCGCGCCATGGGCCTCGACGCCGATGAATTGGCGTTAATTAAACAGCTCTCGTTACTTACCGCCAAGCCCGTCTTGTACGTCGCCAACGTGATTGAAGGTGGGTTCGAAAACAATCCATTGCTTGATCGTGTGAAAGAGCATGCAGCGAAAGAGGGTGCGCCGGTGGTCGCGATTTGCGCCAAGATTGAAGCGGAAATCGCAGATCTCTCAGATGAAGACAAGCAGGTGTTTTTGGAAGATATCGGCATGAAGGAGCCGGGCCTCGCACGCATGATTCGTGCCGCTTACGCGCTGCTTGGCTTGGAGACCTACTTCACGGCGGGCGTGAAGGAAGTGCGCGCATGGACGATTCGCAAAGGTTCGACCGCACCGCAAGCCGCCGGTGTGATCCATACCGATTTCGAAAAGGGATTTATTCGCGCCGAGGTGATTTCGTTTAACGACTTCGTCACGCTAGGTGGCGAGGCGAAAGCGAAAGAAGCCGGCAAGATGCGCCTCGAGGGCAAGGAGTACATCGTCAAAGACGGCGACGTGATGCATTTCCGCTTTAACGTTTAACAGCGTGTGGTGCTGTCCGGCGAATCCGTTGGCATCACAACTTCGAGTATAACCCCGCTGCCGTCTGCAAGGTTCGCGGCGCTGATACTGCCGCCGTGAAATTCCGCAATCAAACGCGCTATGTGTAACCCGAGTCCGAGGTGCTCACCATCTGGGCAGTCTTGGCGCATCGAAGTCATGGAATCGAACAGCGCGGAAGTATCCGCAGGTAACGGCTGCCCCGTGTTGGCGACGGCCAACATCACATTGCCTGTTGCGTTCGCGATGCGGACCCGAATCGTCGACCCCTCCGCCGCAAAATCCACGGCATTTTGCATCAGCTTGTCAAGCATCTGCGCAATCGCGTCTGGCACGCCCGACATCATACATTCGTGGCTCGGCTGCGTCAGCTTGATTTCTTGTGGAGCAAATGCAAGCCGATAACCTTCAACGCAACCCTCAACGACCTTACAGAGATCAAAACGCTCGACATCGGCAGTCTGCAACATCCGCTCAAGCTGGGTGGCTTCGGCCATCCGCGCTATCAGTTTTGCCAAACGCTGCACGCCCTCATCGGCGCGGTCTAGGTATTTGAGTTCTCCGGCAGAGGTATTTGCCTCCCTGAGGTTATCGAGCGACGAACGCACCACGGCAACCGGCGTGCGTAGCTCGTGTGAGAGCCGAGAAGCGAGTTTTTCAAGATATTCATTGTAGGCCGCCTGCCGTGCCACCATTGCAGCGAGCGTTTTTGAGAGCGCGCTAATCTCATCATTTCCACTGGCTTGTCGAATAACGCCCGTGGCACGTCCATGTGCATCGACCGCCATGTTAGCGTCTTGCTGAAGCCGCGAAATGCGTCGCACCAACGAATATGAAAACCAGAAGAGTGCACTAAACGCGACAACAAAAACGACAACACTTACAACCATAACGGACTGCGCCGCCCTGCGGGCGAGTCGCCGTTGGCTTGTGTCGCTTTGTTCAACAACAACGGCAGCGACAATATCGTCGCCTTGCCACACCGGTGTTGCAGCGCTCGACACACCGAATCGATCATCATGCTGTGTCCGCCATTCAACGTTCGGCTGGCCGACGAGCGCACGCTCTGACTGCGATAACACGGCACCGCGTGAGTCGATCACATCAGTAGCCGCCGTGCCCACCTTTCCCGTAAGCAGCCATGCGATGGCACCTGAGACAGCCGATTCGATCGCGCCTTGCGGTGGCGCGGCATAAATCGCGCCAGCCAGGCCTCGCACGTTTCCGTTCGCATCAATCACCCAAACTCGTGCATCTTGCGCAACCCCTTGGTTGAGGATCCGCTCGACCGCCGCATCAGGCACATAACGCGCGCCCAAGCTGGCGGCAATACTCGCGTCACTCGCCCCAAACAGCGCCAGTACCCGGTCACGTTCTGGGTCGGTTTGCGGAGCCGGTACGACCTCTGGGTTTGTCCGGGCAGGTTCAATTGGTGGATGCCGACGGCGTAGCTGCAAACCCGGGCGGTCGGAGAGCGACGCCGCCACGAGTTTGGCGGTGGCCATGGTCACTTGTTCGTGCCCCAGCCGCAGGTAGGTCGCCAGCTCACGAATAAATACATAACCGGATAGTGGAATGAGCAGCAACAACAACGATACACCGACGAACTTGACCCGAACACTATTTTTTAATGCTACGTTGCCCAATTGGTCTGCTCAAGAAAGAGTCGCTAAGGTTTATTCGCGCCAGCGATATCCCATACCGTAGACGGTTTCGATGGCGTCGAAACTATTGTCGACAACTTCGAATTTTTTACGAATACGTTTCATGTGTGAGGTGATCGTATTGTCGTCAACGGTGAGTTCGGCCTCACGCATTAACTGATCACGGTTCTTCACATGACCAACAAACTTGACCAATGCATGGATCATCCAGAACTCGGTCACAGTGAGTATCACTTGCTGTTGCTTCCAGTTCACCGAAAGTCGGTTGATATCCAGCACTAATTCGCCGCGATGTAGAACGTCCTCAGCGCGGACCGGTGCGCGTTGTGCTTCTAGCCGGCGAAACAGCGCGGCGATACGTGCGGTGAGATGCGGCATGGAAACGTCTTTGGTGACGTAATCATCCGCACCCAAGCGTAAGCCCGACACGATATCGAAGTCACTGTCGCGTGCAGACAGAAAGATGATCGGCAGGCTGTTTGACAATGCGCGCAAGTCGCGGCACAGGGTAAATCCGCCGTCTATCTCGTCACCCAGACCGATATCGATGATGGCCAGATCCGGCAGCGCTAGCCGGAAAGCGGCCATTGCGGAGGCGCGATCAAGGTACCCCGCGACATCGTAGCCGTGACGCATCAGCGCGTCGCTGTAATTTGCGCGGATGTTGTGGTCGTCCTCAACGATGGCAATACGCTTTTGCATGACTGATCCCGGCTGGCGTTTTTGTAGTGGTCGAAACAATATACCGCAGGCTTGAGACACGTAATTGGTCGTTTTGCGCGTATCTCTGTCAGGCCACAAAGTCGCCATATTTGTGCATGCTTACCGTCCGAATCAGTCCTGATTGCAGCCGTAATCGGCGCGCTAAATCATCTCCGGCAGGTCACCACCAACCTAATACTTAAGGAGACGGACATACGCTTTCCATGGATCAAGCCATCCGCAGACACCACAGCGACTGGGCCCGCAACAACCCAATTGCAGGCCGCGTCGTTGCCAGTGGCTGGTACGCAGTTTGTTGCACGCGATTTTGTGAAGTTAGTTGCATATGCGGTTGCTTCCGGCATCACCTTTAGCGCGCTCGCCATTGGCGTCACGCTTGCCGTGTCGCGGGATAGCGAAGCGCAAACATCTGTGGCGCTATGGGTGGCAAAGGACGGCATGTTTATCTTGGCCGAAGAAGTGCCCGTCTCGACAATCGGTGAGGTTGTGCTCGACGGGATACAACATGTGGTGGCATCAGAGACGGGGTCGGACCCTTTCCCCATAGCTGGTAGTCTTTATATCGGCGACGGATGTGGGGCTGAGGAAGTTTCCGCCATGCAACGCGACTGGTTTGTCTCAATCGACATGGGCATCGCCACTGTGCAAGTCATGCAGACCTTTCTGCAAACAGAGCAGACAGAACGCATGGGCCCGAGCGCAAGTGAAGCAACTTTGGGCGATGAAATTCGTGATGCTGAAGATAGCGCGCCGTTGTTCAGCGCGCTGTTGCCAAGCGGCGCAGAATTTTGGGACTTGAGACTCGATTTTTCCAGCGGACACCTCCATGGCAAGACTGGCGCACTCAATGGGGACGATGAGCAAGACTACCAAAGTGTGATGCGGACTATGTGCGAGGCACAAGCGCGTGGCGAGCTGCCAGTCTATCTGACTCAAGCGGGCAGCGGGTCCTTCCTTAGCTCAGCGCAAGTATTCGACCTCGGCGCTGGTGAGACGGTGGTTGTGACCTACCGCTATCGCATCGCGATCGACCAAGACAATGGTCGGTTGCAGCTCACGCGCTAAACACCGGTGCGCGTACCAAACCTCGGAGCTTGACGCCTGTCTGCACCATCCTCTCCTCTGCCAAGATAATGTCGGCAGGCAGGCGTCCTCTGGGCCAGTTGCGTCTTCCAATGGGGCCAACACCTTCCAATTCGGTTACATATATTGATACCTAAACACGAGTATTGACGGCTTGTTTCAGCCGATTTCGCCTGAAAGTGCCCGCCGAGTCTTGAGTTTGATGTTTTGTTTGCTGCGCCGCCGCATGGAATTCAACGCCTTGTGCTTGATTTGTGCGGGCTGAAAACTGTCGCGTCAGCTAGAATTGTGGAGTGGGAGTCACAATAAAAACAAGCATTCAACTGGAGGATCCATGTCACTAAAAAAATTTGCGTCCACACTCGCGGCAATTGGCGCATTCGCATTCAGCACAATGACCGGAACTGCGAACGCGGCCTATCCTGATAAACCGATTACGATGTTCGTTCCGTTTGCTGCGGGCGGACCAACTGACACCGTCGCGCGCTCAGTCGCTGCCGTGATGTCGAAGTCGCTCGGCCAACAGGTATTGATAGAAAACGTCGGCGGTGCCGGCGGCACCATTGGTGTTGGCCGCGCGGTTGCAGCAGCACCGGATGGTTATTCACTGTTGTTGATGCACATCGGTATTTCCACGGCACCTGCGCTGTATCGCACGTTGAAGTATGACGTCAATAAAGACCTCGAGCCGATTGGTTTGATCACCGAAGTGCCGATGACGTTGATCGCAAAGAAAGACTTTCCGGCTAAGGACTTGAAAGAGCTCATCACCTATGTGAAGGCAAACAAGGATAAGGTTTCCTATGCCAACGCCGGTATCGGCTCGGCATCACATCTGTGCGGCATGCTGTTTATGAGCGCGATTGAAACCGATCTGCTCACCGTCCCATACAAAGGCACCAACCCGGCGATGACCGATTTGCTCGGCGGACAAGTTGATTTGATGTGCGACCAATCAACCAACACCACCTCGCAGATCAAGGGTGACAAAGTCAAAGCCTACGCGGTGACGACAAAAGTACGCGTGCCATCGCTGGCCAATCTGCCAACGATGGACGAAGCTGGCTTGAAGGGCTTCAACATTGGTGTTTGGCACGGCTTGTGGGCACCAAAAGGAACGCCTAAAGCAGTGACCGACAAAGTGAACAAGGCACTGCAAGATGCGCTGAAGGATAAGGATGTGGTTGAGCGCTTTGCTAGCTTGGGTACCGCACCAGAGCCGGTTGCACGTCAGACGCCCGATGCGCTGCGCGCGCAACTCGCAGCGGAGATCACGAAGTGGGGCCCAATCATCAAGAAAGCTGGCGTGTACGCTGACTAATTGGCAAATCGCTGCCATGGCAAAATTGAGCAAGAAGCAAGCCGAGGCAACTCAATTTTCAAGCCGAAATGACACAGTTTGCGAAGTACATTTCGGTAGAGTAGGGATGTGGCGCGGTAGCAGTAGGTTTGGTTTGTCTGTTGCCGCCCCTTTCGTCTGGCGGTGCCTAAGTAACCTTGCCCTAACCCCGTTTCCACACCC
>JBEILF010000004.1:0-42802 GCA_040379385.1 Burkholderiales bacterium | reverse complement strand
GTGCTATCTTTAAGTTATAACTAGCAGAACGATGCTCCGGGCCGCGTTGCCCCAGAACGAACGCTAAACCAATTTGGAACTTTACTCTGTTGACTCTGAAACGGGCTACATAATTTCGCTCCGATGATCGCACACCCACGTGTTTGCCAAGCACGCCCGTCGCTCCCGGCATAGCCCGCCAAGCTGTGGCCGGTCAGGTGAAAACTCGCTAATCTACTCACCCGCTTTCGAACGCGTCGCCATGGCATGTTCGGGCTACTTCGGCATCGGCTGGCAGCGGTTAGTTTCTGTTCTGAAGACTTTGTTGGAGTGCGGACAACTGCTGGGAGACTGAATTTCCCAGGGACTGTAGTCCGGCAACTTTTGAATCCATGGACTGATACTGGGCGCGCAGGCGCGCCTCGCGCTGCGTCAGGCGATTTTCTAGCGCCTCTTGGTTCCTTTGGTTTGAGCGGATGCTGCGATTCAGTCCGTCAGTGCGCGAGGTGATGGATCCGCTGGTACCCAACCATTCACTGGCAAGAGTATCTAGGCGCTTCGCAAAACCGAGGCTATTGGGGTTTCCTGTTGTACCCTCGCTGGAGAAAAGCCGCGCGAGCTTCGCAGGATCGTTGTTTGCTGCATTCCATTTGGTTTGATCAAGCACCAGATTGCCGTCAGTTTGGATCGATACGCCGACGTCAGACAAGCGGGAGAAATCGCCGGCTTGTCCGCTGAATTGGCCGAACAAGCTTGACCGCAAGCGCTGCAAAATCGAAATCGCCGCATTGTCGCCCTGCAGCGGGGGTTGTGTTTTGGACCCTTCGACGAACTTAGTTTGGTCTTTTATTAGCTTCTGCAAATCGTTATATGCTGAAATCAAGCCACTTACAGATTTCTGAATCGCGACCGAGTCCTTCGTGATGGATACGCTTACTGCTGTCGCAGTTTCTGCGAGCAGGTTAAAGGTAATACCTTCTACAATGCCCCGCGCTGTGTTCGAGGGTGATGACGCAGAGATACCGTTCACGCTAAACAGGGCATCCTGTGCTGTTTGCAAGGAGTCAAGATTTTTGCCCGACCCGGCACTGGCCGAGGGAATAAACGCGAGTCTGGACAATCCGGCGGCATTGGTGTTACTGCCGTCGCTATCGGTTGTGGTGATTTGGATTGCGTTCTGGGCACCAGTATCTTTGGCGGTTAGTACTAATCGTGAGCCACTGCCAGTGTTTACGATGGTGGCAGTCACACCCGCATCAGCAGAATTAATAGCATTGCGAATCGATTTCAGCGATCCATCACCAACGTTTACGCTGACGAGGTTTCGGCCGGGTTGTAATGTGAATGCGCCGGTGCCGCTATCGATGCTACCGACCGATATCTCTAGGGTGCCGGTTCCAACAACAGTTGACTCATCTGTGTAAGTGCCAGAGGCGAGTTGTGCACTTTTTGCGAGTTGGCTTACCGTTAAGGCGTAGTTGCCCTCATTTGCGTTGCTCGTTGCAGTGGCCGAGACAGACGATGAATTTGAGGAACTCGCCTGGTAGATCTGCCACTTATCTGCTCTCGCAAGAGTGCGGACCGCGTCTTGGAAGGTGGAAATTGCACTCGCGACCTTGCCATACGCGCTGATAGAGGACTGCAATGAGGACTGGTCCGCCTTGAGGCGGTCAAGCGGTTTTCTCTCCACCGCCATCAATTGTGTGACGATCGAATTGATATCAATTCCGCTGCCGACTCCAGAGGCACTGATAGGCATGCGAGTGTCCTATTAAAACTTAGAAAGAAGTAAGTGCATACCGGTGTGTCATCGGCAATTGCGGCAATAACTTAAGCGTGGAATCGACGAGGTTCTCAATTCGGGCTGAAAAGATGTGATATTGGCCGGTATTAATCCGATGTTTCTGAGCGTTGCCCCACAAAACGAGCTTCCTGAGCATGTATTGTCTTCAGGCAGTGTTAGCCCTTGAGCAACTGCATCACGTTATTCGGCAACGCATTTGCTTGGGCCACCATGGCCATACCCGCTTGCTGTAAGACTTGGGTGCGCGATAGGTTTGCAGTTTCTGCGGCGAAATCCGCGTCAACAATGCGACCACGCGATGCAGCTTGATTCTCAGAGGCGACTTGAAGATTGGCGATAACGTTCTCAAACCGATTCTGGGCCGCACCAAAACTGGCGCGAGCCGTCGAAATTTCCGTGAGTGCGTCGTCGATGTCGTCCATAGCCGTTAAAGAAGCGGCTGCGGTGGTGATAGTGCCAGCCGTAACTGCTGAAACGCCTGCACCAGTTGTCAGATCGGTCGTGCTGATCGAAATCTGATCGGTCGCACCACTATTTGCACCAACTTGAAATGTCAGTGTGGCGGCTGAGTTCAAGACGGCGGCACTGTTAAATGTAGTACCTGTCAACACGCGTGTGACTTCTTCGTTCAGCGCTTGATATTCTGCGTCCAAGTTCGCGCGGTCGCCATCAGAATTGGTTGCGTTAGCGGACTGAACAGCAAGTTCACGCATACGCTGCAATGTATCTGCTACCTTTCCAAGTGCTCCCTCGGCCGTTTGCGACAGGCTGATAGCATCACTCGCATTGCGGATCGCAACATTCATACCCTTAACCTGGGTGTTCATACGTTCGGCGATGGCAAGGCCAGCGGCATCGTCCTTTGCGCTGTTAACCCGCATACCTGACGACAATCGCTGCATGGATGTCGTTTGTGACATTTGTGAAGACGCAAGGTTGCGCTGTGCCGTCAGCGAGTTCACATTGGTATTAATGGTTTGTGGCATTTCGATCTCCTGTGTGCCCCTTGGGGGGCGTTAAATTGAGACCCAGCATCGCCGGGGCGGAACATACCCGGTTCACCGGGCTTGATTTGGAGGAGATCGTGAAGATGTAACTGCTGGGCTCCCACCATCACCTCTGGATGACGGCATGTTGACAGAGGGTGCATTCAGCCTAGCGTTTGATAAAGGAGGAAAAAGTGCGCTATTTCTCCAGTTACTGTAATACGGGGAGTAGTGGTGACGTCGCGTTCTTGAGCAACACAAAAAAGTTACCCGGCGCGACTCCCGAACAATAGTGCCGAGAGTCGAAGCCGGGTAAACGGTGGGCGACTGGTGAGGTGCCCTGTGGCGGCTTGCTTGGCGTTGATCAGCCGCGCAGCAACTGCATAACGCCGTTTGGCATTGCGTTGGCCTGAGCCACCATTGCCATACCAGCTTGTTGCAACACTTGGGTGCGTGACAAGTTGGCGGTTTCTGCAGCAAAGTCAGCATCAACGATACGGCCACGCGATGCAGCTTGGTTTTCCGCATTCACTTGCAGATTCGAAATGACTGCCTCGAAGCGATTTTGTGTAGCGCCAAAACTGGCGCGAGCCGTCGAAATTTCCGTGAGCGCGTCGTCGATGTCGTCCATGGCAGTTAAAGAAGCCGCTGCGGTGGTGATGGAGCCTCCGGTAACTGCTGAAACGCCCGTGCCAGCAGTCAAGTCGGTGGTGGTGACCGAAATTTTATCGGTGGCAGAATTATTTGCGCCAACTTGGAAGTCAAGCGTCCCTGCGGCGTCTAATACAGCCGTGCCGTTAAACTTCGTGCCGGTCAAAACACGCGTGACTTCTTCGTTCAGTGCTTGATATTCCGTATCGAGATTTAAACGGTCGCTATCAGAATTAGTGGCGTTAGCGGACTGAACAGCAAGTTCACGCATACGCTGCAATGAATCTGCTATCTTTCCAAGTGCACCCTCGGCCGTTTGCGACAGGCTGATGGCATCACTCGCATTGCGGATTGCAACATTCATGCCCTTGACCTGGGCATTCATACGTTCGGCGATGGCAAGGCCAGCGGCATCGTCCTTTGCGCTGTTAACCCGCATGCCCGACGACAAACGTTGCATGGAGGTCGCAAGTGAAGACTGTGAAGCAGACAGATTACGTTGTGCGGTTAACGATGAAACATTAGTGTTGATTGTGGTTCCCATTTGTATCTCCTGTAAAAAAAGTAGTTCCCAGCGTCAAGATAAGCCCAGCGCAATTGCCGGGGTGAGTTACGGCACCCGTTAGCCGGGCTTCTTGGCGGAGGGAATCGGTTTGTGAAGATTCGAACCGCCAACAAGCCGTATTTCGACTACCTACTAAGAAACTTTAGGGTTTACGCATAGAACGCGTGCGTCTTGCCAAAAATCAGCTCTTAAACCGAAGAAATATGGGCTGCGATGCATTTTCGGTAATGCCATGGAACACTTTGGGATTCACGCTTCACTTTGGCTGTGGCTAAACGACTATAGCCGTTGCATTGAACTCGTCTGCCGCAGATGAAGTGCACAGCTACATCATTCACATTAGGGTTTACTGCGTTTCGTGACACTTAGCGTAGTTTTCGCGCGCCTACAAGTTGTAAGTGGATTTCCTACTTGTTGCTGAGCGGCGAGGCTGACGCATTGTCTAGTGAATGGCCGATATAAGGATGATCGTGGAATATGCAAAATACGTTTCAAGCAAGCGGCTTAACGACTTTCTTCAAGTCGTTAGCATGGAAATAGCCTACTCATCTGCGATATAAAGGACCAATCATGATTACCAATCAGCAATTGATGCAAGAGATTCAAGAAACCAATATGTCCTACTTGATGCTCGCGCAGCACATGCTCCGCGACGACAAGGAGCAGGCGATGTACCGTTTGGGATTATCCGAAGAGACGGCAGAGATGATGGCGCAGCTCACTCCTGGTCAAGTTTTGAAAATCGCGGCCAGCAACATGTTGATGTGCCGTTTCCGCTTTGACGATGATGTGGTTTGGAATCTGCTTACCTCGCACAGCAGAGCAAAAGTTGCAAACGATGCGCCGAACGTAAGTGGAATTCATGCCGGTATTTTGATGGCTGGCAAAATCGCGGACTCTCATCGGATGGCTGCATAATGAGCAAGAAGTCCGTGATTGGCGAAAATCGCGACATATCGCTTGCGATTGACTTGATCAAGCTCGGCGCCAGACTCCAAGTGCTAGAGTCTGAAACAAAACTTTCTTATGAGCGTTTGCTGAAGCTGTATAAGGAAGTAACCGGGAAAAGCCCCTCTAAAGGAATGCTTCCGTTTTCAACTGACTGGTTCATGTCTTGGCAACCAAACATGCATTCGTCGCTGTTTATGAACATCTACGAGAACCTCTCCAAAAGCTGCGCAATTGACGAGATTGACGCCATTATCAAGGCCTATGAGCTGTATATCGAGCAGGTCAAGTCCCTTGGCATGGAGCCGATTGTCTCGATTACCCGTGCATGGCGTCTGGTGAAATTCACCGATGCTGGCATGGTGACATTGAGTACCTGCAAGAAGTGTACAGGTGCATTTGTGAATCATTCGTTTGAAATTGATGATGATTATGTTTGTGGCCTATGCGCCCCTCCGCCGCGGGCTGGAAAAGGCTCTCGCAAAAAACAATCTGCGCATATGGATGCCTAAGTGTTGCGAGTTTTGAAGATGCCTAGTAGGCGGGGCTCTTGAGTAGACCCGGCAGTATCAGGGCATGAGCCTTGCTGAAGAACACATGAAGCGGGCAAAACGAGCTTGACTGAACGCACAAACCGGGCCCCCGCCCGGTTTTTTTTTGGTTTCCGCTCAAGTCGAACTCGAAGTGGCCGAAATGATCGGAAGTCAGGCTGTTACGTGTGCCCGTTGGCGGGCACGATTGGGTCACCGAAAATTCAAAGGCGCTCATGCTCGTCATCATTGGATATATTGTAGTTGTGGGCTCTGTTATTGGTGGCTTTGTTGCGCACGGTGGTAGTGTCAAGGCGCTTTGGCAACCATTCGAGCTCATCATCATCGGCGGCGCTGCGATGGGTGCCTTCATTGTCGGTAACAATGGCAAAGTCCTTAAGTCAACATTCGGTGCCTTACCGTCTGTTCTCAAAGGGTCCAAGTACACAAAACTCCGCTACTTGGCGTTGATGGCGCTCTTGTATGACCTACTAACAAAGATCCGTAAGGAAGGCATGATGTCCATTGAGGGGGATGTCGAGTCGCCCGAGCAGAGCCCCATCTTTACCAAGTATCCGGAAATTTCAGTTGACCATCATTTGGTCGAATTCATCACCGACTACCTCCGATTGATGGTTAGCGGCAATATGAATCCTATTGAGATTGAAACATTGATGGATCAAGAGATTGAGACGCATCACCACGAGGGGGCAGTTCCGCCCTCGGCAATTCAGAAAGTTGCGGACGGCCTACCAGCCTTTGGTATTGTCGCGGCAGTGATGGGTGTTGTGAACGTGATGGGCTCGGTGGGCGAACCGCCTGCAATCCTTGGTGGCAAGATCGGTGCGGCGTTGGTCGGAACGTTTGTGGGTATCTTGCTGGCTTATGGATTTGTTGGACCGCTGTCGGGTTTACTCGAACAAAAACTCGAAGAGGGCACAAAAGAACTCCAGTGCGTCAAGGTCACGCTCCTTGCCAGTTTGCAGGGATATGCGCCGCAACTGGCTATCGAGTTCGGACGCAAAGTGCTGTATTCAACCGAGCGCCCGACTTTTATCGAACTTGAAGCCCATGTGAAGAAGAAATAGTCATGGCTGCAAAGGACGCAAAACAACCCATTATTGTTATCAAACGTATTAAGAAGGGGCATCACGCGCATCACGGTGGAGCATGGAAAATTGCATATGCAGATTTTGTGACGGCCATGATGGCATTTTTTCTATTGATGTGGTTGTTAGGGTCGACATCACAGGGGGACCTCAAGGGTATCTCAGACTATTTCAACACGCCGCTCAAGGTATCCATGTTTGGTGGTCGCAACGCGGGCGATGCGTCATCCTTGATCCAAGGTGGCGGTACCGACATCAGTCGGCGTGAGGGGCAGGTAAGAAATAGTGATTCGGTATCAGACCAGCAGAAGCGGGCGACAACTGCCGCACGGATGGAGGCCGCACGAATCGAAGCTCAACGTCTCACTGCATTAAAGGCGAAGGTTGAGGCAGCAATTACTTCTACGCCGAAGTTGGCGGAGTTTGCACACCAAGTGAAACTGGATCTAACCCCTGACGGGTTGCGTATCCAGATTATCGATGAACAACACCGCCCGATGTTCGATTCCGGATCTGCAGTCGTTAAACCTTACATGCGCGACTTGCTGCAAAACATTGGACGGCTATTACAGGAAATGGACGCACGTGTAACTCTCTCAGGGCACACGGACAGCAAGTCGTTCCCCAATGCGCAACGCGGCTATTCAAATTGGGAGTTGTCGGCTGATCGCGCAAACGCCTCCAGGCGCGAGCTGCTAGCCGGCGGCCTGTCTGAGGAGCGAATTTTTCGCGTGATCGGACTCGCCGCAAGCGTACCGATTAACGCAGGGGATGCTGCGTCGCCAACCAACCGTCGAATCAGCATCATCGTGATGAAAAAAGAGACGGAAAACAGGTTGCTGAATGGGTCCGAAACCAAAGATGCAAGCGATATTGACGACGTTCGGGATGCACTGGACCGTCCCACGCAGCGGCAGGTTGTTGCAGAGGTCGATGCAGGTTCTTCGAAAGCCAAGGGGGGAGGTTCGAGCGACCCCGTGCCAATTCCGACCCTAAAGTAATTGCCGCTTTGACCGACATAGCATGTAGGAATAGTTAAAGGAGAAAACATGAGTCAATCCGTAGATATGAAGTTCTTGATTGTCGATGACTTTTCGACGATGCGGCGGATCGTTCGGAACTTGCTTAAGGAAATTGGATACACGAATGCCGACGAGGCCGAAGATGGTGCTACGGCATTGGCTAAACTCAAAGGGGGACGCTTCGACTTTGTCGTATCCGACATAAATATGCCCAACATGAACGGGTTTGAGCTGTTGGCGGCGATTAAGGCGGAACCTACCCTCAAACATCTTCCGGTATTGATGGTAACTGCTGAGGCGAAGAAGGAAGACATCGTCTCCGCAGCTCAAGGAGGTGCCGCTGGCTACATCGTAAAGCCGTTTACCAAGGCAACACTAGAAGAAAAACTGCAAAAAATCGTGCAACGTACAAAAACTGCGCAAGCAGCCTAGGGGGATAAAATGCAACTCGATCCACAAAGAACTGACGATCTAGACGCTCTGTTTGAAAGTACAGCTCGCGCACCCAGCGCACCAAGTCAGCCCGTGGCTGCAACTGTGATTTCTATGAAGTCCTCCGCAACCGCCGTCACGGTACAAGAGCCATTCGACGTTTTTCAGCGCATTGGCTGCATTACACGCAAATTGCATAATGCACTGCAAGAACTAGGCTACGATAGCCAGATCGAAAACGCGGTTAATTCTCTACCAGATGCCCGGACACGGCTCGATTATATTGCCCGTCTGACCGGCGATGCTGCAGAAAAAGTATTGAATACGGTCGACGCGATTCAAGGCGAGCAGGATCAGGTAGACAAGTCGGTTGAGAAGCTGCGCGTATTGTTGTCGCAGGCGGGAGCAACAGAGTCCCCGTTGGCGAACGAACTTAGTACCTTCCTTGACAGCTACAGCGCCTCCAGCGAACGCCAACGTGCGTATATGACAGAGATCATGCTCGCCCAAGATTTTCATGACCTCACCGGGCAGGTGATACGCAAGATTGTCGGTGTTGCGTCGAATCTCGAAGAGCAGCTCGTCACACTGTTGCTTGAGGCGACTCCCCCGGAAAAGCGGCCATTCGTCGAAAGTGCTGGGCTTAGCGGGCCAGTGGTCGATGCCCAAGGACGTAATGACGTCGTCACCAACCAAGCCCAAGTTGATGATCTGCTGGAGTCGTTAGGCTTCTAGCCTGAACATTTTGTGGGGCGCGTTGTAATGCGGCAAGCAGGCGAGCGATTTTTCGCTTGACCCTCCACGGCATAGCGAGCAGTGTTTGCCGAATACGTGCCAAATGCGTGCAGGGGGAGGGCCCGTGGTTGGAAAACACGGTGCCGTCCAGTTGCCAGAGAGCGAAAGTGCAACTTGTATTCGCCGCAAGCGGAGAGCCATTCAATTTGGTTTGCCAATCGTTCAGAGGCAACGTGCCCCGGGTAGAGGGCGAGCAGTGAACTAGCCAAGCTGGCCTGGCCCGTAATGGGCGGATAAAGCGTTCGACCCCGCCGCCTATGGAACAGTGGCTTGATACGCCGCCACCACTACGTGGGGCCGGGCTACGTACATCCGACGAAATAGGGGGCGAAAGGCCTCGTTTTCGAGGCTTTTCATAATTCGCTGGTTTTCATAATGTTCGACAAGCCCTAACCGTGTCGACATATGTCATCAGAAGATCATGATCAGCAGGACAAACACCTACCTGCGAGTGAGCAAAAGCTCAAAAAGGCGCGCGAGGAAGGCCAGGTCCCGCGGTCGCGTGACCTTGCCAGCCTCTTGCTGTTGGGGAGCGCATTTGTGCTGTTTGCAACGACAGGCGGTGAGTTGTTTACGCAGTTGGCCAGCTTGATCTCGCAGGGGCTGAGCATTGATCCGAGTACGGCTCGTGATACCGAGAAGATGTCTGCACAAGCTGCCCGCCTGTCAAGCAATGCGCTACTTCTTTCCTTACCGCTGTTGTTTTTGCTTGTAGTCGCTAGTGTCCTTGGCTGTGTCGCTGTGGGCGGCTGGAACTATTCCGTGCAGGCCATCCAGCCGCAGGGTTCCCGGCTAGATCCGATCGCTGGTTTTGGTCGCATTCTATCCAAGCAGGGATTGGCCGAAAGCTGCAAATTGACCGGATTCGTGCTTGCACTGGCGTGTGTACTTGCACTTGTCGTGTGGGTCAATCGGGAAGGTATCGCGCACTTGATGGCCATGCCGATTCGGGCGGCACTGTCTAATACCGGATCAATGGTTCTGACATCAGCTTCATGGTTGATTGGCATTGTTTGTGTTATCGCGGCTGTGGATGTGCCCCTGCAGAGCTGGCGATACTCCTCTCGCTTGAGGATGTCAGTTGAGGATCAGAAGCAGGAGATGAAGGAAAGCGACGGTGATCCCTATCTGAAGGCGAAAATTCGTGACCAGCAGCGCCGCGTTGCCATGAGTCGGATGATGGACAATGTCGCTACCGCTGATGTTGTGATCACCAACCCGACCCACTACGCAGTTGCGCTGAGTTATCCAGAAAATGCTTTCGGTGCTCCACGGGTAGTGGCGAAGGGTGCCGACCTGATCGCGCAACGCATACGCGAAACCGCCGCAGAAAATCGAGTGCCCCTGCTTGAAGCACCGCCACTGGCGCGCGCGCTTTATCGCCATACCGAGATCGAGCAGGAAATCCCAGCTGCACTTTATCAGGCGGTGGCACAAGTGCTCGCGTACGTTTTCCAGCTACGCCGTGCACGCCTTGAGCTCGGCGCTGAACCCGAAGCGCCAACAGAGATCGATGTCCCCGCCGGCATGGACCCGAATGAGGCCACCAAATGATGCTGGCGTTTAGATCATCGCTGGCCAAGCTAGGCTTTGAGGGTATGCCTGCTCAGGCATTAGCGATTCCTGCCTTCGTGTTGGCCATTCTGGCAATGATGATACTGCCATTGCCAGCGATTCTTCTGGATGTTTTGTTTACTTTCAACATTGCGCTTTCCATCGTTGTGTTAATGGTCGCTGCATACACAAAAAAAGCGCTCGACTTTTCAGTCTTCCCAATTGTGTTGTTACTGACGACATTAATGCGTTTGTCGCTGAACGTCGCTTCAACCAGAATTGTGCTGTCGAATGGACACACTGGCCCTGATGCAGCAGGCAAAGTTATTGAGGCATTCGGCCACGTCATGATTGGCGGAAATTTCGCCGTGGGCATCATTTTGTTCGCCATTCTCATGGTGATTAACTTTATCGTGATCACCAAGGGTGCTGGTCGTATCGCAGAAGTATCGGCAAGATTTACCCTTGACGCGCTGCCCGGCAAACAAATGGCTATTGATGCTGACTTAAACGCCGGTGTGATTGATCAGAAACAAGCTCGCGAACGCCGTCGTGAAGTATCTGATGAGGCGGATTTCTACGGCGCGATGGATGGCGCATCCAAGTACATCCGTGGAGATGCGATCGCCGGTATCTTGATCCTGTTCATCACCCTCATTGGCGGCATGGTTATAGGCATGGGCTGGCATGGTCTGGCCGTATCCAAGGCGGCAGAAGTTTATGTGTTGCTGGCAATCGGTGACGCGCTGGTGGCTTCAGTACCGGCAATGATCATCTCGATAGCAGCCGGATTGATTGTCACTCGCGTCGGAGGAGATGACGGTGAGGATGTAGGCGGGCAGATGATCCGTCAAGTATTCTCTATTCCGAAGGCACTTTCAATTAGTGCTGGGGTCATGGCGCTTTTAGGCATCATCCCCGGTATGCCCCACCTCGTATTTCTTCTCATTGCGGCTTGTTGTGGCTATGCGGCGTGGTACTTGCAGAGGCTTGCGAATGAAAAAGTGGCTACGGCAAGCATGCCGGTTGAAGACCCAACATTGTCGCCTCTGCGCAATCAAGAAGCCAGCTGGGAGGATCTACAGCCGGTTGACCAGCTTGGGTTGGAAGTCGGATACCGTCTCATTTCACTAGTCGATAAAGGTCAGGACGGAGAGCTGCTCAAGCGCGTCAAAGCGATTCGCAAAAAATTTGCCCAAGACGTTGGATTTTTGCCACCGCAAGTCCACATCAAAGACAACCTAGAAATGAAGCCATCGATGTATCGCATCACGGTCAAAGGTGTGGTGATGGGAGAGGGAGATGTGTACCCTGGGATGCACATGGCAATTAATCCGGGTCATGCGACGGCTGTCATCGAGGGTACTGCTGCGAAGGATCCAGCGTTCGGCCTTCCGGCGATATGGATCGACGCTAAAGACCGCGAGAGCGCCCAGTTATCCGGTTATACCGTAGTAGATGCGAGTACGGTGATTGCAACACACTTGTCTCAAGTCTTGCATTCACACGCAGCCCAGCTTCTTGGTCGTGTGGAGACGATGGCCTTAATCGAACACTTCTCAAAGGTTGTACCAAAGCTTATTGACGATGTTGTGCCTAAACTGGTTTCGGTTGCGGTGTTCCAGAAGGTGTTGCAGTCGCTACTTGCAGAAGCGATTCATATTCGTGATCTTCGCACCATCATTGAAGTATTGGCGGCAGTTGCGCCGCGAACCCAGGATCCTGCCGAGCTGGTTGCCGCATGCCGTATCGCAATGGGCCAGTCGATTGTCCAACAGATCTACGGTCGCACAGATGAGCTGAGGGTGATCGCCCTTAACCCCGACATTGAGCGCATGTTGTTGAATGCTATCAGCAGTGGCGATGCAGAGTTTGTACTCGAACCCGGATTAGCGGAGATGATCTTTCAACGCGCGACAGAGTTGTCTGATCGACAGGAAAACGCGGGTCTGCCACCCGTTCTGCTAGTGCCGGACCGCCTACGAACACCTCTTGCAAGGCTGTTAAAGCGGGTTGCACCACGTCTTCGTGTGATCTCACATACAGAAATTCCTGACACTAGCACCATCCGCGTTGAGTCTGTTCTAGGAGCGAACTAATGAGTGTTCAAAAATTTTTTGGTAAATCCTCCCGTGCTGTTCTAAAGGAAGTGCGCTCGGTACTCGGCGATGACGCCGTCATTATCTCGAATCGAACTAGCGGCAGTGGCGTCGAAGTTCTCGCCATGGCGGGAAATGTAATTGACGACCTGGTGGAGTCGGTAGGTACACAAGCCGAGCGCCATACATCGGACAGAGCGCAGATGGCAAGTAAGCCGTCACAACCAGAAAGTTTTGAAAACTATCTGCGTCGCGCTAAACGAACAGCCGACAAATCTGTACCAACCACAAATCCAACCACAAATAGCGGCTACAACCAGTTGCGTGCGCCGATCGCTAGAGCTGCGGCGGAGTATGAATCAGTATTCTCCGCGCAAATGGACAGTCCCGCCCCATCCCCGTTTGATGCGAGCGTTCAGTACGCAGATGCGTGGGCCGCAAATCGCCACGGGTCGGCGAAACCATCGTTGGATAAGCACACTTCTGCGCCGTCAGTGGCCACCGTGATGGGGCCTTCGCCTGGACAGGCGCCTGTCGAGCGAGCGAGTCTCGCCGGAGCGTTGTTTGGGAAGGATGATACAACGCTCGAAATGATGGCCAGCCAGACCAATTTTCGCAGTCCTGACTTGATGGCTGAGATACGCTCGATGAAGGGGCTACTCCAGGATCAGCTTTCTCAAATTGCGTGGTCGGACAATACTAGGCGTAGCCCGGTGCAATCGAAGGCGTTGGCCAAGCTCCTCCATGCAGGTTTTTCACCCTTGTTGGCGCGTACCTTAATTGAAAAACTACCTAGCACAGCTGACGATGTGATCGCTGCCGAATGGGTGAGTCAAGCGCTGAATCAGAATCTACGCGTTTGTCGTGCAGGTGAGAGTATGGTTGATCGAGGCGGCATTTTTGCCTTGGTAGGGCCGACCGGTGTCGGCAAAACCACTACCACCGCAAAACTCGCAGCACGTGCCGTGATGAAGTTCGGTGCAAAAAATGTGGGCCTCATTACGGTAGATCATTATCGTGTCGGTGCCCATGAACAATTGCGCAGCTTTGGCCGGATGTTAGGCTGCCCTGTTCACGTCGCGCATGATGCTGAGACCTTGACTGATTTGCTAAATGGAATGCGCACCAAACACCTGGTGTTGATTGACACTATCGGTGTTCCCCAGAAAGACCCGCTTCTCAATGAACACCTATCAATGCTCATGGGCGCGGGTATTGAGCGTGTGCTTGTTCTGAACGCATCTTCTCAGTTGGAAACGCTTGAGGATGTGGTTTCGACTTGGCGCGGACCTCGCTGTACACGTACCATCATCACCAAAATTGATGAAGCGGTAAAGCTCGCCGGTGTGGTTGATGTTTGTGTCCGGCACAAGTTGCTACTGGATAGTGTCGCCAATGGCCAACGTGTCCCGGAGGACATACATGCCGGAAACAGTAGATTGTTGGTTGATCGCGCACTGAAGGTTGTGTCATCACCAGCGTTCCGCATGGACGACGATGAGATACGCATTGTTGCAGTGCAATCGCGCCCGGTCACCGCTGGAGAAACAGGTGTTTGACACGGTTGCCGAAGCGTCGTTGCATGACCAAGCTGCGGGTCTACGGGCGCTGACGCGTAAGGCCATACGGGTGTTGCCCGTGACATTTGCCGCGCGCGGGGTTGGACATACGACCTGTGTGGTGAATCTTGCCGCAGCATTATCTGCGACCGGGTTACGTGTTGTGGTCATCGACGCTGGGAGGGCGATGATTGCGCCATCGCTCGGGCTCAAAGCTAGGTACGATCTATTGCATTTGCTGACTGGCGAACGGACGTTTGCAGAAACGATTCAGTTGGCAGACACTTTTTCCGTGCTACCTGCGGCGAAAGGGCTGGATGAGTTTATTCAGTCGGGGTCTTCAGCTGACGATCTTTTCGGTGCCTTTGCGACGTTACCTACGCCATTTGATCTCGTCGTGCTCGCCGCACCTCCCGATACGGTTTCACAGCTCCTCGGTCCGTCGAGTGACGTTCTGTTTGTGCTCAATGATGAGTTGGATTCAATCAAAGCTACCTATGCGTTTTTGAAGAAGCTTTCGGAATTGAATGGCTTCCAAAAGTTTCAAATTCTCTTTAACGACGTGCAAGATCCCAAGCGGGCCAATGACGGTTATGCGAGGCTGGCAGATGCGGCAAAGCAATTCTTTAACGCGCATCTATCCTTAGCCGGTGTCGTCCCCCGCGATGCTGCACTGCGCCGCGCAGGCTCGTTGCTTGGTCACGTCTTCGAATCTGGAAGTACTAGCGGTAACAGCACTGCGAAGGTGGCATTTTCGCGAGCTGTAGTAGACATCGCGAGCTGGCAGCTACACGAGTTTTCTGCAGCATAAGAATAGGAGATTAACAAAATGTATACCCGAACCGGAACACTCAATCGTGACACCTATGTGTCCCAATATGCACCGCTAGTGAAGCGAGTGGCACATCAGATGCTGTCAAAACTACCGGCAAATGTGGAGGTCGACGATCTTATCCAGGCTGGTATGATTGGTCTAATGGATGCAGTGGAGAGATTTGAAGATGACCACGGGGCGAAATTCGAAACGTTTGCAAGCCAGCGCATCCGCGGCGCGATGCTTGATGAATTGCGTGCTGGTGACTGGCTTCCCCGCAGTGTCAGGCGCAACCAGCGGACCATCGAATCGGCGATAACGACACTTGAGCATCGGACCGGGCGGCCTCCGACTGAGGGTGAAATTGCCCGCGAATTAGGCATGGAGTTGGCGCAGTATCACGAGTTGTTGTCAGATGCAAAGGGGGCACAACTTTGCAACTACGATGAGGCTGATGTCGACGACGATAACGAAGAGTTTTTCAGTCGAGGTACGGGCGACCCATCGTCTGACCCGTCGAATATGCTTGCCGATAAGCGCTTTAAGCTGTCGCTGGTGAATGCCATTGAGGCGCTGCCTGAGCGAGAGAAAAACCTCATGGGCTTATACTACGAGCAAGATCTCAATATGAAAGAAATTGCGGCGGTGATGGGAGTGACAGAGTCACGCGTCTGCCAGCTACACAGTCAGGCTGTTGCGCGCTTGCGCGGTCGTCTGAAAGGGTGGTGATACTGGCGGCACTAGTCGCTTTGGTGGCAACCATGCGGACATGGCGGCCGACACTCCTAGCCTGAATATTTCATGGGTCGCCGGTTGCTTAGAAGGACGTTGCCTCTGGGCGATTGGCAAACCAAGTTGGATCGTTGCTCTATCGCCGGGGATGCGGGCGGCACGCTCTCCCGGGCGATTGGGCTGCCACGGTGCTGCCAAACACTGCCCCTGCCTCGCCTAGCCTAGCCCGCTATGTTGCGGTCGGTCTGGTGAAGTATCGCTCGCCTACCCACCCGATTTCGAACGTGCCCCCATGAAATGTTCAGGCTAAAGATGCCAGTAGCGGCGCAAATCCACACCCCATTCAGCGGGATCTTCATCGGATTCAATCGCGTCGTCGGTTTCGGCAAGATCGATTGGCAGTGGTGTGATGTAAGCATCCTTCTTCAACGAATAGAAGGCCAAGACTTTGGGTTTCGTCGAGTTCAGGGCATCTTGTTCTGACACAACTGCCAGATGGCCGGAAGAGAGTCGTACAAGTGAACCAATCGGATAAATCCCTACTACCTTTATCAACGCTTGGGCGACGGTTGAGTCAAAGTCGATACCTGCGCGTTTGCGGATCATCCGCAGGGCCGCCGTTGGTGCCATTGCGCTGTGATAAACACGCTGTGAAGTGACCGCATCATAGACATCTGCCACGCTTGCAATGCGCGAAATTAGCGATATTTCATTTCCGGAAAATGCCTCAGGGTATCCCGATCCGTCAAGCCTTTCATGATGATGAAGGACCGCATCGAGCACAGTTTCCACCGTGTAACCAGCCTCAATAAGAGAATCGTACCCCAGCCTAGGATGGGCGCGCATGATCTCCCCTTCCAGCGGGGAGAGAGAACCAGGTTTGTTGAGTACGTCCAATGGAATGTACGCTTTTCCCACGTCATGCAATAAGCCGGCTACGCCTAGAGTGCGTAAGTGGGCGCTATCCAAGCCAAGTTGTCGGCCCAAGCCAATCATAAAAATGCCGACGCTTACACTGTGCATAAACGTATAGTCATCACGGCGTTTGAGCGACGTCAGCGAAATCAAAGCACTGCTGTTGCGCAAGATGGAATGCACCATATCATCTGCTAGCGTCTCGACGCTTTTCATGGCTCCCAGCTGCCCCGCTCTTGCATCGTGCATTAGGTTGTGGATGACCTCACTCGCGCGCTCATGGATATTTCTTGCGGCCGGTAGCTCGGCTTGATAGCTTACCGTAGCACCGCTGGTGTTGACCTCAGCTTCCCTCGCCCTTGGGACGGAGGGCGGGGCTTCGATGATTGGCGAGGCGTCGTCCAAATCTCTTCCGCGACTCGTGTCGATCATGACCTGCGCCCACCCCGCCGCCTGCACTTTGCGCAGGGTAGCATCATCTGTTATGAGTACCCCATTACCAACGAAGGAATGGTCAAGCCAGCTGATCTGCCTGAGATCAACGTACATTCCCGTTTGCAGCTTGTCTAGGGGAATCTGTTTTAGCATGATCTGGCTATACCCTTGACTCAAAAATAGTAAGAAATGAATGGCCTCGCGGCGGATTCATTATTGAGCGCTCTGCTTTCAATAGTTGTAGTCATTCTGGCTAGTTTGCTGGCTGTTACGCTTGTCAATCGAGGCTGTTGATTGACTGCGCTAGCCGAACGATATCGTCGGGTGTGATCGCAAGGACTTTTAACAGGTTAGGCTCTATTTCTTCCCATCCATCGATAACCGAGTCACCCCGGCTAAGCGCATGAAGTTGGTCTACGAGGAATCCAAAAGCAATCAGTCGCTTAATCGGTATTGAGGCCGACGCGTGGGTGGAGGCAAAATATCTGGAGTCGTGGTGGTAGTAAATTGCGAGCGCCATTGTATCCGGCAGGCGCCACTCCTTCGCCAGCACGTAACCAATTTGGTTGTGTGAGTTCTCAAACTCCGCTTTCTCGGCCTCGATCATGTCGAGAGCGAGCGCGCCCCGATGGGCTACCACATATGGGGCATATCGTTCGTAACGATTGATCATGACCGCCTGCCCGGCATTACGAAACAACACAAAGCTTCGAACTTCTTCTGCGTCAAGACAACGAACTACCGGCGCAACCCGACCGGCGATCTCACAAAGGCTTGCGGAATCGTTCCAGAATTCCTGCATCAGTCGACCGGAGTTTGAGGCGAAGGTCTGGCGAATCATGAGTCGCGCGATTAGGCATGATGTGTTTTTTAGGCCAATGATTGAGACGGCATGCTGCAGGTTGGTTGTCTCGCGACCGAGGCCATAGTACGGCGAATTGACGGCACGTAGGATACTGGCGGCCAGCGCAAGGTCCTTGCCTACCATATCCCCCATCCTTCGCAGATCGGCGTATTCGACGGCCATCAAACGTGAGAATTCGTCGATAATCTTCGGGCATGGTGGTAGGCGCAGGTCGCGGGCTATTTTCTCACTATCGAGTTGAATCGCTACGAGTTCGGGGTCAGTCCCCACTGAGCCTGCGGAGAGTGGCTCCTGCTGATGCCTTCGCTGCGCGACTTCCATTTTTTTCCATTTACGGGTGTAGGTTTGACGTTGTCGGGTTCAGGTCAAGGGTTTTGTTGCCGATGCGCCTAGCGGCTTTGCCAGTTACGCGTGGCCGATGCTTCCATGCCCGCTTGATGAGTCCTTGAAGCCCGTCATGCTATATCCACCTGCCGTGTCGATTGTTGAGCCGCTAAGCGCGGTGCGACGCTGCTCCAAGCGAAGCGTCTGGTGCGCGACTAGCCTAGCCGTAATACGATTGATCTCGATTGCTTCGCGGGCTTTGGCGACAATCAATTCGAATAGATCACGTGCACCGGGACCGGCGGCTTCCAGGCGCTCGCCGAGTTTGGCGGCGGAAATGGGTTCACCCAGCTCCTGCTTGGTTGCACTTCGCGCACGCGTCAGTTCCAGCAACATGAATTGTTTTTGGCCGACCAAATCCGTAATGGTATCCGGGTCGGACTCTGCTAGCGCGTTGTTTTCTTGTTCCGCGAGAGCCACGTACTGGCAGAGGATGTGGTACTCGACCTGGAGTAGATCGCGCAGCGGCTTCCCATGGTTGTTTGAGGGCTGGTCCATGGCAATCCTAGCTGGGCTTCGTCGAGGCAAGCTGCTTGGCCTCGGCAATCAGTTTGTCGGCAATCACCTCCGCGCTAACCCTAAATGTGCCGTTGGCTAGTGCGGCTTTTAAGGCTTCGACACGTTTTTCGTCGAATGCGGTAGTGGCGGCGTAGTCCTTTGATAGCGCCTTAAGTTGCTCGGAGAGGGGGGACAGTTTGACTGCGCTCTCGCTGGCCACATTGGATTCCTGAGGCGCGGCCTTGCCCTTTTCGAGCGCAACCTTGGATGCTTTATCGAAAAGCGTAGTGGGTGCTAGTCCGTTGAGCTTTGAGATCGACATTTGTTACTCCTGATAAATATGCGCCGCATGGACGCACTCCCGAATAATCTTCGGCACATCTAAAACAAACTTTAGGGTCGTTGAGAAATATCTCCAGGTGACATCTTAAAGGCGTATTTCGGCAATTCGGCCGGGGCGGGCGATAGCGGTGACCACGCGACCGCTCTCCACGCGCACCTTAACTTGTTGCCCTGCGGTCGCCGAATTGAGGGCAAACCCTTCAGAGGTAATACTGAACCCGATTCCAGTTGCGTGAACCCGCACTTGATCGCCACTTTGCACGACTGGCATGGCGCGCAGCCAGTCCTCACGCACAATCACGCCGCTGGCGATACTGCGGGAAAGGGTCTTGTTTTCAATGCTAGCCAAGTCTTGAACCGGTCGCCCGGGTTCGTTGGTGAGCTCAAGCTCTTGTTCACGCAGGTCGTCATGCTGGATGCGTTGACCAGCCTCGATACTGCGAGTGGTGACTAAAGCTGAGCCGAACACCCGGACTTGCACTGGGATCGATACGCTCCAGTACGCGCCAGACAGACAACGCAAGCCAACCTTGCTTTTGCCCCATAGTCGCGTACCAGCCGTAAGATAGACCTCAGTGCGCCCGCACGGCGCTAAGTTAAGGCGCGGATCGAGCTGACCGACATCGACCTCGATACGCCCAGGAATCTGGCTGGTTTGTTCCTCGATGAAACGCTGTAGCTGGGTCTCAATGGACTGGTCTGCTGAGCGGGATGATGCCCCACTCGCGCCACAGGTACCGCTTGCGGAAAAAAATACCAACGCGATCAATAGGTTAACTTGCGTTACTGCACTCAAAAGAGGGTTTCCAGTAGTGCTTGCAATCGTCTTCATACAGCTTCCCCTGCCATTTACAGATAAGGCAGTTTATGCCTGCCTCGGCAATGGCTAAGTATCGAATAACAGGCCAATTTCGCCTCTTTTCGACCGTTTTGCGATTTGGCAGCTCCTCATAATCAGCGTCAATCGTGCCATGTTGCGAGTCTGCCCGACCGAGTGATGTCGGCGGAGATGTCAGTAAGGAAATAAAAGGAGCTAACGATGTTGAACCGGATTACCTCACAGTTTGATTTCAATGCGGACGCGCTCAAGCTACGCAGCGAGCGCCAGCGGGTTATTGCCTCGAACATCGCCAATGCGGACACTCCCGGCTTTCAAGCTCGCGACTTCAACTTTCGAGAAGCACTCAGCAATGTGAGGCGTGAAACCACAACCTCTGTTTCCGTATCTTCGGCTGGCTCGACCGGTTCTTTAGCAATAACCAACCCGCGCCACCTTCCGAATACAACGCTTTCCACCTCTTCGTTTGTGGGAAAGGGCACCCCGCTCATGTACAGCATGCCAACACAGGGGGCTTTTGATGGCAATACGGTTGAAGTGCATCGTGAGACGGCGAATTTTGCGGAAAACGCCGTTCGTTATGAAGCAGCGCTGCGGTTCTTAAACGGGCAGATCAAGACCATGGGGATGGCCGTCAATGGGCAGTAAGCGTTGATGACGCTTTAGCAAAACAGGTGAGGTAAAAACTATGTCTCTATTTAAAGTTTTTGGTGTCTCGGGTTCCGCGATTGCTGCACAAAACGTGCGGCTGAATGTCATCGCTTCCAACCTCGCAAATGCCGACAGCATCGCTGGTCCCGACGGAAAAGCCTACAAGGCGCGTCAGGTCGTTTTCCAAACCCAGCTCGCCGACCTCAACGATCAAGCCTCTGTCGGAGTAAGAGTGGCAGGTGTAAACGAGAGTGAAGCCGAGGGCCGCAAGATTTACGATCCAAAAAATCCACTGGCGGATGAAAGCGGCAACATTACTATGCCGAATGTTAACGTCATCGATGAAATGGTCAACATGATTGAGGCTTCGCGGGCATATCAAAACAATATCGAAGTCATGAATACAACCAAAAGCCTTCTGGCAAAAACCATTGCCATGGGTAGCTAAGGAAAATCCAAATGTCATTTGATCTTGGTGGTATATCAAATTCTTCAAGTGCAGCTGCGGGTGTTACCGCTAGCATTTCCAAAGCGGGTACTTCAAGTGATCGTTTCTTGACGCTGCTGGTTGCGCAGCTCAAGAACCAAGATCCGCTTAACCCGCTCGATAACGCCCAAGTCACGAGCCAGATGGCACAAATCAGCACCGTACAGGGGATCGAAAAACTCAACGGCACCATGGGCACGATGCTCAATCAGATTCAGGTTATGCAGGCTGGGGCGCTTACCGGCAAGGATGTAATGCTCGACGGTAATAGATTGACGCTCGACGGCCAAAGCGCCGCGCGTGGCGGCTTTGAAGTGCTGGAGGGCGTTTCTAACGTCAATATTGAAGTTCGTAACCCGCAGGGCGCAGTAATCGCTACCATTGCACAGCCCAACACACCAGGCATGCACACGTTCAATTGGACGGGGGCAACAGGTTCAGGAACAGCCGCACCTGGAAAGTACACCTTCACCGTTTCAGCTACCTCAGCCGGTGGAGCAGGAAACCTGAATACCTTCATTGTTGATCGTATCAGTGGTGTGACACCAAATGCATCCGGCCCGCGCTTGAATCTAGCAGGCGGCTCGACCGTAACGATGGACGCGATTCGAACTATTCTCTAGTTCGGTCCCAACATTTCAACTTTCAATCTTTCTGAAATCCACCTCTCTCGGAGAAAATCATGAGCTTTCAACAAGGATTATCAGGGCTTAACGCAGCTGCCCGTAATTTGGACGTCATCGGCAATAATGTTGCCAACGCAAACACCATTGGCTTTAAGCAGGCGCGTGCTGAGTTTGCCGATCTTTATGCAAATACGCTTGCATCAGCAGAGCGTTCGATGATCGGCCTCGGTGTAACAACCACCAACGTTTCGCAACAATTTTCGCAGGGCAACATCTCGAGCACCAATAGCCCGCTGGATATAGCAATCAACGGCGGCGGCTTGTTCCGAGTGTCTAACAACGGCTCAATTGCCTATACACGAAACGGCCAGTTCCAAATTGATAAAAGTGGGTACGTGGTCACGGGCAACGGCGCGCGGTTGAGTGGGTTTCCGGTAGATGCGACCGGCAAACTGACAACCGGCGCACCGACCGATCTAAAAATTTCTGCCTCTGAAATCGCGCCGAAGCCGACATCCGAGATAAGCTTGGCAATGAACCTCGACTCACGCAAAACCGTACCAACTGGCACCTTTTCACCGACTGACGCTGCCACTTACACCTGCGCCACTTCGCTAAATGTCTACGATAGCCAGGGCAACGCACACGCAATGTCGACCTATTTGGTCAAAACTGCCACGGCAAATACTTGGGATGTCTACGCCACCCTTGATGGTGCCAGCGTCGGTGCCGGTAAACTCGGCAGTCTGGTCTTTAATGCGGACGGCAGCCTTGATGCCACCGCCTCTGCCGTGCCATTTAACGTCGCCTTGACGACTACCAACGGCGCAACTTTCCAAACTAGTATTCCTGTCAACTTCGCCGGTACAACGCAGTTTGGTAGTGCGTTTGGTGTGAACGCAGCAAATCAGGACGGTTATGCTGCAGGCAAATTAATCGGGCTCGCAGTTGACAGCGGTGGTGTGATCACCGGACGTTATTCAAATGGCCAATCACAGGTGCAGGGCCAAATTGCCTTGGTATCGTTTGCCAATTTGCAAGGATTGTCGCCGACGGGGGGTAACCAATGGGTTGAGTCGTCAACCTCCGGTGCACCTTTGGTTGGCACACCCGGTTCGACAAACCTCGGCTTGTTGCAGTCGGGTGCCGTGGAAGAGTCCAACGTGGATCTGACTGCGGAATTGGTCAACATGATTACGGCACAACGCAACTACCAAGCAAACGCGCAGACCATCAAGACGCAGGACCAAGTGTTGCAAACACTCGTGAACCTGCGCTAATTGAAATTGCGGTGCTGGATAAAAGAAGTTAAGTAAGGAGAGCGGCTGATGGACCGAATGATTTATACCGTAATGGCGGGAGCACGACAGCTAATGGTGCGACAAGAAACACTTGCAAACAACCTGGCGAATGCCTCTACGCCTGGTTTTCGTGCGGATCTTGACGCGATGCGTGCCGTGCCACTACAGGGAAATGTGGGCATTCTCGATTCTCGTATCAGCGTCGCATCAACCACGCCGAGTGCAGATTTTCGGCATGGCGCAATTGAAGCCACGGGTCGTGATCTCGATGTTGCAATCGTCGGTGATGGCTTCATCGCGGTGGAAGGTCGCGATGGCCGTGAAGGATATACGCGCAACGGCGGGTTTGACGTTGGTGCTGATGGCATTCTACGTACACGCTCAGGCTTGACGGTACTCGGTGACGGCGGCCCCATCACGGTGCCTGAGAACGCAAAGATTGAGATTGGACGCGATGGCACGGTGAGCGCCTTTGTTGCGGGGAACACTAAAAATGGTAACACTCTTGGTCGTATCAAGTTGGTGAATCCGCCGACTGAGACATTGTCGAAAGGTCTTGATGGATTGTTTCGCGTCAACGGCGGCGGCACTGCAGATTCCGATCCGAACGTTCGGGTAGTTCGCGGATCGATCGAAGCCTCAAACGTCAACGTCGTTGAAACCATGGTTGGCATGATTGCACTTGCGCGCCAGTATGAGCTGACAATGAAGACGATATCGAACTCAGAAGCCAATTCTCGCGATTCGGCAAAATTACTGCAGCCAAACGGCTAGCCTAGGAGCAACTCATGATCAGATCACTGTGGATTTCAAAAACCGGGCTTGACGCACAACAAACCCAGATGGACGTGTTGTCGAACAATCTGGCGAACGTCAACACCGCAGGCTTCAAGCGTTCCAAGGCGGTATTTGAAGATCTTCTCTATCAGAACATCCGGCAGCCGGGAGCCCAGTCATCGCAGCAGACAAACTTACCAACTGGGCTACAGTTGGGCACCGGTGTCCGCCCTGTGGCCACTTCTCGCGTCTTCACGCAGGGCAACTTGCAGCAGACCGGTAACAATCTCGATATGGCTATCAACGGTAATGGCTTCTTCCAAGTACAGATGCCGGATGGCACTACTGGCTACACGCGCGACGGCTCTTTCCGACTCGATGCCCAGGGACAGTTGGTGACTTCAAATGGATACCCGCTTATTCCCGCGATGACTATCCCACCGACTGCCCAGTCGGTAACGATCGCGCCAGATGGCAGTGTTTCTGTCACCCTGCCTGGCACTGCCGCGTCCACCCAAGTCGGCACGATTCAGTTAGCCAATTTTGTTAATGCGGCGGGCTTGTCGGCGGTGGGGCAGAACTTGTTTACTGAAACCGCATCTTCTGGTACACCGAACACCGCCAACCCCGGCGCTAGCGGTCACGGTACGCTTAGTCAGGGTTATGTAGAGACTTCAAATGTAAACGTGGTCGAAGAGCTCGTATCGATGATCCAGACGCAACGCGCGTATGAAATCAACTCCAAAGCTATCAAGACATCCGACGAAATGTTGCAGCGACTCTCTCAGCTGTGATGTTATGCGCCACTTCTACTAGAAACGAACTTTAGGATTCCGCAGACGTAATGGTGCGGAACTTGGTGAGCAGATCTCACCGGCAAATCTTGCAGACAGAAAACTCCGAGCACATTCACGTGGCCAGTGAAATTGCCTTCATGCCGGATCAGAGCAATCCCTGTGGCCGTAGTCAGGCATGACAGTGGGCTGTTTGAAGCATCTACACCCTCTCTCGGCAAAGCTGTGAATCAGCACCTTTTTATCCTGCTTATTCGGCCTTGCCAGTTGACTCTGCTGGATAAAGTAATGGGAGTCTCATCAGAGGAAGTCGGCAATGCAATCGATCTATTCGCAGCAACCCAAACCCCAAGCTCACCACCGGTACGAAGAAGCCGAGCTTTTTAGCCTCTGGCGCGCTTTAGCACATGCCACAATTGTGTTGATATTCTTTCTCGTTTTTTCGTCGCTGGTGACCGGCTGCTCACATATCGAGCCGCGAGTTGAAATTGTCATGCCCACCACTTCCGCTCCACGCCAGGAGACCCCGGTTCCGGTGCTTAATGGTGCCATTTTTCAATTGACAAATGTGCCACGCCCGTTGTTTGAGGATCAAAAACCCGGTCGTGTGGGTGACATTCTGACGGTAGCCATTGTTGAAAAAACCAGCGCATCGCGCTCTTCTAAATCGAGCTCCGCCAAAACCTCCGACACCAAGGCTGCGGTGCCGATACTTGCTGGGCTACCTGGAAAGTCATTCCTCGGTGCGCAACTTGCCGCCAATGGGGCCAACACCTTTGAAGGCAAGGGTGAGACCGCGAACGATAACACCTTCGCCGGTACGCTCACCGTGACAGTTATCAGCGTACTGCCAAATGGAAATCTGGTGGTGGCTGGAGAAAAACAGATCGGTATCAACCACAACACCGAGACGATTCGTTTTTCCGGGGTGGTAAATCCGCTGACGATCCAAGCCGGCAATGTTGTCCAGTCGCCGCAGGTGGCAGACGCGCGCTTGGAGTATCGCGGCAAAGGCTACATCGATGAAGCGCAGCGTATGGGCTGGCTACAGCGCTTTTTCCTGAACGCATTTCCCTTCTGATCAGTCACAATGTTAACGCCACAAAAATTGATGAGATTGATGCTGATGACTGCGCTGATGATGCTGGTGATCAGTGCCAAGAGCAATCTCGCACAGGCCGAGCGCATTAAGGATATTTCGACTGTACAGGGTGTGCGGACCAACCAGTTGATAGGTTACGGATTGGTAGTTGGCCTTGACGGGTCGGGCGACCAGACCACTCAAACGCCATTTACGGTGCAGAGTTTGACCAACATGTTGTCGCAGCTCGGCGTGCAGCTGCCGCCGGGCACGAACTTGCAGTTGCGAAACGTTGCTGCGGTGATGTTGACAGCGAGCTTGCAGCCATTTGCAAAACCAGGGCAACAGATCGATGTAACGGTTTCGTCACTTGGCAATGCGAAGTCTTTACGCGGCGGCACGCTGCTGTTAGCACCGCTAAAGGGAGCGGATGGTCAAGTTTATGCCATGGCACAGGGCAATGTCATCATCGCCGGTGCTGGCGCGTCAGCGGGTGGCAGCAAGGTGCAAATCAACCAGTTAAACGCCGGGCGAATTCCCGGTGGTGCAACCGTTGAACGCGCCGTAGCATCGCCGTTTTCAACTGCGGAGTGGCTGCACATTGAGCTAAACACTGCAGATTTTTCAACCGCGAGCAAGACCGCAGAAGCGGTAAATCGGCGGATGGGTCCAGGCACTGCGTCTGCTCTTGATGGTCGTGTGATTCAAGTTAAGTTTCCGCAGAACACAGGTGATCGAGTTGCGTTTATGGCTGACCTAGAGAATCTTGAGGTGGAAAGTGTGTTGCCGCCAGCGCGTATCGTAATCAACGCCCGAACCGGTTCTGTGGTGATGAATCGCATGGTGACACTTGAGCCGTGCGCGGTATCTCACGGCAATCTGTCGGTGACAATCAACTCAACACCTCAGGTAAGTCAGCCAGCGCCGTTTAGCCGCGGCGAAACAGTTACAACGGAGAAGAACGAGATCACCGTCAAGCAGGATCCGGGTCAGGTGCTGCTGCTGGATGGCGGCGCAAAACTTTCCGATGTGGTGAAGGCGCTGAATTCGATCGGTGTGGCACCGCAAGACTTGCTGGCCATTTTGCAAGCGATGAAGTCGGCAGGTTCGCTTAAAGCGGATATCGAAGTTATCTGAGTCTTTTCAGAACGCATCAATATGAAAAATTCCATTTCAAACGACCAGTCGTTATCGTTCGATGCAAGATCGCTTGGCGACCTAAAACGTTCTGCGGCATCAAAGCAGAGTGGGGCGATAAAAGAGACGGCAAAGCAATTTGAAGTGCTGTTTATGAACATGCTCATGAAGTCGATGCGCGATGCGTCGCCGAAAGACGGCATGATGAATTCGAGTGCAGGGGATATGTATGTCGGTATGCTCGACCAGCAGTTCGCGCAGAAGATAGCAGCGCGCGGCACTGGTCTAGCTGATGTGATCGCGCGACAGCTCGGCGGTGTCGGCGCGGCAAAAGACGCCGAATCGACTAAGGCCGCGCAGTCCGGCGAAGTGAGGTCGCTGAACGAGTCCAATCGGACCGATATGCGTACAGGCGGCAAGGGAAGGCAGCAAGACTCGCCGCTGATCGAAGGCAGATCGATCTCCGTACGTTTTGCTGAAAACAACGGCTTGAATAGGCTCGTACGGGCGCGTCAACCGGCAGCAGAGACAACCGGCGTTGAGACTACCGGAGCGATCGCATTAAAGAAAGTGGGCCGCGCCGTAAGTGCAATTGGTGGGAACTTAGAAAGCGTCGCCGATAAGACGGTGGCTTTCTTTGATCGGATGAAAGTCCACGCCAACGAAGCTGCCAATGCCAGCGGCATTCCGGCGAAGTTCATGTTGGGGCAGGCGGCGTTGGAGTCAGGGTGGGGCAAACGCGAAATTCGTAACCCGGATGGCTCGACCAGCCACAACTTGTTCGCCATCAAGGCGGGGAGCAACTGGACTGGCCCCACAGTCAGTGTGACGACTACCGAATACGTTAACGGTATACCGCGCAAGTCTGTCGAGAAGTTCCGCGCCTACTCGTCATACGCGGACAGCTTTAAGGATTACGCCGCATTAATCACCAACAGCCCGCGTTATGGTGCGGTTGCGGAAAACAGCGGCTCGGTGGAAGGTTTCGCCACGTCACTACAACGCGCAGGTTATGCGACTGACCCGCGCTACGCGGAGAAGTTGTCGCGTACCATTAACCAAGTGATTGCCATCGCCAGGGCCAGGACGGACGCGCCTGCTACCGGCTGGAATCAGGTATAGGCCGGGTAACCACATATGTCATTGCTAGGAGTAGGTTCTTCCGGGCTGGCCGCAGCCTATGCAGCAATCAACGCGACCAGTAACAACATAGCCAACGTTAATACCCCAGGATACTCGCGGCAGAATGTGGTGCAAACCACGATGCCGGGGCAATTTTCCGGCGGTGGTTTTCTTGGTCGCGGCGTTACCATCGAGGCCATTCGGCGGGCATTTGATGCGCAGGTGAATAGTCAAGTGCAGTTTAGTGAGGCGCAGTCCGCAGAAGCGACGACACAATCGCGGTTGATGCGGGCGGTTGACGAATTGTTCGCTGCAGACGACGTGGGTGTGGGTAATGCACTGGACAAATTTTTTTCTAGCTTGACACAAGCTTCGTCGCGGCCAAGTGATATCGCATCGCGGGCGGCGGTGATATCGTCTGGACTGCAGCTGGCGTCACGCTTGAACCAGACTTCCTCACAAATCGATGAGCAGGGCAGAAATGTTGATCTGGGTATCCACGCTACAACCGTACAAATCAATTCGTTGGCACAAAAAATTGGCCGCTTGAATGACGCCATTTCACTCGCTCGTGGTAGCGGGCAAACGCCGAATGACCTCTTGGATCAGCGCGACGAAGTTGTGCGACAGCTCAATACACAGGTTGGTGTATCAACGTTGGAGCAGTCAGACGGTAGCCTGAATGTATTTGTGTCGAGTGGTGCCGCTCTGGTTGTCGGCAATACACCCGCCTTTATGTCGATCAGTTTCGATCCGGCCGATCCGCAGAAACAATTGGTAGGTTTGAGCTCCACCAATGGAGCCACAACGATCAACTTGCAGCTAAGCGCCGCAAGCTTGAACGGTGGCACTCTGGCGGGGCAGATGAAGTTCCGCGATATCAATTTGGTTGATGCCAAGAATGAGTTGGGTCGATTAGCCACTGCAGTCGCGAGTACCTTTAACGAGATTCACGTGGCTGGAACAGATATGAGTGGCACGGCGGGACAAGCGTTGTTTTCATTGCCCGCACCGGTGGTGTTTCCGAGCACGCTTAATATGGGTACCGGTGCCATCTCTGTCAGTGTGGCGACAGCCTCCGGACTTAAGCCGAGTGATTACCGCATCGACTACAACGGCAGCCAGTACACCATTACACGCCTGCAAGATGGTACCAAGTCGACCACGGCCTCGATGCCGGTTACGCTGGATGGCATCTCAATTACGCTAACAGGTACGCCAGCTGCGGGAGACAGTTTCCAATTGCAGCCGGTGCGCAATGCTGCGGCGGGCATCAAGCTGGCGTTTAATGATCCGCAAACGCTTGCCTTCGGCTTGTCCAACGCAAGTGGAGACAATCGAAATGTACTCGCGCTAGCTGCCGTTGCCGATCAGGCGACACTGGGTGGACTGACGTTCTCGCAGGCGCTTGGCGAGATTTCTGCCAAGGTTGGTGCAACCGCGCGGGGTCTTGAAGCCGGCGCATCCATCGCCGACAAACTATTGACACAAGCGCGTAGTGAGCAATCCTCAGTTTCCGGCGTAAATCTTGATGAGGAAGCCGCTAAGTTGATCCGATACCAACAGGCTTATCAGGCCTCGGCTAAGGTGATCGCCACAGCGCAGACACTGTTTCAAACCTTGATTGATATGGGGCGCTAACTTGGCACCCGTAAAGGAGTTTTGACATGCGTATAGGTACAGCATTTGCCCACCTTTCGACGAGCGCCATGATCATGGATGCACAGGTCAAGATGTATTCCACCCAAAGCGAACTTTCGACAGGCAAGAAGGTGAGCGTACCTTCGGACGACCCGGTGAATACGTCGCAAATTGTGACGGTACAAGCATCGGTTTCGCGGCAAGCATCCTTCTCCGCCAATCAGGCTTATTTGGAAGGAGAGTTGCGACAACTGGAATCCACGCTCGGCTCGATTGGTGACACCATTTCAACTGCACGTGAGATGTTGGTCGCCGCTGGCAACGGCATATTCAATGATGCCGATCGCCGCAGCATTGCCAACAACCTAACTTCGTTGCGTGCACAGTTGGTGTCACTGGGCAACACGCGCGGCTCTGATGGCCAGTATCTGTTCTCAGGCTTCCAGAGCGGTACAACACCTTTTTCTCAATCCGCCAGCGGCATTGTTTATGCTGGGGATTCAGGCAACCGTGGGGTAATGGTTGCAAGCGGCTTGGCGATTCAATCCAATGCCGACGGCCAGAGCCTGTTCATGCAGATGCCGACGGGCAATGGTACATTTTCAACTGGCGTTGCAGCGACTAATACCGGTAACGTCAAAATTGATACCGGCACGGTCACTTCGACAGTGGCACTCACTGGACAGAACTACGAGATTCGTTTCACAGGGCCGGCAACCATCGATGTGGTGAATACCACCACCAGTACGCTGGTGAAGTCCCAAGCCTATGTTACCGGGCAAGCGATTGACTTTGACGGTATGCAGATGACGCTGGCTGGAACGCCGTCGATTGGCGATAAATTCGTTGTGACTCAGGGGCAGACGGCCAGCGTGTTTGATGCGATTGACCAAGCCATCTCAGCACTCGACACTGCGGTAGTAAACGACACCGAGCGCGCCAAGGTCAACGACGCTGTCAGACAGGCATCTGCCAGTCTCGAACAGGCCTTTAACGTGGCGCTGGCAAAACGCGTAGAAGTGGGTGGCAGGATGACCGCCCTTGATACCGCCTCGCGGGTTGGCGAGGGTCTAGTGTTTGAAAACAAAGCGCTGCTCAGCAAGTTGCAAGATGTTGACTACGTCGAGGCAGCATCACGTTTTGCCTCGCAACAAACCGGGCTACAAGCCGCACTTGCCGCCTACGGGCAGACGAGTAAGATGTCGTTATTTGATTACTTGCGCTAAACGTTTCGCCAGTGCTGAGGCTAGGAGTCTGCGTGGCAGAAGCGGTCGTGCAGTGCTATTCGCCAGTTTGCGGCGACTGGCACTGGGTTTGATCTTGGTATCGTCCAAAGGCGATGGCGCACGGCTTGACCAAGCCGCATTCGCCCGCCAGTGTGACCATCGTGACCACGTAAAACGCTTGGTTGCGAGAGCCACCCTGCGTACGGCAGGCGTGGCATCGTCCATGCTCAAGGCGGCCCACCGTGTCGCCGATATGACGCACCATGCCCTTTAGGTAGCTATCTTTGCGAAGCCTGCGGCAGTAACAGCTACGGCGTTTGAAAATAGCGCATGTCGCTAGTGGTCATCGCGCTTCCCAACAAAACCGGCAAACAATGCCACATGCCGTTTCCGCCCGGCGGACGCCCGGCCACAGGGCCGGCGCATATATTTGAGGATATAGGCAAGGTGGGCGGCGAGTGGTCGATCGGTCGCGTGATCTATGACTATGAAGGCAAGGCTGAACTGATCGACCCCGATCCACAACCATTACCGAGGCTGCTGATGTGTGTTTGCCGTGATTGGATCTCGCCACTTGGGCCGACTGTACGTGGGGAGAGTGGTGCGCAAGAACGACATGCGGCATACTCGCCGAAAAGTCGTTTCAAGAAATTGTTGCACTTGCAACTTGAGAGCGCCAGAAACGAAAGTACAACCTCGTTTATCGACGGGCATTTCCAGCCAATAACACTTGAGAATGCCCGTCAATTCAAGACTTTTATGTGTTTTTGCCTTGGGTAATTGGTCGGCTATGCGTCTTGCGCTATTTCGCGGTAGATATACAGCTCCAACATACGCCGTAGCTCTGGATCCATTTGTTCGAATTCACAACCTGCGCGATAGCGGCCTTTGTTTTTATCATTGTCTCCCGTCATATTGTTACGAACGATTAGATCGAGATCAAACAGCGTCGGCGTAGCATCGATAGCAAGACGAAACGCAACCGATAAGATCGATTCCTTTTCGCCAAGCTGTTCCGTCGATTGAATCAGCATGCCGGAGAGGCTCAGATCACGGATCAAACAAGGCACTCTGGCCAAGCGGCCCTTCAATCCGACTGCGGCGATTATTTCGACCGGAATTCTTGATGACTTGCGCACCTGCATCAGTTTGACTTTGGCAGGATAAGACAAGTGCAGATAGGGGAAGGGGGCGAGTTGCGATTTCAACACTACCGTATTGAAGGAATATGCGTTGCGTTTCTGGAAGGCGCGGCAGTGATATTCTTTACCTTCTTTGATATAGACAATCGCACCATCTTTAAGCGGGTGCGTGACGATAATTGACTGTTTGTCGAGAAAGCCGACCAGCTTCACCACGTTCCGCTCGTCTGGAAACCCGTCCGTCGATAGTTGCACCGCCATCCCGACTTCGAACTTCGCGTTGGCGATGGTGACGCCAGGTGTACCGGTATCACTAAACTTGGCCGCTGCCGCAAAGCTAGGTGCCTCCTCCCCGCCGTCCTCCGGGATTGGTCCATACCCGCCTGTCGTCAACTCCTCGGCGGGTCGCAATAAACCCGTTTCAATCAGTCGCTCAATCTGGCTCATTGATTCAAGCACAGCCCCCTTCTGTAGCAACAGTTTGCGGGATCGATCATAGACCGGCCACGGCAGTGGCTGTCCGATCATCACGTCATTTCTATGGAGAGGGGAGAGATAGAAAGGCATGGTGAAGATGTCGGCAGAGTCACTCAAAGCTTTAGCCTTGGCCGCGTAAGAACTGACCAACGGAGAGCTTTGGTTGCTAGCCAAGACAGCATTAACGCCAGGCAAATGACTATTCAAGAAGCGGAGTAAAGTCGCCGTGGTGGACGCTTTTTTCGCCAACCACATATCCTTCTGACTTGTCGAGCGCGCTTCTACTGAGGTAATCGTTGCTCCCCCCCCCCGAACTCATAGTGCTAGCCCATCAGTCTCTACGCTGAAGGCAATCGCTTAAATCAGATGCTCTTCCAAGCCTACTTGGAAGAGCCGCTGGATATCCTGTGGTGATTGCCGAGACCGTGGAAGCCGCAATCGAGCAGGCACAATATGCACGACCCTTGGTCGCCTTTAGCGATGTTGATCTCAACGGGAGGTCGGGTGTCAATGTCCTGGGTCGCCTGCTGCATCAAACTACCGCTGTTGCCGTATTCGACTATCAATCTTTCCGAAACAGGCCGGTGTTCACCATCTTTATCACCCTAATGAAATTGAGCGACCTGCCGATAATTTCATGACACGATGGTTTTTCTGATCCGCCCCTAGGCAGATGTCTGATAAGCCTGCCGATGCCCACGAGGTGTTGAAACGGACTAATCACGTCAAGTCGACTTATGTCGATACGACGATTTTCGCAATTTGTTATGCACAAAGTGTAGGGCTACTCTTATGAAAGCCAGTGTTACATCACATAAACGCGTAGTTTTCCAACCGGTTCCCACGCCGACCCCTTTACTGCACGCCAGCGGCCCAAAGGCCGCCATTGGCGCGCTCGATGCAAGGTTCGCCAAACTCGGCATACCAAAAGTCGAATGCATCGTCAAAGTGGATCAGAAGCATTCGCCGCAGTCGTTTTACAGCAGCCGGGGTATCGACCGCAACGACGACATCTTCGCCGCGTTCGAGACGGAAGGCTGCGTGACGGGTGACCAACGCGCGACTGACTATGCTGGCTTAGGGCGGCAAGAGCCAACCCGCATTGCAGGCGTTGCCATGCTGGCCGCTCGAGCTACGCATTTGATCCACCACGATGTCGCTAAAGATTGGCCATAAAAAACAACGCTTATTCGGGCATTATCACGCCCCCTAATCCAACACAATCGTGCAACACCGTACAACATAACTTTTCCGAAACACCCTTTTTAGTGAGGCTTTTATGGGTATCAACGAAACCGCATTGATCGAACATTCATTGACATCCGCTGGTCAGCTCGCCGCAATGGCGATGCCTGCAGGTGAATACCTGACGTTCCGTTTGGGTACCGAGGAATACGGCATCGATATTCTGAAAGTTCAGGAGATTCGTGGTTACGAACAGCCAACGCGTATCGCCGGGGCACCCGCCTTTCTCAAGGGGGTGGTGAATTTACGCGGCGTGATCGTACCCATCGTTGACCTGCGGATTAAATTCGGCTTGGGCAGTGCCGAATACAACTCCTTCACGGTGGTCATTATTTTGAACATCGCCAAGAAGATTGTTGGTGTGGTGGTAGACCAAGTGTCTGATGTGGTGGCACTGGCATCCAAGGATATTCGCCCCGCGCCGACGTTCTCGGAAGCGGTGGTGGAATCGACCTTCATCCAAGGCATCGGCCAGGTTGATGACCGCATGTTGATCCTGACTGACATTGAGCGTTTGCTAACAGCAAGCGAAATGGGCTTGGCATTTGAAGTCGCAGCCTAAATTTTTTATTGATACTCCACTCCTATTGAGGTAGTAAGATGAATATGTTCTCAAGTTTTTCAATTGGTAAGCGGCTGGGCGCTGGATTTGTCCTTGTGCTTGGTTTCCTGCTCATCGTGATTGGCGGCGGCGTCACACAGTTGAACCTCGTCATGGCGAAACTGGAGAATGTGAATTCGAATACCCTGCCGTCGATCAGTGCGGTGGCACACATGTTGGACGCGGTCAATCAGGCGCGCCGCTTTGAATTGCGTGCGTTGGGCGCTAGTGACGTGGCAGAGCAGAAGCAGGCCTACGATGATGTGGTGATCGCGAAAGGGGCTTTCACCAAAGGGGCGAAGGCCTATGAAGCGCTACTGTCTGATGAAACGGATAAGCGTCTTTTCAAAGATGCCACCATAGCAGGGGAAGAGTACTTTGCGACGCTCGCCAGCGCGAGGCCAGTCGTTATGGCTGCCACTGAAAGCGCTGAAAAACGTGTCGTCGCCTCGAACGCCGTTATCAAAGGTACCTACCAGAAGTTCAAGAGTGCTGAGTCAACGCTGACTGCGCTGGATCAGCACAACACAAAACTGGCTGGTGAGGCAAATACTGCTGCGAAGGCGGCTTACGCCAAGTCGATGACGATGTTTATTGCGATGGGAATTGGTGCCGCTTTGGCGGTGATCTTCCTGGCATGGTGGATTACCAGATCAATCACGTTGCCCTTGCATGAGGCGGCTCGGGTGGCCAACCAGATCGGTGCGGGAGATTTGAAGTCGTCATTCACTATCCTCAGTCAGGACGAAGTTGGTCAATTGATGGTTGCGCTGCAAACCATGGTTGGCTCTCTGAAAGGCATGATTGGCGAAGTGAAGTCCGCTTCTGAGCAGATTGCCACGGCGTCATCTGAAATCGCGCAAGGAAATGCTGATCTATCGTCGCGTACCGAAAATCAAGCAAGTTCGTTGCAACAGACGGCCGCCTCAATTGAACAGCTCACCAGCACGGTGAAACAAAATGCCGACTCGGCGCGTCAGGCGAACCAACTTGCAGCCGCAGCCTCCATGGATGCCAGCCGTGGCGGGGAGGTTGTCAGCCAAGTGGTTACAACCATGACTGATATTCAGGACTCGTCCAAGCGCATCGCCGACATTATCGCCGTCATCGACGGTATCGCCTTCCAGACCAATATCTTGGCATTGAATGCGGCTGTGGAGGCTGCACGTGCGGGTGAACAAGGCCGCGGGTTTGCGGTAGTTGCCAGTGAAGTTCGTACGCTAGCGCAGCGTAGTGCGCAGGCGGCTAAAGAAATCAAAACTCTCATTTCCACCAGCGTCGAGAAGGTCGATATCGGCAGCCGTTTGGTTGGTGACGCTGGCAAGTCGATGGTGGAGATTGTCGCCAGCGTACAACGGGTGACAGACATCATTGCCGAGATTTCTGCCGCAACGACCGAGCAGTCTCAAGGAATCGAGCAGGTGAACATCGCGGTGAATCAGCTCGATACGATGACGCAGCAAAATGCCGCACTGGTAGAGCAAAGCGCTGCGGCGGCGTCCAGCCTCAAAGATCAGACAATCAAACTCAATGTCTCGGTGTCGAGGTTTTCGGTAGACGCCAGCGACTCGGGACCGTCAGCAAATGTTGCGCCTGCCAAGTGTGCCGCACCATCAATTTCATCTAAGCCTAGTGCTCCCCAAGCATCTTCACCCAAACCCGCCGCCAAGGCCATCGCCAAGCCCAGTGCCAAAACTGCAACTACCGCACCTGCCAAGAAGGTGCCAAAGATGGAAACCGTAAAGGCCTCATCTGCAGGGACAAGCGTTGTTGCGACGGCGAAACCTGTTACGATGGCTGCTGCCGCTACCGGTGCGTCAAGTAAGGCGGCCAGTAGCGACGAATGGGAGGAGTTTTAGACCCTCTTATCGGGCCCGTCAGGTAAACGCAGGTCGTCTGCGCAAAGAAAATTGCCGACATTATTGGCGCTATCGATGTCATCACGTTCCAAACCAGTAGTCTTGCTTGCAATGCAGCGATGGGGGCGGCACGTGCCGGCGAACGAGGCCGCGAGGGTCTTCAAGCTCGCCCTCCGCGCAGCGCCGACCACCATATGAGCGAACTAATCGCGGCCAAGTATGCTGCTGTAGATACAACCGTTAGCAGCCGAATCCGAACCCAACAGCGTTACCAAAGCGGAGTCATTATGAGAACCCAAACAACACTAGCCACAAGCCCAGCGGCATACGGCATCGATAGCGAATTCGCGAATGAAGCTGAATTAGACCTCTATTTCTGCGACCTGTCACCAGTGGAACATGCCCCACTACTGGCGATGGTTGACGCCAGCGTTGACCCTGAGTCGATATCTCTATTACTGCAACGCGTATGGCACTCACAAACAGTGGCAGCGTCGCCGATTGGACTAGCAACACACTAAACCACGAGCCGGTTATCAACGGCGGATTAGACGCCTACTCGTCACGTCGATGACGTGGGAGCGTCACCCAGAACTTAGCGCCGCTCCCAGCCACGCCCTCGGCACCTACACTGCCGCCGTGCCTCGTGATTGCCCGCTTGACAGTGGCTAGTCCAATGCCGCTGCCGGGGAATTCGGTTTCCGCGTGCAGTCGTCGGAACGGGGTGAACAGACGTTCAACGTATTTCTGATCAAAGCCGACACCATTGTCTTCCACCACAAACCCGACGTAACCTGCCGGTAACTCAGTATTTGCGCGCAGCGAAATTTTGGCCACTGCTGTTCGTGCCGAATACTTCCATGCGTTGCCAAGCAGGTTCTCCAACACGATACGGATCAATCCTGGGTCTGCATTTATCTCAATGCCACTCTCGATCTGCCACTCGACTTGCCGTGTTTTGTCCGTTGCTAGTTGTTCGGCAACGTTTGTCGCCAGTTCGCTGACACTCAGTGTGACGTAACTGGTATCGGCCTGGGTAACTCTCGCCAGCATCAGTAGGTCGTCGATGATGCCGTTCATATGCTTAGTGCTTTGCAGTACACGATCAAGATGTCGTTTGGCCTCCGGTGACAGTTCGTGGCCATGGCGATCATTAAGCAATTGCGCAAAGCCATCAATGGCGCGCAACGGGGATCGAAGGTCGTGAGAAAGGCTGTAAGAGAACGCCCTTAACTCGGCGTTGACCTCTGCTAATTCCGCACTGCAGTGTGTGATTTTGTCCTCAAGGGTCGCCACTTGTGATTGTACGTCGGTTAAGGACTTGTGTTCGGCGGAACGGTCTGTAATGGTCAACAAGGTAGCGTGGCCACCAAGAGACGCAGCCTCAAGCGGCGTTGCATTCACCGTGATATCGCACTTGCTACCGTCTGATCGAATCACAGTAAGATGTCGTCCAAGCACCGGATTGCCGCTTTCTACCGCCATTGATGAAGGCCACTCCGCCGGGGTGAGTGCCGTTCCATCGCCATCGCGAATTTGCCAGTTTGGATTGCGCGGTACGTCGCCACGCAGTTCAGGCAGGCTAATTCCAAGCATACGCAGAGCTGCTGGATTACAAAACACGGCTCTGCTGCCAGCGTTTTGTACGAGTATGACGCCTTCAACCAAGGTTGCAACGATTGCTCTGAGGCAGGCCTCGCTGTCGCGCAGCGCCGACTCGGTTTGAACCCGTTCAGTGATATCGATGGCGGTGGTAAGTTGGTAGTCTGTTTGGGCGGCAACTAAACGAACGCATGAAACGAGGAGTGACAACACCTTGCCTGAGGATGTGCGAGCGGTAATGGAATAGTCGAGCACAGTGCGGTTGGCTGCCACTTCGGTATTCATGTGGGCGTAGGCATCGCCCGGTGCCAGAATTTGGAATTGTGAGTCCTTGCCTACCAATGCCGCATCGCGAGAGGTCTCAAATAGTCGTTGCCAAGCGTGGTTGACGTCCATTAGTTCGAGAGAGGGATATCGGTGTAACGAAGCGGCAACCGGCGAGTGGCTAAACGTGCTGGAGAACATGGCAGTTGCTTCGAGTTGTGCTTCCGTCCGCCGCTTAGATTGATAGGCGAGTGCCTTCAAAGAGTCGCCAAGTTGGTTGATCTCGCGGATTCGAGAAGGCAGCCACTCAACTGCGTCGTTTTCTGCCGACTTGCCAGCAAACCGAATTACTTGAGCAACACGCAACGTCACGCAGCGCGAGAGCCACAATCCCGCAAGTGCGGCGCTGACAACCGAGGAAACAATGGCGGAAATGATTACGCTCATCGTTGTGACCGCAGGTGCAGTCAGCCAAATATAGATCCCCGTGAAGATGGTGATCGGAATGGCGGCCACCGCTACAGAGAGGAGCACAAACACCCACGGGAGACGGATTTGGTCGTGTCTTATCAAAGGACTGCTAAAGATTGGGGACGGTCAAGTGTAGCTTAACCGGATTCTGTGAAGGCGGCTAGAGGCGATCAAAATCGCTGCCGCGATGGGTTACTAAGCTGCATGTCTGATACGCCTATGCTGGCTTAGCAAGGTAGCGCAAAGCAGGGAAAATCTAAGCGATATAAAATCATCCGCCGTTGCAACGGGGCTGTACTTTGGTAAAGTTGGCAATGTACGTAAACAAATGTCAACTGATAGGCTGCACAAACTGCATGGCTGCCTAAAAATATCATGTTGCAGCCTCTGCGCTTCGGAATCTACCTAACTCGGTCGACGGTACCCCAGCCAAACATCGCGCGACCTAGCTTGGGCTGATCCGCGCATTGGTGCCTCGCAAGGGCGGCTCATTCTGCTTGTCAACTGGGGATGGCATAGTCCGTGCAAGACTCATCCTCCCGTCACCAGCGATTTACCGCATAGGCGATGCGGATTCCGGAGGGGTAAGCTTAATCAGTAGGGCAGTCCGGCTGCACCGCAGGTTGTGCTGGACTAGGTCTGCCAAATTCGGTTTGTATCCTCGCCACCACGAACCCGATGCTCAACCCAAGCCGCAGTCTGGTTGAGTAATTTGGCGATATTTTCAAAGTCATCGTGCAGCGCTGGATCAGTCCAACCGTTCGCTGCATGGCGCGCGAGGTTGGCCGCAAGCAACACATTCTTGACGGCGGCGTGGTTGGCGTGATGGTGATCGGCGAGTCGCAACAGCAGGCTCGGAAGCCGCCACTCCTTCAACAGTTCGAGGTTGAGGTCATCCAAAGCGATGCCTATGACAGCCCGCTGGATATCGAGACTACGCATCGACGGATGCGCGGTGCGCAGCTTCCACATACTTATTGACAGGCTAGGAGCGAAACACCATGTGAGCATTTCGGCAAGGTCGTGTAGTAGCGCCGCCTCTTGGATGACTGCCACGTCCAAATCATACCGGTATGCTGCCCAGTCGGTTGCGTAGTTCGATGCATTGATTGCGCGCCCAATCACGCGCAGCAGTTGCACCTGCGCCTCGGGGTAGTCGCGCAAGCGTGCTTCAAAAGACTCGAGATCGGCGAAGTCGCGAAAAAATGACGTGATTCCCATCATTACTACCGCCGCTTCAACCGTTTCGATTTCACCGCTCAAGCTCGCGTGATTGCGGCGGCGCATTGCCTTACCGGCCCAGATCAGAGTCTTTAATGTCATCAGCGGGTCGCGGCGGACTTCCGCTGCAATATCCCGCGCCGCGACATGTTCTTGGTCAACCGCCAGCGCGTTAATAGCCGTAATTGTCCGGCCCAGCACAGGGATTGGCTGGCTACTGTATTCACGAGTCCATGCTGAGAGGCTCTCAAGCGGTTTGGCAATGAATTCCATGGGTTATTTGACAGTGGGGACGTGCATTGATATCGGCGCAGTTTCGGGTTTCTTGAATACAGGCTGGGAGGTTTCAAGCTGGGAAACAGTTTGTATCTCCAATTGTTGGCTGAAACCTAGGGACACCCTGCCGATGCTTCTGCGTTGAGACGCGGTATCGAATCTCATCCGAGGAAACCATCTAGCCTGAATGTTTCATGGGGGCGCGTTCGAAAGCGGGCGAGTGGGCGAGTGATTTTTCCAGGCAGAATGTTGACGATTGTTGAATCGAGTAGCGAGTGTGAGCCTGGTCAGGCTAGCTGGAGCTGGCTGCGCGCGAACGCGCGCTGGTTGTCTCTTGGTCAGTTGGATTCAGCCGCTGATCAATATAGGCCACAGCCTTAATCAAGGGTGCCATGCCCTAAGCCCAGCCCTTTGCGCGCGGCACCGCGCGGCGCCAACTGGACAGCTTGCTCTGCGCTTCATCACGTGATATCGAGGGTAGCCACTGGTGTTCTGATGCGGGTTCGGCGGTCGAGCCAGTCACGCCACTCCATAGGCCGGTTGCCATCCCGGCAAGACGCGCCGCACCGAGTGCTGTTGTCTCTTGTACATTGGCCCTGATGACGGGTATGCCGACGAGGTCAGCCTGTATCTGCATCAGTAGGCCGTTTGCGGTGCCACCGCCGTCAACTCGCAACTCTGCCGGGGAAATGCCCGAGGCGTCTCTCATTGCCGACAACAACTCAGCGCACTGGAAGGCAATCGCTTCTAGCGTAGCACGTGCAATATGCGCACGGGTGGTACCGCGCGTGAGCCCCAGCAGCGTACCGCGCGCCGTCGGGTCCCAATCAGGGGTGCCCAGCCCACTGAAGGCTGGTACGAACACCACCCCGTCCGAGGAGGGCACACTTGCCGCGAGCGCCTCTACCTCTGCGGCAGAGTTAATGATGCCGAGCCCGTCTCGCAACCATTGCACGGCGGCGCCAGCGATGAAAACTCCCCCCTCTAGAGCGTAGACAGTGGCCGAATTCGGCTCTATCCCCGTACGCCAGGCAACCGTTGAAATTAACCCTTTTGAAGTGGGAGCCGGTGTTGCGCCGGTATTCATCAACATAAAGCAGCCGGTGCCGTAGGTATTTTTGACGAGCCCTGGAGTGTGGCAGCCCTGGCCAAATAGTGCGGCTTGCTGATCACCAATCAGGCTGCAAATTGGGATACCCTGCGGCAGACTGTCACACGACGTTTCACCGATGAGGCCACTCGAACTGACAATTTTGGGTAGTATCGAACCGGGAATGTTCAGCAGCTGTAGTAGCTCCTCGTCCCATTCCAAGGTTTGAATGTTGAACAGCATGGTACGCGACGCATTTGAAACATCCGTGGCATGAACCTTGCCTGCTGTCAGGTTGTACAACAGCCATGTGTCGACCGTGCCAAAAGCCAACTCTCCAAGCGCAGCACTGCGTTCCGCACCCGCAATATGCTTAAGTAACCAACGAATTTTTGTCGCCGAAAAATAAGGGTCAACTACTAAGCCTGTTTTTGTGCGGATCACATCTTGATGGCCTTCGTTGATCAATTCTTCACAGTAGCCTGCGGTGCGTCGATCCTGCCAGACAATCGCGGGGGCAATTGGCTCGCCGGTCTGCCGATTCCAAATGACGGTGGTTTCGCGCTGGTTAGTTATGCCGATTGCACCGATTGCGCCGCCTGCTCCGCCGTGTTTTTCGCCCCATATAGCGATGGCCTCTGCGGCGACGTTGCGTTGGCTGGTCCAAATCTCCGTGGCGTCGTGTTCGACCCAGCCCGCGCGCGGGAAATACTGCTTGAATTCACGTTGGGCGCAGGCAAGTATTGTCCCGCGTTCATCAAATACGATGGCGCGCGAACTGGTGGTTCCTTGGTCTAGCGAGAGAATGGCAGTGGACATTTTGGTAGCGCGAGGGAAGTGGGATTTCGGAGGAGTTTGACGTGAATGCGGTACGACAAGCGACTTGGGCTGAGATAAACTCCTGCGCAACGTGGGTTGCGGATAACATTAATGCTAGATCGGGGTACAAAAACGATTAAATCGAGCCGACGATTTATTCCCGCACAATTGAATACCGTGAGCTAGGGGTTGGAGTTATGGGTTTACTCGACGAGCTGAAAAAAGAAGCTGAGTCGCTGAGGAATCAGGAGGCGCAACGCTCGCAATTGCTCAAGGCGAGTGCGGTGCAAGTGGATCAGGCACTTCGTTCGGCGTTCAAGTATCTGCATGAGTTGTTCCGCCACCTCAATGTGGTGAAGCCAGCTTGTGAGCGCAGCTATAACCTGCTCACCGTCGGCAAGATTGATGGCCTCACACAGGGTGATTATCGCATTGACTACCGAACCTCGCGGCGCAACGCGACCGAGCACTTCGAAGAGCTAACTGTTACATTTAGGCGATCCAAGCCCAACACTTTCACCATCAAGCGCGAAGCTGAGGGAATTGAACGTTTCCGCGATTTGTTATGGCAGAACAACATGCGCTTCACGTCGGAACCGGTGCGCAATGATCGACGCGTCATCACTCACGAGTTTTTTACGATCAATAACGAAGTCATTTGTGGCGCGGATATCGTCGGTGATTACGAAGCGGGCGTTATCCGGTTTAAGCTGAAGAACGTCGAAGATTTCGGGCCGACCGTGTACACCTTGGAGCCGTCTGTAATCGACGATAAGTCGTTGGAAGAGCTGGCAAAGTTGTTCATCGGCCAGACCGAAACGAATTTCGAGACTTACAATCGCAAAATGGCTTTTGGTAGCGGTCGCGCTAGCTACCCGAAAATCGGCTCGAAAGAGGTCCAATACCAACCCGATCCAACGCTAGTTGAGGATGAGGAAGCCAAGAAGAAACGTAGTTTGTTCGGCCTGTTCAAGAAGTAACAAACCGTTTGTGCAGCATTGCTCAGGAAAAACGCCGCCCAACTGGGCGGCGTTTT
>JBEILF010000003.1:0-46268 GCA_040379385.1 Burkholderiales bacterium | reverse complement strand
CCGAGTTCCATGAGCTTGGCCTCGGCGCGCCCGTGGCGATCTCTGCCGCGCACGGGGAGGGAGTGCGGCAACTCATCGAGGATATGCTGGCAAATTTCCCGGACGAAGAGACCGAGGAAGTCGATCCAAAACATCCTAAGATCGCCATCATAGGCCGACCAAACGTCGGCAAATCAACACTGGTGAATAAGTTGCTTGGCGAAGACCGTGTGATCGCTTTTGATGAGCCCGGTACAACGCGAGATTCCATTTTTGTGCCGCTGCATCGGCATGGCAAGGATTACACGCTAATTGACACCGCAGGTATCAGGCGACGGGGCAAAGTCTTCGAGGCGGTCGAAAAATTTTCTGTAATCAAGACCTTACAGGCGATTGCCGATTGTCATGTGGTGATTTTGGTGCTCGATGCCCGCCAGGAGATTTCTGAACAAGATGCGCAGATCGCGGGGTTCATCCTCGAGTCGGGACGAGCGCTGGTGGTTGCCATCAACAAGTGGGACAACCTCGATGAGTACGCTCGTGAACGCGTCAAATCCGACTTTGATCGTAAGCTGCATTTCCTCAGTTTTGCGCATATGCACACGATTTCTGCGAAGGACGGCATGGGCCTGACTCCCCTGTTCCGGTCGGTCGATGCCGCCTTTGCTGCGGCCATGGCAAAGTTATCCACACCGAAACTCACCCGCGCCTTGATTGCTGCTGTTGCCGCCCATCAGCCGCCCATGAGTGGCCCGCACCGACCGAAAATGCGTTATGCGCACCAAGGTGGCCACAACCCGCCACTGGTCATCGTGCACGGCAGTGGACTGGATAAAGTTCATGAGAGTTATCTCCGCTACCTAGAAGGGTACTTTATGCAGACCTTCAAGTTACGGGGTACGCCGCTAAGGGTTGAACTGAAAGCTGGCGCAAATCCATTCCGTGACCGTAAACCCGCGCCACTCACCAAAGGCCAAGAGGACAAACGTCGGCGTGGCCGCATTCGTATGAAGCGCAAGTACGGTTAGCCGCGATGGCTCTTGCATCGGCTGGTGCCATCCCCATGTAATGAGGGGTGGAAGCGAGCGCCCACAGAGTATTGCGCCGGTGTGCAAATCATCAGCGTGACATCGTTTGGAACCAATCAGTGGAACAAAAGCGCGCTGCATCTGTCTCTATGTGGCGCTCTATACCGCCCTATCCGGTTCGATGCGCATTTTTTGGTTAAAGTACATAGTCGGTGTGAGTCGTCTTTTGTCCCCGTCGCTGGGTCAAGTCGCAAAGTTGGACGGGGCGATTCCGCTATAACCCCTGCTGGAGAACAAGAATATGAGTGCAAAAGGGCAACTGCTACAAGACCCGTTCCTGAACATTTTGCGTAAGGAACACGTGCCAGTGTCGATTTACCTGGTGAACGGCATCAAGCTTCAGGGGCAAATTGAGTCCTTTGACCAATACGTGGTGCTGCTTAAAAACACCGTGACACAGATGGTCTATAAACATGCCATTTCAACGGTTGTTCCGGCGCGCGCAGTCTCGATTCCTTTTGATCTGCCGGCAGGGGACAGCTAGTCGCAACAGCGATCATGCGGCTGGCGAATCACGGGGAATACGTTGACCAGACACCGATGCTCGCTGGTGCTCGGTCGATGGCTCCCCAGCAATGCCCATCTGCGCTAGTCGTTTGATTCCAACCCGCCTTTTCTATGCGCCGGATCCTCGCTTCACTGGTAACTTGATTTGAAACCCCCTTTCCCCGCGACATCCCGCAGTCGCACTGCCGCATTGGCCCTGTTGCTTGATTTTGGTGACGGCCAGACTGATACTAGGCTGTCTGAGGTTCGCGAACTGATCAGCACGGCGGGGGCTGATGTGGTTGGTTATCTTACGGGCAAGCGTCAAAAGCCCGACGCGGCCACTTTTGCCGGCAGCGGCAAGGTAGAAGAGTTAAAACAACTTGTGGATGAGACTTGTGCCACGCTGGTGGTAGTCGACCATCAGCTCTCTCCCATCCAGATTCGCAATTTAGAGTCAATTCTCGGTGCCGACAGAGTGCGCGTCATGGATCGCACCGACCTGATTCTTGAAATCTTCGCGCAACGTGCGCGATCAGCTGAGGGGAAGTTGCAGGTTGAACTGGCACAAATGCAGCACCTTCTGACACGCTTGGTAAAGGGCTGGACGCACTTGGAACGTCAGCGCGGCGGTATCGGCGTACGTGGCGGACCCGGCGAAACACAGCTTGAAATCGACCGACGCCTGGTCGGTGAGCGCATCAAAAAACTCAAAGACCGGCTCGCCAAGCTTGAACGTCAACGGAAAACGCAGCGCGCGAGCCGCCGCCGTGCAGGAGCATTCACCGTTTCCATTGTGGGTTATACCAATGCCGGAAAGTCGACCTTGTTTAATCGTCTCACCAGAGCGGAGACCTACGTCGCCGACCAGCTGTTCGCCACACTCGACACCACCACGCGGCGGATTTTTCTCGCGCCGTCATACAATGTTGCGCTGTCTGATACTGTGGGGTTCATACGCGAATTGCCGCACGGTTTAATCGCCGCCTTTCATGCCACTCTCACGGAAGCGTTGGAAGCAGATGTATTGCTGCATGTCATCGACGCCTCCAACCCCGCCCGGGATCAGCAGATTGCCGATGTTGAAAGTGTGTTAGCCGAGATCGGATCGGGCGACATTCCTCAAATACGCATTCTCAATAAAATTGATCGGCTGGAAACTAGCGCCATGCCCTCGGTTCTCAGGGACGAGAATGGTAAAATTTGTGAAGTTCGGGTCAGCGCGGTGACTGGTGCTGGCTTCGATCTACTGCGTGATGCGCTTGCGGAGTTTGCTTCGGTGGCTGCGATGCCGGAGGCCGGTGGAATGCCTGAAAAGCTTCCCGTCGAATCGATGTCGACGGAATCTTTGACTGGCGCTGACACACAAACATCAAACTCTGCGGTGGCGAAGCTGGAGCAATCCGCCGTCGCTACGCACTTTCCTCGAATCAACCCCGGAGTCATTGTATGCGGTCGAATATACGATCAATGCTGATCGAAGTGTTTTCGGTAGCCATCGCATTAATCAGTTATCCGTTGTATTGGCTACGGTATCGATTGTTGGTCTGGCGTCTGCGCCGAAGTGATGTCGCGATGCATGGCGCACAGGTCAGCGAGATGTCGCTCAACGATCCGCAGTGGGGTAAGCGCGGAAGTGGAGGCGGCAGCAATGACGGCCCGCCCGATCTTGACCAAATTATCAAGAAGTTAAACCAAAAGCTGGCAGGACTGTTCGGCCAGAATTCCTCCGGTAACAGCGGTAACAACAGCGGCGGTGCGGGTGGTGGTGCGCCATCTGGCGCAGCGCTAGGTAGTGGCTTTGCACTGGCCGCGAGTCTTGCACTCGCGGTTTGGCTGGCAACGGGCTTCTACATCGTTGAAGAGGGCAGCCGTGGTGTGGAATTGCGACTGGGCAAGTATTCTCAGACGACCGCGCCGGGGCCGCGTTGGCACTGGCCGTATCCGATCGAGACCCACGAGGTGGTGAATATCAGCCAAGTGCGGGCTATTGAAGTCGGGCATCGCAATAGTCAGAAAACCAAGGTCAAAGAAGAGGCGTTGATGTTGACGCAAGACCAGAACATTGTGGACGTTCAGTTTGCGGTGCAGTACACCCTGAAGAGTCCGGAGGAATATCTATTCAACAATCGTGGGCCGGACGAAGCGGTACGCCAAGTTGCGGAAACCGCCATGCGCGAAATCGTTGGCCGCAGCAAGATGGACTACGTGTTATATGAAGGCCGTGGCGAGATTGCATCCAGCGCGAAGGTGCTGATGCAAAAGATCCTTGATCGCTATACGACGGGTATTTTGATCTCCACCGTAAACTTGCAGAATGCGCAACCGCCGGAACAAGTACAAGGTAGCTTTGACGATGCCGTCCGTGCAAAGCAAGACAAAGAGCGGTTGAAAAATGAAGGAGAGGCTTACGCCAACGATATCTTGCCGAAGGCGCGTGGCCTAGCAGCTCGTTTGATCGAAGAAGCGAACGGACATAAGCAACGGGTGGTTGCCAATGCACAAGGTGATGCGTCGCGCTTCTCGGCAGTTGTTGCCGAGTATGAAAAGGCTCCGCAAGTAACACGTGAACGTATGTACCTCGAAACTATTCAGCAGGTCATGCAGAACACCAGCAAGGTATTGGTTGACCAAAAAGGAGGCCAGAACTTGTTGTATCTGCCGCTCGACAAGATCATGCAAATGTCCGGTCCGAGTACGCAAAGCCAGGGCACCGACCCGGTTGCCAAGTCGGTTACCTTGTCAGATCCGCCTGCAACTGCGGCACCCGACCCTGTTGCGGCGCGACGCGACTTGCGTTCGCGCGACGGCCGTTAAGCGAGGAGCAAGAACATGAAAAAAAACCTCCCTCTGATCATCATGATTATCACGGGCGTGCTCGTGACCATGGTGCTTACCGCGTTCACTGTAGACCAGCGCCAAGCGGCAATCCGTTTCCGCCTTGGTGAGGTAGTGGCATTGCACACGCAGCCGGGCCTGTACTTTAAGCTGCCACTGATTGAGAACATCCGCATCTACGATACGCGCATTCAAACGCTGGACACTAAAGACGCAGAGCGGATCCAAACCAGCGAGAAGAATAACGTGCTGGTTGATTCCTTTGTCAAATATCGCATCATCGATGTGAAACAGTTCTTTGTTTCGACACGCGGCGACATTACCGCTGCGGAGGTTCGCCTCGCCCAATCGATCAACAACGATTTGCGCGACGAGTTTAGCCAGCGCACACTCGCGGAGGTGATTTCCGGTGAACGCGACAAGATCATGGACAACCTGCGTTTAAAGGCCGACAAAGATGCGCGTAGCATCGGCATTGAAGTGCTCGATGTGCGCCTGAAGCGAGTCGATCTGGTGCCGGAAATATCGGCCGACGTTTACAAGCGCATGGAGTCGGAGCGTAAACGGGTGGCCAACGAACTCAGAGCAACGGGTGCCGGCGAGGCAGACAAGATCAAGGCCGATGCAGAACGCCAGCGTACGATCATCTTGGCCGAAGCTTATCGTGAGGCGCAAAAAACTAAGGGTGAAGGCGATGCCCAAGCTGCCCGCGTTTATGCACAGGCGTTTGGTCGCAACGCCGAGTTCTACTCGTTCTACCGCAGTATGGAGGCATACAAAGAGAGCTTCCGCAACAAGTCTGATGTGATGGTGGTAGACCCCAGCTCAGATTTTTTCAAATACATGCGCAATCCGGGCCGCGGCAAGTAGATTGCCGCCGTGGCCGGGTTGTTGCCCGAGCGATCTACCGCAATCGCTTCGTGCAGCAACCGCAGCCCAAAGTGCGTATAATTTGTCAACGGCGCGTTCTGAAAAGGGCGCGCCGTTTTTGTTGCCTGCAATAAACGGAAATGGTGCGTGGAAATGGGACTCTGGGATGTACTGTTGGCCGGTGGGGCGCTGATGCTGATTTTTGAGGGCATCATGCCTTTTGTCGCACCGGATGCTTGGAAGAACACCATGCGTCAAGCGATCTCGTTAACCAGCGGACAGATTAGATTCATCGGTATGCTGGCCATTGCGGCGGGGCTTGTTTTGTTGTCCTTTTTATCTGCTACAAACTGAGCTGAGCTGAGCAATCTTTATGGCCATTTGGGCGCTTCCCGAAAACATTGAAGACGTGCTGCCTGCCGATGCGGCAAAGCTGGAACGCATGCGGCGTATCGCCCTAGATACATTTGCCGCGCACGGTTATGAACTGGTCATCCCCCCGCTGCTAGAGTACGTCGAGTCGCTGTTATCCGGCGTTGGCGACGACATGGATCTGGCAACGTTTAAGCTCGTCGACCAGTTATCCGGACGAATGATGGGGCTACGAGCAGACACCACGCCGCAAGTGGCCCGGATCGACGCACACGTGTTAAACCGTCGTGGTGTGACGCGGCTTTGTTACGCTGGCAGCGTGTTGCATACACTGCCGAGTGGCTTTGGCAAATCCCGTCAGCCATTCCAGGTCGGCGCCGAGCTCTATGGCCACGCCGGACTTGAGGCAGATATCGAAGTCCAACAACTGATGCTTGATACCTTGTCCGCCGTTGGTGTAGGTGCTGTCCGGCTTGACATCGGCCAGCCTGGTATTTTTCGTAGCTTGGCCGACGCGGCCGCACTGGCACCAGCAGAGCGCGAAATGTTATTCACCGCCGTGACCGGTAAAGATAGCGCAACCCTCGCCGAATTTACGGCAGACACAACCAATCTAACCCCGGAGGCGACGGCCATGCGCGACGCGATTGCGTGCCTGCCGAACCTTTATGGCCAGGACGCGGAGGCTGTGATCGCAAACGCACGTCAGGTATTGCCGAACCTGCCGGGGATCAAGCTTGCGCTTGAGCAACTGGAGCATGTTGCCACGCACTTTTCCGCACAGGGTCTCGCCGTCTCACTGGATCTTGGCGAACTCGGCGGTTTTAACTACGAAAGTGGTATCGCATTTGCGGCATTTACCGACGGCGCGGCGGAAGCAATCGCGCGCGGTGGCCGCTACGATGACATCGGCTTGGTGTTTGGCCGGGCGCGACCAGCGACTGGGTTTTCATTGGACCTGAAGTCACTACTTTCGTCTGTAGAGGAAGTTGCGCCAACGAACAAGGTAGTACTCGCGCCCGCATCGCCTGATCGTGCGGCGCGAGAGGCAATGGCGATGATGCGAAACGAGGGCTATGTGGTGGTGGGCAGGCTGGGTGATGTAGAAGACATTGCTGGATTGCAGATCACCCACGTCATGGAATTCACCGAGGGCAAGTGGCAAATTAAAGCTAAAGGAATGTAATGCGCAAGAACGTGGTGGTAGTCGGCACACAATGGGGCGACGAGGGCAAGGGTAAGATCGTTGATTGGCTCACTGAAAGAGTGGCGGGCGTTGTGCGTTTTCAAGGCGGGCACAACGCCGGCCATACGCTGGTGGTCAACGGCAAGAAGACCATTTTGCGGCTGATCCCGTCGGGTATGCTGCATCCGCACGTGACGTGTTACCTCGGCAATGGCGTGGTGCTCTCTCCAGAAGCCTTGCTCAAAGAGATCGATGAGCTTACGGCGGCGGGGCTTAACGTGGTTGAACGCCTGCGTATTTCTGAGGCGTGTCCGTTAATTCTTCCCTACCACGTTGCATTGGACCAAGCGCGCGAAATTCGGAAAGGTGAAGCCAAGGTCGGCACGACTGGACGCGGTATTGGGCCGTGTTACGAAGACAAAGTGGCGCGTCGCGCGATTCGGGTGACGGACCTCATGTTCCCGCAGCGCTTTAGGGACAAACTGGCTGATGTGCTCGACTATCATAACTTTGTGTTGACCAAGTATCTGAATGCCGCGCCGGTCAGCGTGGATTCGATTTTTGAGCCTACGCTTGAGATGGCTGAGCGTTTGAAGCCGATGATTGCTGACGTATCCGCAGAACTACATCAAGTGATGGCGGCTGGTAAACAGTTGATGTTCGAAGGTGCACAAGCCGCCCTCTTGGATGTTGATCACGGCACCTATCCGTTTGTGACCTCGTCGAATTGTCTCGCTGGGCAGGCTTCGGCCGGTGCCGGGGTTGGTCCCAACGCGCTTCACTATGTCCTTGGTATTACCAAGGCGTACGCCACGCGCGTGGGTTCCGGTCCGTTCCCGACGGAGTTAGAAAATGATATCGGCCAACGATTGCGTGATCGTGGACTTGAATACGGGTCCGTCACCGGACGTCCGCGCCGTTGCGGGTGGTTTGACGCTGCTGCCCTCAAGCGGGCGGCGCAGATTAATGGCCTCTCCGGACTCTGCATCACCAAGCTCGACGTGCTCGACGGTTTGGAAGAGTTGAAGGTTTGCACCGGCTACCACAAGCACGGCGAGGTAATTCACATCCTGCCTTATGGTGCAGAGTCAATTTCCGCCTGTACGCCGATTTACGAAACACATCCGGGTTGGTCTGAAAGCACAATTGGTATTCAGTCCTTCGACAAGCTGCCGAAGAACGCCCAAAACTATCTGCGCCGATTGGAAGAATTGGTCTGCACACGCGTCGCATTGGTGTCCACGGGGCCTGATCGCAACGAGACAATCGTGATGCATCATCCATTTGACTGAAACACAAACTCTTGGGTTGGCGGAAGTTGCCAGCCTTGTCGCTAGATTCGCCTTGGAAACGCCCGCCAAATAACGACCTTCATCTTTCAAGTGGCGGTTTCAGCCTATTGGTGCAATTACTGCACTACCCGATCTGGTCGGAATACTTCACTTGTCACCCGCTGTTGGTCGGCAGGTTGAGTCTGGGTGATTGGACAGTGCCGTGTTTGTCCAGGCAGAGCCCGCCGCCGATGAAATGATCAGGCTAGCCGATGTACCCCGTCGGATTTTGCGTCTGCCAGTTCCACGAATCGCGGCACATGTCCTCGAGCGAACGCGTAGCCTTCCAGCCGAGGGTCTGCTCGGCGCGAGTCGCATCCGCCCAATAAGCGGGTACGTCACCCGGTCTGCGAGCAACGAATTGGTGGGGAATCGGCATGCCATTCACCCGGGCGAACGTAGTCACCACATCGAGCACACTGTGGCCGCGTGAGGTACCAAGATTCGCGATCATCAGCCGTGACGCATCACTGCGCACCAAGTAGCGCAACGCGGAAAGGTGGCCTTCTGCCAAGTCCATCACATGGATGTAGTCTCGCTCGGCGGTGCCATCCACAGTCGGGTAATCGTTACCAAAAATGCTCAGAGTCTTATGTCGGCCACTTGCCACTTGGCAAACAAACGGCATGAGGTTGTTGGGAATTCCGGCAGGGTCTTCACCCATCATGCCGCTCGGGTGTGCGCCCACTGGATTGAAATACCGCAGCAGCGCCACGCGCCAAGCGAGGTCGGAGACAGTAAGATCGGTGAGGATGCTTTCCACCATCGCTTTTGACTTGCCGTAGGGGCTAGCGGGACGGAAGGGGGCCGATTCGGGGATGGGTGAGAAATCCGGCTCGCCGTACACCGTGGCACTGGAACTAAAGACAATGGTCTTGGCGTTTGCCTTTGCCATGGCCGACAGCAGCGTAATGGTGCCATTAACGTTGTAATCGTAGTACCGAAGCGGCTCGCGTATGGATTCAGCAACTGCCTTTAGACCGGCAAAGTGAATCACAGCATCGATATCGTGCGCGGCGAAAACTGCGTCAAGACACGCTTTGTCACGAACGTCGCCTTCCACGAGCACCGGCGTTTTGCCAGCGATTTGGGCAATGCGATCAACCACTGCCGGGCGGCTATTGACGAGGCTATCGAGGATCACGCATTCATAACCGGCCGAGACTAGTTCTACAACGGTGTGTGAGCCGATAAAACCGGTGCCGCCGGTGATGAGGATTTTTTGCATATCCCCTATCGCTTCAGTTCAATTACTGGCTGCGGCGTTTCGCTAACGGTCATTCCCATGGGTCTACTATCTTGATATCGCAGCCTTTGAAATCGCGGCCATTGCGAGTGGCCAGGATGAAGTCGTTGGCTGACGCGACCGCGGCGATAGCGCCGTCGGCAAACCCCATTGTATTGCCAGCCGCTTTTGCGCCGGCCGTGACGCTGGCAAAAGCGCTCGCGGCCGCGAGGTCGAAGGGTAGAACTCGCCCATCGAACAACGGAAACACACGTGTTTGCAAGGTGCGCTCCAACTCGCGGCGGCGCTTACCCTGCGGAAGCGCTGCAACACCGGCGAGGAGCTCTGCCGCTGAGATTGCCGTGAGGAAGAGCGTCTCCGCACTCTGCCGATCGAGCCAACTGATCACCCTGGCAGAGGGGGACGGCTTTAATGGCTCAGACACCACATTGGTGTCGAGGATGATCATGACTCGAAATTGACCGCGCGAGCGGGGCGTTTGTCTCGTTTGACGATGAGCTCTATACCGCCGCTACTACGACCAATCGCAGCCAGCGCTGTGCCGAGCCCTAGCGCTGGCTTGACTGCCGCGCCAAGAATCTCGCGGATTTCAGCTTCGGTGCTGCGACCGTGCTGGGCAGCGCGCACCTTTAGCGCACGGTGCGTTTCCTCGGAAAGGTTTCTAACGGTAATGGCGGGCATTGATATCACTCCAATGTAATGCATCGAATGATATCAAATGGAAGAAATGATGTCAATTAGACGGAGCGCCTTCCCCCAGCGCCTTTCCGCACCGAGCGGCCGCCTTTAACCTGTTGTCCCAGCGGACAACCACAAGATTTACTTGATGAGTTCTTGGTTTGGAGGTGTCGGCCCACCATTTGGCACTCGCCCATATTGATCGTCGTACCGTGTGATATCGTCCTCACCGAGATAACTTCCTACCTGAACTTCAATGATGGCGACTATCTCACTTCCGCGATTCTCCAGACGGTGTTTGGCGCCTTTGGGAATAAACGTACTTTCGTTGGCCTCGAGGTCGGTCACGCGTTCACCGCATGTCACCGTTGCCACACCCGCGACAACGATCCAGTGTTCGCTGCGGTGCTCGTGGCTTTGCAAGCTGAGTCGACCGCCAGGCTTGACTTCGATGCGTTTGATTTTGAAACCAAGCATGTCTTCTAGAACAGTATAGCTACCCCAGGGTCGCTGTACGGTAAGGTGTTCAATATGCTCGGTGCCAGGTCGCAGTTGCAACGCTTCGACAATATGTCGAACCCCTTGTGATTCACCGCGCCGGGTAACAAGCAGGGCATCGGGCGTGTCGATAATCGAAAGGCCTTCCAGACCGACTGCCGCAATCAGCCGTCTGCCGCCCTGCACTTGGATATTGCGGCTATCGTGTGCGATCACATTGCCGCGTAGCGTGTTGCCATCCGCGTCTTTATCAGATAAATCCTGCACTGAGTCCCATGAGCCGACGTCACTCCAGCCGATGTCGGCGGGGATCAGCCACAACCTAGGACCACTTGCGGCTTGTGACACCTTTTCTAATACGCCGTGGTCAATAGAGATTGAGGGGGCTTTGGCGAAGTGGGCCTTGATCGTGGCGTCGAAGTTTACGCCATTGGAGAGTTCAGATTGCATAAGGGCAATCACATCCGCCAACGTGGGGAGATGCTGGCGGATGGCGTCCAAAATCGTGCTCGCGCGCCACACAAACATGCCGGAGTTCCAGTAGTAATCTTGGTCGGCAAGAAATTGTTTGGCCGTTGTTAGGTCCGGTTTTTCTTTGAAATGAGCAACCGGCAAGACACCTACGGTGGTGCTAACCCTACTACCAGCGGCGCACTGAAGGTAGCCATAGCCGGTCTCTGGGCGGGTAGGGGTGATACCGAAGGTTACCAAGTCGCCCGTCTCCGCTTGGCGTATTGCCTGCAGGAGGGTACGCTGAAATCGCGGCACGTCAGCGATCATGTGATCCGACGGCATCACTACCATCACGGGGTCCAGACCACCTTGTATGAGTTTAAGGGCGGAAACTGCAATCGCCGGAGCAGTATTCCGTGGACACGGCTCTAGCAGTTGCGCGAAGGGGGCGAGGTGGACCATTGGTTCGCCCCGGGCCACGGCTTCACTTGTTACAATCGTGATGTCAGCCGGTTGAAGAATCGGTGCTAAGCGAGCGACTGTCTCTTCCAGCAGTGTTTTATTGGAAAAAAGCGATACAAACTGTTTGGGTAGCGCCTGGCGTGAAAGAGGCCAGAGGCGCGTACCGGAGCCGCCGGCAAGGATGAAGGCGTGAACGGGGCGGGCGGCGGTCGAGGGTTTAGAACTCATAGAGTGTTGGGTCTCGTGAAGTGACAAGCTGAGCGTTGCTACCGCTGGCAACAATCTCATCCGGACTGGGCGTTACTACGACTACGGCGAAGGCCACGGGTAGAGTTTATTGCAAAAGGAAAGCCGCTTGCGCTCTTCGTCGAGCAATCCGCCCAACTCGTCGAGCACACCGCCTCTGAATGGCAAGACGTACCAGTGGGCCGCGCGAAAGAGTTGGTGAAAGAAAACGACCGGATGCAAGTACTGTTGAGAACAATTGGGTACGATTTTTTTTCGTAAAACCTGACAACCACTGATCATTTACTGATCATTTGAAACGCTGCGTCTCCAACGGCGAGTACTAGAGAATACTGTCATTTTATAAAAGTGGTTGAGCGACGCAACAATGCAGCCATTGAAGGCAGGTCGAATGCGGCGCGCGAGCAAGGGCTGCGAAGAAGTCGCCAAAGCCGCAGGCGTGGTCTGGCAAACGGTATGCGCGTGGAAAGGGCGGCTGGACGCAGGCGGCATTGATGCCTGGTGCGCCGTGCGGGAACAAGACCGCCCGTTCCATCCAGTGTGGATTTCAATTTGCAGATTCCAGCCAACAGCATGTACTTCATGGTGTTGCTTGCGTTAGCCTGGATCGCGCTTTCCTTGGATCGTCGTCCGGCGAAGCCCCATCAGATTGATCCGGGTGCCTCGGACGCGTTGATGCATCAAAACACCGGGGCGAAATAGCGCGGTTTCTCGCGATTGCGTGGCAGTGCGCAATCCTGTGCAAAAATACACCTCAGAGTCGCGGCTAACGCGCTCGCACCATCTCGGGAGTCAACGTTATGTCTGGCGGTAAGTTTCACGTACACGGTCCCCACGATCACGCTGTTGAGCATGCGGGAGGGGAGCACGGCAGCGGCGGGCGGCTCACGCAGAGCGTCGCAATTTTCACAGCGATTCTCGCGACCATCGGTGCGATTGTCAGTTACCAAGGTGGTCACACCCAGAACGAAGCGCTGTACTACAAGAATGAGGCAGTGCTGAAAAAGACCGATGCGGCCAATCAGTGGTCGTATTACCAGGGCAAAAGCACCAAACAAAATTTAGCCGAACTTGCCGAGGCGCTGGCCGCAACACCTGAGCAAAAAGCCAAGTACGCTGCTGATATCGCGCGCTACAAAGTCGAGAAGGAAGAGATCAAGAGGAAGGCGGAAGGCCTCGAGGCGTTATCGCTTGCAGCAGATAAGAAATCTGAAACCGCATTAAACCCGCACGATAAACTCGCACAGGCGATGACCTTTATCCAGATTGCGATTTCCCTCGCTGCGATTTGTGTATTGACGCGCCGGCGTTGGATGTTTGGTTTATCTGGGGCCGCCGCTGTGGTTGGTATGGTGTTTTGGGGGCTGGCATTTTTTGCCCACTGATTGGCAGACTGGAGCGACCTACGGTGTTGAGTGGGGCAAGGCTGTATGGCAGATTCTGACCTCGCGTTATTGTTTGGTCCCAAGGGCCCGCTCGCGGCGCGTATCGCCGATTTTCGACATCGCGAGTCGCAGGTGGAAATGGCGTTGGCCATTGAGTCCACCATCAACCATACCGGCGTGTTGATCGCCGAGGCTGGCACGGGAACAGGCAAGACCTTCGCCTATTTGGTGCCGGCACTGCGCTCCGGTGGCAAGGTCATCATTTCTACTGGTACCAAGACCCTACAGGATCAGCTATTTCATCGCGACATTCCAACCGTCATTGAGGCGCTCAGTATCCCGGTCTCTACAGCGTTGTTAAAAGGACGGGCAAACTATGTTTGCCTGCACCACTTGGAGATAGCGGCGGCGGACGGGCGTTTCACCAGCCGTGAGGACGTGAAACACATCCAGTCAATAAGACGATTCGCCAACCGCAGCCTCGACGGCGGCGGCACCGGCGACCGATCCGAATTACCCGAGGTGCCGGAGCGCGCCGGTGCATGGAATCAAGCGATCTCCACCCGCGAAAATTGTTTGGGCTCACAGTGTTCGCGCTACCTAGAGTGTTTTGTCATGAAGGCGCGCAAGAAGGCGATGGAGTCGGAGGTGGTGGTGGTGAACCATCATTTGTTCTTCGCTGATTTGGTATTAAAGGATGACGGTGCGCAGGATCTGTTGCCTGCATGTAACACCGTTATCTTTGACGAGGCGCATCAACTTCCCTCAACAGCCACCATGTTCTTTGGTGAGTCGGTTTCAACCTCGCAGTTGATTGAACTTGCACGCGACGCCCGGCTAATGGGTATCCAGCATGCAGCCGACTTCAAAGACTTGCAGGACGCCGCCGGTGCGTTGGATATCGCCGCACGTGACTTGAGACTGGTGGTATCAGAGGATTTTGCCAAGTTACCGGGTCAAGCAGTGGTGAGTCGTGATGGCTTCGACCAAGTTTATGCCGAGGCGCAGGCGAAGTTGACCGAGTTACGGGAGCTACTAGAGTCGCAAGCTGATCGTGCGCAAGAGTTGGCCAACTGTATGACGCGTGCGGATGAATTCGCGCAGCGGATGACGAGCTGGCAGGATAAGTCTATCGAAGGCTTTGTGCGTTGGAGTGAAGCGTTCTCACAGTCGCTTGCTTTTCATCTGACGCCGCTGTCGATTGCGGATATTTTTCATGCACAGGTGTTTGGTCAAAAGCGTGCCTGGATATTCACTTCGGCAACACTCGCGGTAAAGGGTGATTTTAGCCACTACCAGAGCGAGATGGGTTTAGCGGCACCAGCAGCAGAAGACGATTTTGAAGACAATACATTTGACGAGCGCCGGGTGGAGACGGCGTCGTGGGCGTCCCCGTTTGATTATCCCAATCAGGCGCTGCTCTATTTACCTGAGAGTCTGCCCGCGCCAAATACACCAACGCACACCGAAGCGATTGTGGCTGCTGCGCTGCCGCTGATTGAAGCTGCGGGCGGACGCACCTTTATGTTGTTTACGTCGCTCAAAGCGATGGACCGCGCCCACGAATTGTTGAGAGGCAAATTCGACGAACGCGAATTGCCATTCCCGTTGATGGTGCAAGGCGAGGGTACGCGCACAGAATTGCTGGAGCGCTTCCGAAAATTGGGCAATGCGGTATTGGTCGCGAGTCATTCCTTTTGGGAAGGGGTGGATGTGAAGGGCAGCGCGCTTTCGGTGGTGGTGATTGACAAGTTACCCTTCGCCGCACCGGATGATCCGGTGCTCGCTGCACGCATCGCCGCCATTGATGCGAATGGTGGTAACGCGTTTATGCAGTATCAAGTGCCACACGCGGCGATCACGCTCAAACAGGGTGCGGGCCGGTTGATTCGCGACGAAACCGACCGTGGTGTGCTGATGATCGGCGATACCCGGTTGGTGGATAAGCCCTACGGCAAACGCATCTGGCAGAGTCTGCCACCGATGCGGCGTACGCGGACCGAGGCTGAGGCAGTGGCGTTTTTTGCTGTCGCAGCCCGTGCGGACTAGCCTGAATAAATCGCAGGCAAAAAAAATCCCGGCGATGTCGCCACCGCCGGGTCAGTTCGTACCGTTATGAGTACGAGGAGGCACATGAACATCATATGTGCTCCCGTATAACGTCATTTGTCGGATAAGCGGGCTCTTTAACCGCCACTTTTGAGCACTGGGTGCTACCCTGGGTCTCTACCCCGCAACCGTTACCGTTGGTTGCTCATTAGCGATTGGATAATTGATGCTGCTTCTTCTTCGTCGCGTTCGGTCTCGGCGGATGTCCCCCTTGTGTTCATTTTGGTGGCAGGTGCACGGTCGCTAACGCCGCCGAATGCTGCTGTCAGATCCTCTTCTTCGGCATCTTGCGGCCTCAGTTGCTGAAGTGGCTCCCGCAACTCAGGCCGGGCAGCGGGCTTATCCGGGAGATCCCGATAGACGAGCACCAAACCGGGGAAAGCGATTAGTACACCAACCATCATCAGTTGCATGATGACAAACGGCACCGCGCCCCAGTAGATTTGCGCGGTTGTGACCGGTGCCGTGAGTTTGCCAGTGACACGATCCAGAAACGCGCTGGCAGGTGCCACGCTACGCAGATAGAAGAGGGCGAAGCCAAATGGTGGGTGCATAAACGACGTCTGCATATTGACCGCCAGCAACACACCAAACCAGACCAAGTCGATGCCAAGTTTGTCGGCCACCGGCCCGAGTAACGGCACGATGATGAAGGCCAGCTCAAAAAAATCGAGAAAGAACGCCAAGAAAAAAATCAGCACGTTGACGGCGATGAGAAAGCCCGTTTGTCCGCCAGGTAGGGCGGTCAACAGGTCTTCCACCCACACATGACCGTTTACGCCATAAAACGTCAAGCTAAACACCCGCGCGCCGATCAGGATAAAGACCACGAAGGTGGTGAGCTTTGCGGTGCCATCGAGTACGTCTTTCAAACTCTGAAAGCTGAGTCGCCGCCGCGCCCAAGCCATCAGCAGCGCACCGGCCGCACCCATTGCGCCGCCTTCGGTTGGTGTGGCGACGCCGAGAAAGATGGTGCCCAGCACCAGAAAGATCAGTGCTAGCGGTGGCACCAGCACGAAGGTGACTTTCTCGGCCATTGCCGATAACCAGCCCAATTTAAGGGCGCGGTTTATGAGCGCGAAGGCAAACGCCACTGAGGCACCAGCAGTGGTGGATAACACGATCCGTTCATCGAGCGGCTTGTGGCCGAGCCACTGCGCACAGACGATGCCGACCAACAGTGCAACCGCAAACAGTACCGCGAGTGACTGAATGCCGCTCGTGCTGTTTTTGCCATCGGGCTCACGAAAAACACGCGCCTCGGGCGGTAACGCCGGCACCCACTGCGGTTTGACGATGGCGACGATGCCGACAAAGATGGCATAAACCCCTGCCAGCATCAGCCCCGGCAAGATCGCACCCGCGTACATATCGCCGACCGACACGCGCAGTTGATCGGCTAACACAATCAACACCAACGATGGCGGGATGATCTGGGCAAGGGTGCCTGAGGCTGCAATGACGCCGGCGGCGATGCGCCGGTCGTAGCTGTAACGCAACATGATCGGCAGCGCGATCAGCCCCATGGCAATCACCGAGGCGGCGACGATGCCGGTGGTCGCTGCCAACAACGCGCCGACAAAGATGACTGCAAAGGCCAAGCCGCCGCGCATGCCGCCGAATAGCTGGCCGATGGTGTCGAGCAAATCCTCGGCCATACCTGATCGTTCGAGTACCAACCCCATCAGGGTAAAAAATGACACGGCGAGCATGGTTTCACTCGACATCACGCCCCAAATACGGTCGGGTAGTGCTTGCAGCAGGCTGGGGTGTAAAAGGTCGAGGTGAATACCGAGCAGACCAAAGACGATACCGTTGGCGGCGAGCGCAAATGCCACCGGGTAGCCCAGCAGCATGAACACTATGAGGCTCAAAAACATCAGCGGCGCAATGTTGTGGATAAGGAAGGCCGTCATTTCGGCTGCCCTTCACCCGGTTGCAGGGCCGCCGTTGGTTGCGCCTCGGTGGTGTCCGCCGCGATGTGATCTGGCAAGTCACCGCGCAGAATTGCCACGCGTTTAATGAGTTCGGAGAGACCCTGCAAGCTCAGCAGCGTGAAGCCGACCGGCACCAACAGCCGCGCCCACCAAAGTGGCAGCCCACCGGTGTTGCCGGATACCTCGCCGCTGCGAAATGCCTCCACGAACACCGGCCAGGAAAGGTACACGAGCAGCAGCGAGATCGGCATCAAGAAAAACAGCGTGCCGAAAATGTCAATTTTTAGCTGAGTGCGTCGCGAAAAGCGGCTGTATACAACGTCGATGCGCACGTGTTGTTGCTTCAGTAATGTGTAGCCGGCGCAAAGCAGAAAGACGGCTGCAATCAGATACCACTGCAATTCCAGCCACGCATTTGAGCTTTGTTTAAAGGCGTAGCGGGAGACGGCGTTACCGGCGCTAACCAGTACCGCCGCCAGCACCAGCCAGCAGACGGTACGGCCAATAAAATGGTTAAGCCGGTCAACTGCAGCAGAAAACGCGAGGAGTCGTGCAAATACCGCCTGCATCCAGTCTTTCCCAAAGTTCGTAGTAGCGAAGACGGCATTGTGGCACAGGCGTCTGCGGTCTTCGGCCTTGAATTGCGGAAACTGGCGGGGATTGGTGCCAGACGCAGGCGGCATTCGAGCTGTGCCTAGTCTGCCCGACGTAGTTACTGTATGAATGGTTGAAACTTGTCACAAAAACGGTCATTCGCCAGTCAATGGGTAGACTCATTCTGCTAAAATTTTTTTGTGTGCATGGGTTAGCGGCGCTTCGGTGGGCTGCACACTTTTGTTCAGGGGCTAAGAGATGGGTTGTGTCAGTCATTTTTCTTCCAAAGGCCGCCTGGCAATCGCAGGGCTTGTGGCGATGTTTCTTGTTACTTTGGCGGGCCATGTGCATGCCCAAGGCAATGTTGCTGCGGGCCAAACGTTGTACATGGGCGATGCACAGTGTGTGGCTTGCCACGGCGCACCTAGAGGTAGCAGCGCCGGCACGGCGACCACGGTAGCCCGACTCAATGCCGCGATGAATAGCGTCAACTCGATGCAGTTCCTGCGGAGTTTTTTGACGGCCGATGATGTTTGCAATATCGTCACCTACATCGCCTCACAAGTCAGTGCACCCGACCCCGGCTGTGGCGTTGGTGTGACTAGGAACAGCATCGTGTTGCGCTCGTCGTCGACGACCAACCCACAGATGCAGGTGGGCAAACTCTCCAACAACGTTTTGCAGTTCAGCAGCATCACCGACCCCGGCTCAGCGTATCGGATGCTCGGATATTCGGACTTCAATCGCAACGGCGCGCCGGACTTAGCGTTTCAGAACATTACGCAGGGTGAATTTGGGGATGTTAGGTCGTGGAACGAATTTAAGTCGGCCAACGAATTCTTGTGGCGTCAGGTAAAACAAGTCTGGGATGTGCAGGCGGTTGCAGACATGGATGGCGATGGTGTGGATGATTTGGTGTGGCGCTACATGGCCCCAGACCCCCGGGACACCGGCGTGTCGTTTATTTGGTTTGGCGGTGGAGTGTTCCCTCCGACTCCAGCCTCTCCTGCGGTGAATCTTCCCCGCAAACGCGGCGGTGCGCCGCTCGATTGGCAGCTGCTCGGTGCGGTCGATATCAATAACGATGGTGCAGCCGATATGCTGTACTTGAGTCCGACCGGTCAGTTACGCGCGTTGATGGCGACCCCCAATCGAACATGCGCAAACCTTGTGAGTGGCAACATGCCAACTGGCTTTGCGCCACTGAAATTTGCCAAATTCCGCGGCGGGTCGAGCGGAGAAGTGTTGGTGCGCAATGCCGCAACAGGCGCAAACCAGTTACTGTCGCTCAGCGCCGTTGGGTTGGTACTGCCGCCATTTACCGGTGCGCCCGATGACCCTCTCGCGGCCTGTACGGCGAGCGCGCTCACGGTGCCGATGACAACGATTACCTTGCCGACGGCCGACCCAACTTGGACGTTCTACGCAGCGGCAGATCTGGATAACACCGGTACCGTCGATATCATCTGGCGTCGACCAAGTGGTCAGCTAACCGTCTGGTTGCTGCGGTCTGATGGCACATTACTCCCAACACTGAATAACGCCGGCACGGCACCGGCGAATTTCAGCCCGCTACAAAACGGTGGGCCAAAACTGTTTTAATGATCGGTCGCGGTGCCTCAATTGATGGGAAATTTCGCAATGAAACTGATTGGACGTCTTGCTGCTGCGCTGGTCGTGACGGCAACCTTTGCCGGCTGCGCCAATGTCTCACCGACACAGCGTGCCACGCTTGCTAAGCCAGAGATGCAGTTCGACTTTGACCGTGCGGCCGGTGCCATTACCGGACACACATATGCCAGCAAAGAAGGCACTTCCGGCGGCAAAGCAGTGGGCGGCGGTGGTTGTGGCTGCACGTAACAATCCTGAAACACTAATAAGGACGGCGCGTTCCAGTCATTTTTGCTTTGAAACGCCCGTGGATAAAGGACGTTTCCCTTTATGAAGTCGCGCGAACACCCGCTGTCGAATCTGTTCACCGCAGCGATGGCGTTGCCGATTGTGGCCGTTCCGGTGGTGGTGAGCGCGCAGCCTTCGATGTCCTCGACGATACTGCCCGCCGGGGCGGTTGTTGGTGTCCGTTCCCTTTGGTATCGCGAAGACGGCAATCGTATGAAGGTTACCGAACCGGTTGTATGGATGAAGGCGCCGGTGGGCGAGCAGTGGGAGATCGGCGGCAGCGCCACGGTGGATATGGTGAGCGGCGCATCGCCCATCATTACCTCGAACGCTACTGGCAAACCGGCCCAAATCTACACTGGCGCATCCATTACCGACCGACGAAAAGCCTACGATGCAAACGTCTCGAGGAAGTACGGTGAACTCAACGAAAACACCGTGGGCGTTTCGTTTGCGCGCTCGGACGAAAAGGATTACGAGTCAAAAGCGTATGGCTTGAATGCGACGTTTGATTTCAACGAACGCAACACCACACTGGCGTTGGGCATCGGCAGTCGCAACGACCGTGTGATGTCGGTGACAGACAGAACGCTCAATCGTGCACGCGATGCAAAAGAGTATCTGCTCGGTGTGACGCAGATCATCGACCGGCGCACGTTGGTGCAATCGAATCTGGTCTACACCAAAATGACCGGCTACCTTAACGACCCGTACAAACTCACGTTCTCGCTTTACCGCGACGGCTTGTCGCCGCGGATTGCTTCGGTGCGGGATTCGCGGCCGGAATCACGCAGCCAAATCGCGTGGCTGACAAGAGGCAAACGTGCAATCGCAGGAATGGATGCGGTGGTTTCAGCCGAGTACCGCTTCTACCGTGACGACTGGGGCATTCGTTCCCACACGCTGGCGGGCACTTGGTTGCAGACGGTCAACCAGACTTGGCAAGTCGAGGGCGGGTTGCGTTATTACTCACAATCACAGGCCGATTTTTATCGGCGTGAAATTACCCAGCGACCGATCCCGACGATTTCGTCAAGCGATCAGCGGCTGGCGGGATTTGGTGCGTTTGAGCCATCGATCAAAGTCATCGCCAAAGTCGGCGATCATGTATCGGTGGATCTCGGTTTTTCCCGCTATATGCAACGCGGTAGCTGGAAACTCGGTGGCGGCCAAGGCGGCTACGAACCGCTCAGCGCGCGCTTGATCAATGCGGGACTGGTTTACCGCTTCTGAGCGGACGGGACTAAGGCGATTTCTTTTTCGCCGCAGCTGGTTTCCTGCGGGCAGCGGGTGTCTCTTTCAGCACCTTCTCTAGCTGCTCGTGTACCGCCTTTTCGATCGGTGCCTTCATCATCTTCAGCATAAAGCCCAAGGTAACTTCGAGCACCATCTCTGTTTCGCTGACTGTCAAATTGCCAGTCACGCCTGGGCGGGAGAAACTCAGTGTATTGCCGCTCCAGTCGCCGCTGAGGTCGAACTTCTCGTCCAGCGTGGCGACCATTTTGTCGGCGGCCGCCTTGGCACCTTTTAGTCCAAGATGGTGCTGACGGGTGAGGGCAATATCAGGCATGGTGTCTCCGGGCGGCGGTTTGTATTGTTGTGTGCTGAGTTTACAAGAAAGGCCGACGTGGTCGCGCATCCCGCAAAATAGGTATTCGTCGCTTGTGCTCGTCGTTCGTCTACGCACGCTGGCGGTTTTTTGACGCGAACCGTATTCTCTCGGATATGAACAAATTTTTCCAAGCCGTCAGCCTTTGGTACCGTGAACTTGAAGCGAGGAAATTGGCCAAACTGCCGCGCGACCAACGGGAGGACATCCTCGCCTTTGACCTCTCGGTGCGGCGCAACAAATGGAAGGTGCTGTTGGTCGCCGTCGGTTTGTGGCTGGTGGCGTCGGTGGCGTTTCGTGCAACGGTCAATAACGTCAATTGGACGGAGGCGCTCCTATTGACGCTGTTCCTGCTCGTCACCACCGGTTTTGCATTGATGTCCGTGTGGTTTGGACATGCAAAATTCAAGATATCGTTGCGCTCGTTTGGTTTCGTATTTTTGCTCGCATGCTCCGGTGCGCTGGTCGGCGGAATGATCGGCCGTTGGATGAAGATCGGCTCGTTTGAGGCGATGCTTGCCGACTTGAGTAGTTTTGGCAGTCGCATGTTGTTTGCCGGTTTGATTGCTGGTGTTGTCTACGCTAGCCTTCTTGTGATCGTGTTGCTTGTGCGTCGACGCACGTTGCAAAAACGTAATGAAGAGTTACAACGCCAGACCGAACAGGAGCGGACGGCGCGCCAGCTGGCCGATGCCAGACTGAAGCTGATGCAAGCCCAGGTTGAGCCACACTTTTTGTTCAACACGCTGGCGAGTGTGCAGCAACTGGCCGAGGGCAAAGCGCCTGAGGCAGCGGCCCTGACTCGCGAGTTGATCGCATTTTTGCGGGCCGGGCTCGCCGGGTTGCGGGGTGATACGACGACTTTGGAACGTGAGTTCACGATGGCAGCCGCCTTTCTGGCCATCATGAAAACGCGTATGGGTGACCGACTATCGTATGACATAGATCTGCCGGTTGGACTGGGCAACCGAGTGATACCGCCGGCGATGTTGATCTCGCTGGTCGAGAACGCCATCAAACACGGGTTGGAGCCATCAACGTCAGGTGGGGCGTTATGGATCGGCGCGCGTGAAGTGTCCGGCGACGATACAACCACCCTCGTCATCGAGGTTCGTGACACCGGGCTCGGGTTGGGTGCTGGTGTTAGTTCGACGGTGGGGGGCGGCGTCGGGCTGGCTAACGTGCGCGAGCGTTTGGCGGCAATCTTCGGCGAACGTGCTCGATTGCAGATTGAAGAGAATTCGCCGCATGGAGTAATTGCGATGATCGAGATTACCGAGATTAGACCGGTCGAGGTGGGCACGGATCCGGTGGCCAATTCTAGTGGGAGCGTGATGTGACAAAAGCCTTGATCGCGGACGACAGTGAGCAAGGGGTTCGCTGAGCCACATAGTTTTGGCTCAGTGCCATGCGAACCGGAAGTCCGCGCAGGGACTTCCGTAGATAGTAGGAGGGTGATGTGACAAAAGCCGTGATCGCGGACGACACTGAGCAAGGGGTTTCGCTGAGCCAAATAGTTTTGGCTCAGTGCCATGCGAACCGGAAGTCCATGCAGGGACTTCCGTAGTTAGTAGGAGCGTGATGTGACAAAAGCCTTGATCGCGGACGACGAACCTCTGATGCTGTCGCGCATCAGTGAACTTATCAATCAGGTCTGGCCTGACCTTGAAATTGTGGCGCACTGCAAGAACGGCAACGAGGCGCTTGCAGCGTTTCGTCAGCATCAACCAGATGTGGCATTCTTGGATATCCGCATGCCGGGAAAGACCGGCCTAGAAGTGGCGGCAGAAATCGGCGATGCTGCGCATATCGTATTTGTCACCGCATACGATGAATACGCCATTGCCGCCTTCGAAAGTGGTGCGGCGGATTATCTGTTGAAGCCGGTGGAATTGCCTCGTCTGGCGGAGACGGTACAGCGACTACGCAAGCGCATTGACACCAAACCGCCGACAGCCCCGACGGAGCTAACGCTACTGGTGAAGTCGCTGTTGGAACAGGCCAAACCGACTGAAAAACTGCGATGGATCCGTGCCTCTGTTGGCAGTGTCACCCGCCTGATTCACGTCGACGAGGTATTGTTCTTTCAATCGGATACGAAATACACACGTATTGTGCTCAAGGAGAGTGAGGCGTTGGTACGCATGCCACTCAAAGAGTTGATCGATGGCTTGGATACAGAGCGATTCTGGCAAGTGCATCGCAGCAGTATCGTCAACGCGCATGCGATTGATCGAGCCGTGCGGGAGGGGCCGGAGAAACTGACGTTGCATATCAGGGGCTGTTCGGAGCGGCTTGCCGTTTCCCGTCAGTACTTTCATTTGTTTAAACAAACCTGAACCCGTGAGATGTTCAGGCTAGTGCGGGCGACTGAATCCGCGCGACTTCTTCTATAGAGGGGTTAGAAGCCACCCGTATCGAGCCATGCCTGTATTTGATCAAGCCGGTCTGATCCCCAGAACGGTTCGCCGTCAACGATGATGTAGGGCGAACCAAAAACGCCTTTCTGTAGCGACGCCTCGACCTCGCGTTTGAGGCGGTCTTTGACCGCAGGATCACCGATTGCTGCAATTGTTTCGTCGCGGTCTAATCCTACACTAGCGGCGAGTTCGGCGACCTTCTCGGCGTTGGAGATATCGATACCCTGCGCAAAATAGGCGGCAAAACATGTCATGGCGAATCGATGCGCTTGCAGCGGGTCTCGGTCATCGATCCAATAGAACGCACGTGCGGCATTTTGTGTGCCGATGGGAAACGGATCGGGTTGTTTGTAGGGCACTCCCATAAATCGGGCGGTACGCCGGAAGTCGCGTTCGGCGTAGGCACCCTTCAATGGCTGTGAGATCAGCGGCGAATTGCCGCTGGCCTTGAACGCCGGGCCGAGTAGGATGGGCCGCCACTTTACCCGCCGTTGATATTTGGCGGCAATCGCATTGATGCGCGTTGCGGCGAGGTAACCATAGGGTGAAGAAAAATCGAAATAGAAGTCGATGGGGTCGGTTGTAGGCATGGGGGCTCTCCGTTATAAAAACAAAGCCGCTCATTGAGCGGCTTTGTTTGGTATTGCTAATCAGGCCTGTGGCGGTACATCTATTTTTGTTTCCACCACTTGCAGCGGTTCATTCACAACGACGCGTTCACGACGAGGCCGCGGTGTGCTGCGACGCTGTGGCTCGATGATGGCGAGCGTGGCTTGCTGCACATTGGTTGCCGCTTTGTCGGCGTCGGTCTCGATGAACACCAGCGGCTCTTGTCTGACGGTATCGCGTGCACGTCGTTGCCGCGCCTGGCTGCGAACGGGGGCAGCGTCCGGTATTTGGTCCACAGGTGCGATCGGTGCTGTCACAGAACTGTAGACCGTAGCCGCCGACGCGGGAGCAGGGGCGGCTGGGGTTGGGGCGGCGGGAGCGGCGACGGGAGTCGCGGAAGGAGCGGAAGGCGGTGCGCTCACATCCGAGGAAGAAGCCACAAGCGGCTGCTGCACCGGCGTTGGCACCACCGCTGTAGACACGGCCGGCGTCGGCAGGTCGGGCTCACTGCTTGTCGTCACAGGCAAGTCGCTTTGTGTGACACTGACAGCTTCTTGCGATGCACCGGTGTTCCGATTCTCGCCCGGTTCGCGTCCACCCCGACCCCGACCGCCTCTGCCACGGCGGCGGCGGCTACGGCCGTCGCTATCTTCGCTCGCTTCCGTCGGCCGTGCTTCTAGAGCGGGGCGCGGTTGCTGCCTACGCGGCGATTGTGGTGCCGCCGATTGCTCTGGGGCACCGACCGTGGCGATGATTGCTTCGTCCGGTTTGTTCTGGCGCGGTGGTTGGTTGCGTTCGGCACCACCATGGCCTTTGGAAGGACGATCACTGCGGGGTTCGTTGCGGCCCTCATTGCGACCCTCGGCGCGTTTGCCGTCTTTACGTTCGCCCTTATTGCTGCGGTCATTACGATCCCCGCGATCAGTACGGCTACGCGGGCCCCGGTCGTTACGTTCACCGCGCTCAACGCGATTGGTTCGGTCACCGCGTCCTTCGCGGTTGCCGTCCCGCGTGTTTTTAGCGTCTTTATTGGCTTTGATGTCAACTGCCGGCGGGGTTGTCGCTGGCGCACTCTTGCCGCCGAATAGGCCGACAAAACGTTTCCAAAGTGATGGTGCCGGCGTTGCCACCCTTGCCGACGCGGACTGCAATGGCGCGCGCGCCGTTTGTCGATCTTCATTCGCTGCCGACTCGGACGATATCGGCGCGGGTTGGTCCGGGGTAATACCCTTTACCATCGGCTCCTGCCGAGATGGTTTTGCCTCGGCCGCAGTTGGCAGCTTCATCGCAAGTTCGTCGATCGGCTTGTTGACCAGTTCGTAGGAGGCCTTGACCACGTCGAGTTTTTCCGAATCGTGACGCAGGCGCTCGATCTCGTAGTTGGGCGTTTCGATGTGGACGTTTGGAATCAGCAACACATTCACCTTGAAGCGCACTTCAATGGTGCGGATGTCTTGGCGCTTTTCATTCAAGAGGAAAGTGGCAACGTCGACCGGCACTTGGCAATGCACCGCTGCCGTACTTTCTTTCATCGCCTCCTCCTGAATAATGCGCAACACGTGCAGCGCAGAAGAGGCAGTATCACGAATGTGCCCGACCCCGTGGCAACGCGGGCAGGGGATGTAGCTGGATTCAGAGAGTGCGGGTTGCAGACGCTGGCGCGACAATTCCATCAGGCCAAAACGCGAGATCTTGCCGGTTTGCACACGTGCCCGGTCGTGTTTGAGCGCATCGCGAAGTCGATTTTCAACTTCCCGCTGGCTCTTGCTCGACTCCATATCAATGAAGTCGATCACTACCAGACCACCGAGGTCCCGCAGGCGAAGCGGGCGAGCAATTTCGTCGGCTGCCTCACAGTTGGTGCGAAATGCGGTTTCCTCAATGTCATGGCCTTTGGTTGCGCGTGCCGAGTTGACATCGACAGAGACCAAGGCTTCGGTGTGGTCAATAATGATGGCACCACCGGATGGTAACGATACATCGCGGCGATAAGCCGTCTCGATTTGGTGCTCAATTTGAAATCGTGAGAACAGTGGCACGTCGTCTTTGTACAACTTGACCTTGCTGACGTTGGACGGCATGACGGTCGACATAAACGACTGCGCCTGCTCAAAAATTTCCTGCGTATCGACGAGAATTTCGCCGACGTCCGGCTGGAACAGATCGCGGATCGCGCGTACCACCAGACTCGACTCGAGATAAATGAGTTCCGGCCCTTTTACTTCGCGGCCTGCACCTTCAATGGCTTCCCAGAGCTGCACCAGATAATTCATGTCCCACTGCAGTTCTTCGACGCTACGACCGATACCGGCCGTACGGGCGATGATCGACATGCCCTCGGGTACTCGCAGTTGGTCAAGGGTCTCGCGCAGTTCGGTACGCTCTTCACCTTCGACCCGTCGTGAAACGCCACCGCCGCGTGGATTGTTCGGCATCAGCACCAAATAACGGCCAGCCAGGGAGATGTAGGTGGTGAGAGCCGCGCCTTTGTTGCCGCGTTCGTCCTTTTCGACTTGAACGAGCAGCTCCTGACCCACGCGCAGGTTCTGCGCAATCTTGCCGCGTGTCCCCTCGCCGTCTTCACCGGCGACGTATTCGCGCGTCAGCTCCTTGAACGGCAGAAAACCGTGGCGCTCTGCTCCATAGTCAACAAAGATCGCCTCCAGCGATGGCTCAACCCGGGTGACCTTAGCTTTATAAATGTTCGACTTACGTTGTTCTTGCCCAGCGTGTTCGATATCTAGGTCGACGAGTTTTTGACCGTCGACAATGGCAACTCGCAGCTCTTCGGCTTGGGTTGCGTTGAATAACATGCGCTTCATGTGTAATCCTTAGAGCGCGCTTGTGCGGGGCGAAAGCCAGACTACGGCGGAACCCAACGAGATGCTACGTCGACGGTGCGCGAGATTCGGCGCAGCGTGGTGCAGCGATTGCCAGACACTGGCGGCGTGCGCAAGTTAATGCGCAGGCGGTTTCCGCTCGGCTACAGGTGGCTACGACCAACCAACGACATTGACGGAGTCGCCGTCTCCACCACCCTGAATACTTCGCATTGGGCGCAGGTGGCGGCGATTTCGGTGTGTTGAAAGCGAGGTATTACGTGTAGGTTTGTACGATGAGCGGACCGATTTCCCGGCAGTGTTAGTTCAATCATGGGTGCATGTGGGAGAAGATCACTGCATTCAGCCAACCACGCACTGCAAAATTCGTTTCGTTCACGCCGCCGTCTTTCTCGTCCTTGAATCTTTGGATTCTCGGCCCGAATGGCGCGCGTTGTTTTGCTGCATTTCGTTTACTATCGCTACTTACCAAGCTGTGCTTGCGGTGAGCGAAAACGACCGGCGTTTTCCGCAGTGAGCAGCAAGTTCTGTAACACAGACAGTGGATTTAAAAACTGCGCGGGAAACAGACCAAACCGGACAACACGGCGATTTCTTCGCGGAAGATCGGGAAAGTGACCACGTCGATAGGACTTGCCTTACATCGCCCGAGGTGACCAAGCCGGAAGACCGCTTGTAAATCAACGAGATAGAAGTATAACGCAAATGCAAGTGGCTACAAAACCTTCCCGATTAGATCGTGACCCGTTCAACGCCGCCGCAAACGCCCCGCGGGTTGAGCTGGTCACCGTCGACGACAACCACGCGGGCCAGCGAATCGACAACTTTTTGCTTAGTCGCCTAAAAGGTGTGCCAAAGAGTCACGTCTATCGCATCCTACGGTCCGGCGAGGTCCGGGTAAACAAGGGGCGAATTGATCAAACCTATCGATTGGTACTCGGCGACGTGGTGCGTGTACCCCCTGTAAAGCTCTCGCCTGTAAAAAAAGCCTAGCAACGACGGCCATCTCCAGACAAAAATTCTTGGAAAGGGCCTTCCCGCTTGGCGAATTGTTTTCGAAGACGATGCGCTTTTGGCAATCGATAAACCGGCAGGTATGGCGGTACATGGCGGCAGCGGCATCCACCTTGGTGTCATCGAAGCGATGCGGCTGACTCGTCCGGACGCCAAGTTCCTCGAGTTGGTACATCGCCTTGATCGGGAGACGTCGGGCATCCTGCTAATTGCGAAGAAGCGCATTGCTCTGACCAGAATGCATGCGCTGCTGCGCGGCGAAGGCAATGATGTCGAGGGCAGTTCGGGACGCATCAAAAAACATTACTACGCGCTGGTCGATGGTGACTGGCCCGATTTGCGCAAGAGTGTGCGTATCAAGCTCGCCAAATATGTGAACAAGGAAGGCGAGCGTCGCGTCGCTGTCGATGAGGATGGCGGGCTGGAATCACACACGATTTTTACGCGGGTCGAACAATTCTCAGGTGCCACACTACTGGATTGCGACATTCGCACTGGTCGCACGCATCAGATCCGAGTGCACTTAGCGAGTCTCGGGTATCCGATTATTGGTGACGACAAATATGGCAATTTCGCGCTCAACAAACATGTGGCGCAGGCAAAAAATGGCGGATTAAAACGGATGTTTTTACACGCGCACTCGATTGCGTTTACCCATCCAGCGACGTCAGCAAAAACTGAAATCGTCGCGCCCTTGTCGCCAGAGCTGTCCAAGTATTTGGACTTTCGTCGGTTGGCTGGCAAACCAAGATAGGCGGATGATGAGGTATCGATTAGTGGTGTTTGACTGGGACGGTACGGTCATGGATTCCACCAGCTTGATTGCGGAATGTATCCAACTGGCTGCCGTTGATTGTGACCTCACCCCACCATCGACCGAAGCGGCAAAACACATCATTGGCCTTGGCATCCGTGATTCTGTGCGGTTTTTGTTTCCCAGTCTGAATGACGCGGGTCTTGATGTATTCGCTGAGCGATATCGTCATCACTATGTCCCGCGCGACGGAGAAGTGCGGCTGTATGAGGGTATTGAAAGCGTACTTCATTCACTTGCGCATGATCAGCGTTTTCTTGCTGTGGCCACAGGAAAGCCGCGACGCGGACTGGAACGCGCCTTTGATCATTGTGGGCTGCGACAACATTTCCATTACACACGCTGTGCAGACGAAGGCTGGCCGAAGCCTCACCCGGATATGCTGGAAAAGCTGATGGCGTTTACCGGGGTTGAAGCCACGCAGACCCTGATGATTGGTGACACCATTCATGATCTGAACATGGCGGCCTCGGCCGGCTGTGATGGTTTAGGGGTGAGTTACGGCGCACATGCAGCAGAGACGTTAAGGATGGTGGCGCATCGTGCGGTGTTGCACTCAGTTCAGGAGCTCGGTAATTGGCTGAAGCAGAACGCTTAATTTGTCCGCGCCAGACGCTGGCTGACGGCGGACTCGCCAAACGGTTTGCTCTTGAAGTTGGTGGCCGGACGTTGCCCGCGTTTGTCGTCGCCTACCACGGGGAGGTGTTCGGCTACGTCAATTCCTGCCCGCATCGGGGCACTGAACTTGACTGGCAGGCGGGCGAGGTGTTTGACGACGCAGGGTTATACTTGGTCTGCGCCACGCACGGCGCGTTGTTCGAGCCGGATAGCGGTCGTTGTGTCGGCGGTCCCTGCCAAGGCGCTGTACTCACAAAGGTCGCCATTGAAGTCGTCGACGGCGACGTGTTTCTAGGTACTGGACGGCTGCTACATTTGCCGTGCCCAGACGCCCCTACTTCCGCCTAACTGGATAATTCTGATGGAAAACCCCACCGTCCCGGGTAAGCCCGCGGAAGCTGACAATTCACCTGACGCAGTGACGCCCGCACAAACCCGCTGGGAGCGCAGCGTTCTCGAAACACTCATGGTGGAAACCCTTGCCGAACAAAAGCGTACGCGCCGCTGGCGGACCACTGTTTCACTGTTGTGGCTGTCGTTTTTCGCCCTGATCCTGTTACTCATTCTCGGCGCGACGGCAGGCAAGCAGGCAGGTACAGGATTGGAAAGACATACCGCACTGATCGACGTGAAGGGCGTCATCACTGCGGAGTCAAAAGCATCTGCCGACAAGATCATCTCTGCGTTGCAAGCTGCCTACAAGGATAAGAATACGCAGGGCGTTGTCTTGCGGATTGATAGCCCTGGCGGAAGCCCCGTGCAGTCTGGCTACATCAACGACGAAATGAAGCGCCTGCGTGCGCTACACAAAGATATCCCGCTTTATGTTGTGGTGCAGGACATTTGCGCGTCTGGTGGTTACTACGTCGCGGTGGCGGCAGACAAGATCTACGTTAACAAGGCCTCGATGGTTGGCTCGGTCGGCGTGCTGATGGATGGCTTTGGCTTTACCGGGGCCATGGACAAACTCGGGGTAGAACGTCGTCTGGTCACGGCGGGTCCCAACAAAGGCTTTCTCGATCCGTTTTCACCGGTCAATCCTGAACAGCAAAAGTTCGCGCAGCAGATGGTTAACGAAATCCACGAACAGTTCATCAAGGTGGTTCGTGAAGGGCGGGGCAGACGACTCAAAGAGACACCGGAAATGTTTTCAGGCCTAGTTTGGTCGGGCGAAAAGAGTGTCGCGTTGGGGCTGGCCGACGGTATCGGCGGACTTGACTATGTCGCTCGCGAAGTGATCAAGGCCGAGACCATCATCGACTACACGCCGGAAGATTCGTTATCGGAACAGTTTGCGCGGCGCATAGCAGCCTCGGTAGGCGCAGCCGCCTCAGACTCGTTATGGCAATCCATCGCGACGAGGTTGTTATCGGAGCGGGCAACGCCAACCGTGCGCTGAGGTATACAGGCGATGTTTCGTCTAGGCCCTTCGCGTCTGCCCTTCGTATCTATCCTCACCCGAGTAACAAGAATATCGTCGGCAGTTTGTCCAGACTGGTGTTGGATGCACGCCAGTCTGCGACCGATTTTGTCCGCACCGATTCCATTGCACCGGTTAAGTCGGTTGCCACGCAAAGCTGCGTGGTGGGGGAGAGTGTGGTTAACAAGTCTGCCAGTAGCGCTTGGTTACGATATGGTGTTTCGATAAACATCTGCGTCTGTTGCTGGCGTTTGGACTCGCGCTCGACATGAATGATGCGCCGGGCGCGATCAGCCTTACCCTGCGGCAGATAGCCGTGGAATACAAAACTCTGGCCGTTGAGTCCCGAGGCCATCAGTGCGAGCAAAAGCGAGGACGGGCCCACCAGCGGCTTGACGGGAATGCCAACCCGGTGGGCGGCGGCGACGACTAACGCTCCTGGATCGGCAACTGCGGGCGCTCCCGCCTCCGAGACTAGGCCAACATCGCTGCCGGCTAACAACGGTGCTAACAGACTCGAGTAGTCCGATTGCTGAGATTGTCTGGTGTGTTTGTCTAGCTCAGCGATGGAAATTTCAGCCAGCGGTCGCGTCACACCAATCGCCTTGAGAAACATGCGCGCCGTCTTGGCGTTCTCGGCAATATAGTGGGTCAAGCCAACTGCGGTGGCAATAACTTGTGTCGGCAGCACAAGCTGCGTGTTCTGCATGGTCGCTGCTGTTACGTGAGTCGGGATCAGAAACAGTATCCCCAGCTTATTCTCTACCGACGGAATGTTTGCCGCGTCAATCATGCAAGCACCTCGACCCCTTCTGCGGCGAGCATGGTGATTAGCGTGAGTAAAGGTAGGCCAATAAGTGCTGATGGATCATCACTCGTCATGGATGCAATCAAGGCTGCGCCCAAGCCTTCGGACTTCGCACTGCCGGCGCAGTCCAAAGCGTTTTCGCGGTCCAGATAGTGGCTGATGGCTTGGTCGCTGTATTCGCGCATGGTGACGGTGGTCGGGACGACCGCTTGCTGTAGTCGTCCGTTGCCGATGTTGAGCAACGCGATGCCAGTGTGGAAAACAACGCGTTTTCCGCGCATCTTCTGTAACTGTCGGATGGCATTTTCGCGCGTGACCGGTTTGCCAAGCGCCGTGCCCTCCAGATCGGCAACTTGGTCGGAACCGATGACAAGTCCGGTTGCAAGTCCCGAGCGAACCGCACCGGCGCGCGCTTTTGCAGCGGCAAGGCGAGCGGCCGTTTCGGCACAGCTTTCACCGATGAGAGGTGCTTCGTTACACTCAGGGGACACCATCGCATATGGAATCTGTAGTCGGTTCAGCAACTCGGCCCGATAACGCGACGTGGAAGCCAAAACCAGCGGTTTTTCAAGGGTGGCAGTAGTCAAATGAGAGGACACTATAGAAGCGTTAACACCCAAAGTCGGCAGTTAACTTGTTGATTTTTTGAAGATAAAATCATATCATGGGGGATGTCTACTCGAACCGCTGACTTTGGTCACGCCCAGCCCAACAGTATCGCCGCTCGCGCCTCGACCTTGGTCTCGGTAGACCGATTAACGCGCCTCAATCAAGTGGTGGAAGGGGAGTTTGCACCTCTTGAATTGCCTGAATTGGCGGATTTCCTCGCGTCACCTAAAGGTCAGGTGCGTTACCGGATTACCGGAAATAGCCTGTCAGATCAATCAGGTAGGCAGCAAAAGCGGTTGCAGTGTATACTTTCGGGTTGGTTTGAAGTGATGGATCCGGTCACCTTGGCACCATCGCGTTTTGAGCTTGATATCGAGAGTCGGTTAGTGTTGGTTGCCTCGGAAGATGCGCTGCCTCCGCTAGAAGACGAGGCGGATGACGAGGATTACATCGTCTGTGGTCAAGATTTTGATCTCAAAGCTCACATTCAGGAAGAAGTGTTGCTGGCGATGCCGACAACGACGCCGAGGTCGCGGTCGCTTCCAGAGACCAAGTTGCCGAAATCGCTGCGAAGGTCGCGTCAGTCGGATGTTGCGGTCGGGAACGTTCAAGTGACTGTCGAAGCCAAGCAGTCGCCGTTTGCGAAACTTGCAGGGTTAAAGAAAACGCGTTAGTCGCCTAAGGTATTTTTTGGCGACTACGGCAGTATGAAACGCAGTAACGAGTTTTTAATTTAGGAGAATTAGTATGGCAGTCCAACAGAATAAGAAGTCGCCCTCTAAGCGCGGCATGCATCGTGCGCATGACTTTCTGGCCAGCCCACCGACGGCCATTGAGCCAACCACCGGCGAGACCCACTTGCGTCACCACATCTCCCCATCGGGCTTCTACCGTGGAAAGAAAGTGGTGAAAACCAAGGCGGACGAATAAATCGTCTGCGCTCGATCTGGCGTCATAAATAACGGTTAGGCTGCTGGGTATCTCGCAGGAGGCGAGTTACCCCAAGTAAATGCAGACAACGATTGCCATCGACGCGATGGGTGGGGACGTTGGGCCGAAGGTCACCGTTCCTGCCGCATTATCGTTTCTCGCTCAATCTCCCGATTGTCGAGCGCTTTTGGTCGGTCGTACGGACGACATTAAAGCCCAATTAAAAAAATCCGTAGCGCGCGGTGACGCGTCGCTTACATTGCCGCGTCTGGAAATTATCGAGGCACCTGAACTTGTTGAAATGCATGAAGACGTGCGTTCAGCGATCCGCCACAAGAAGAACTCGTCTATGCGTGTTGCCATCGACTTGCTGAAGTCGGGCAAAGCGCATGCCTGTGTTTCCGCTGGCAATACCGGTGCGCTGATGGGGACTGCCAAGTTTGTCCTCAAGACGCTTCCAGGTATCGACCGCCCCGCTATCTGTGGCGCGCTGCCGTCACGAAATGGTGTGGTGTACGTCTTGGATTTAGGCGCAAATGCCGAATCCACGCCCGAACATTTGCTGCAATTCGCCATCATGGGGGCAATGTTGTGTGCCGCTGTTGACGGTAAAGAGAACCCGTCAGTTGGTCTTCTCAATATTGGCTCTGAAGACATCAAAGGCAACGAGACTACGAAACGCGCTGGCGAGTTGCTGAAGGCCAGTCATCTAAATTTCTTCGGCAACGTCGAGGGTACCGATATTTACAAAGGTACCACTGACGTGGTTGTTTGCGACGGATTTGTGGGTAACGTAATGCTCAAGGCTTCCGAGGGTATCGCCAAGATGATGGGGGATTTTCTGAAAGAGGAATACAAGAAATCTCCCCTGCGTAAATTGATGGCGCTTATCTCATTGCCGGCGTTAAACGGATTTCGTGCGCGTGTTGATCACCGGCGGTACAACGGTGCGGCATTACTCGGCTTGCGCGGTATCGTCGTGAAGAGCCACGGATCCGCAGACGCCTATGGGTTTGGTCGTGCGATCCTGCGCGCCAACTCAGAAGTCGAGCACGGACTGTTATCCAAGATCAGCACCGAGATTGAACGGCTGCACGGAGAAGGGTTGTTGCAGCCCACCGTGCGTGCTGTCGTTGTTGATACCGCGCCAATTTCTGCGGCGGGTTAGATGAGCGAAGTCTTTGCCCGCATTGCCGGCACCGGCAGTTACCTACCGGCGCGATGTGTCACCAACGACGAGTTGTCAAAGACTGTCGACACCAGTGATGAGTGGATTTTTTCACGCACTGGCATTCGCGAGCGCCACTATGCCGCAGACAATGAAAGTGCGAGTGACCTCGCGTTGATCGCCAGTCAGCGCGCCATGAAAGCCGCACGGGTTGATGCAAATGACATCGACTTGATCATCGTTGCAACCTCGACGCCGGATATGGTGTTTCCATCGACAGCCTGTATCTTGCAGGACAAGTTGGGCGTTAAGGAGGCGATCGCGTTTGATCTACAGGCCGTGTGCGCGGGGTTTGTTTATGGCCTCGCAACGGCCGAAAAATTTATCCGTACGGGAGCCGCCAAGTGTAGCTTGGTGGTGGGTACCGAAGTATTCTCACGCATCATGAATTGGCAAGATAGAACCACCTGTGTATTGTTCGGCGATGGTGCCGGGGCGGTGGTGCTAAAGGCATCAACGGAGCCGGGTATCCTGTCAACGCATCTGCACGCCGACGGTAGTTATCGCCAGGCGCTCTGCGCACCAGGCACAGTTGAGAATGGCAAGATTCGCGGCAGCCCGATGCTGACCATGGAAGGGGGCGCGGTTTATAAGTTCGCGGTAAAGGCGTTTGAAGACGTGGCGTGGGAAGCGTTACATGCAAATGGGTTGCAGCCCGATGCGATTGACTGGTTCATTTGCCATCAGGCCAATCAGCGCATCATCATGCACGCGGCAAAACGTCTGGCGATGCCCGATGACAAGGTGGTCATCACGGTTGACCGCCATGGCAATACCTCTGCCGCTTCCATCCCGCTCGCGCTCGACGTATCGGTTCGCGGGGGCAAAATCAAACCCGGGCAAATAGTCTTGATGGCCGCGCTCGGCGGCGGTTTTGCTTGGGGTGCCGCGATCGCAAAATGGTAATGCACAATACTTACTAATCACCATGACATTCTTCGCAATTACGTTCGCCGGTCAGGGCTCACAGTCGATTGGTATGATGGCTGGTTTAGCGACGCTACCGGTTGTCAAGTCCACCTTTGACGAGGCATCGACACTACTTGGTCTGGATCTATGGCAACTTGCCGAAGCCGGACCGGTGGAGGTACAGAACCAGACGGTGAATACCCAACCTTTGATGCTGGTTGCCGGTGTGGCGACATGGCGCGCATGGCAAAGTCTCGGTGGCCCGCAGCCAAACTGTTTTGCCGGGCACAGCCTCGGTGAATACACCGCGCTGGTCGCGGCCGGGGCGATGGCATTCGCGGATGCGGTCCCACTGGTAAGATTTCGTGCCGAGGCCATGCAGGCGGCGGTACCGGAAGGGAAGGGCGGCATCGCAGCAGTTCTGGGACTCGACGTTGACGTGGTTCGACAAGTTTGTTCGGATGCTGCGGCAGGCGAGGTGCTTGAAGCGGTCAACTTGAACTCGCCTGGCCAAATTGTGATCGCGGGTCATCGCAGCGCCGTTGAGCGTGGCATGGCGCTGGCGAAGGAACGCGGTGCAAAACGCGCCATCATGCTGCCCATGAGCGCGCCATCACATTGCGCGCTGATGCGTCCAGCGGCGGAACAATTGCGCAGTCGTTTGCAGCAGGTGCAAATTACGACACCCGCTGTACCGGTCATCCAAAATGCAGACGTTGCTGCATTTTCAACAGCAGAGGAGATCAAGTCTGCGCTAGTGGAACAACTGTTCCGTCCGGTGCGTTGGATTGAAACCGTTCAGGCGTTGGCGAAAAATGGCGCGACGACGGTGATTGAATGCGTGCCAGGCAAAGTTCTCACGGGGCTGAATAAACGCATCGAGTCCAACCTGAATTGTCTGGCGATAAGTGACGAAGCGGGGCTCAATGCGGCAATTGCGGTCGCGAACGCGTAGTCAGCTGCTTGCAGACGCCACACTTTCCCCAAGACAGTGAGAGACGAGAACCACCTATGACAAAACTACTTGACGGGCAGGTTGCCCTAGTTACCGGTGCCACGCGCGGGATTGGCGCTGCAATTTTGAGTAGGCTGCTTGCAGAGGGCGCTACCGTAATCGGCACGGCGACTAGTGACTCTGGTGCAGCCACCATCCAGGCCGCCATCAATGCCGCCGGTGGGAAAGGCCTCGGTGCGGTGCTGGATGTGAAGGATGCGGCGCTGACAGACTCGCTGTTGAAGACGATTGAGGAGAAGTTCGGTGCCGTGAATATTCTGGTAAACAACGCCGGCATCACCCGTGATAACTTGATGATGCGGATGAAGGATGAGGACTGGTCGGGCGTACTTGAGACCAACCTGACCTCGGTGTTCCGGCTTTGTCGCGGTGTGATCAAGGGCATGATGAAAGCACGTGCTGGTCGCATCATCAATATCGCGTCGGTCGTTGGATTTATGGGCAACGCCGGGCAGGTTAACTATGTCGCGGCCAAGGCGGGTATGGTTGGATTTAGCAAGGCGCTCGCGCGCGAAGTGGGTAGTCGGAATATCACCGTTAACTGTGTCGCCCCCGGCTTCATCGAAACAGACATGACAAACGCGTTATCTGCCGAGCAAGTCTCCAAATTGGTCGGCAGTGTTCCACTGGGGCGGCTTGGTCAGCCGGCTGATATCGCGGAGGCGGTGCTATTCCTCGCCTCGCCCGGCGCTGCCTACATTACCGGCAATACGATCCATGTCAACGGCGGCATGCACATGGAGTAATCTGGCTGCATGGATAAAATGCGGTCGAATTCAGGTACCGGCGGATTTTTGCGGTTTTGGTAAACTAGTGCAGTTTTATCTCTAAAGGAAGTAGCACATGGATAACATCGAAGCGCGCGTAAAAAAGATCGTCGCAGAACAACTCGGCGTAGCAGAAGCCGAGATAAAAAACGAATCATCGTTTGTCGAAGATCTTGGCGCTGACTCGCTGGACAACGTTGAACTGGTAATGGCGCTCGAAGAAGAGTTCGAAACTGAGATTCCGGACGAGGCCGCCGAGAAGATCACCACCGTTCAGCAAGCAATCGACTACGTATCCGCCAACCAGAAAAAGTAACGTATTCGCGGCGCATACAGGCTGTCGATCGGCACCGGTCGGCAGCTTTTTTATTGGCCGCGTGATTTATAGGCGTTCAACTGACTTTTTATTTCACCATCAGGTTCGATTATGAGTAAGCGAAGGGTCGTCATCACGGGGTTGGGCATCGTCTCGCCCGTAGGCAATACCGTTGCCACCGCATGGGACAATATCGTCAACGGTCGTGGCGGTATCGGTCCGATTACACGATTTGACGCTGGCATGTTGCCCACCCGCTTTGCCGGCGAGGTGAAAAACTTCAACGCGACCGATTGGATGTCGCCGAAAGAAGTTCGGCGTATGGATACCTTTATCCATTTCGGTCTTGCTGCGGCAAAGATGGCTCTGGACGATTCAGGCATCGTCGTCGATGATTCAAACTCGCATCGTATCGGTGTGAATGTCGGCTCCGGCATTGGCGGTCTGCCTATGATCGAGGACAATATCCGGGAAATGATCGACAAAGGGCCGCGCCGACTTTCACCATTTTTTGTGCCAGGCTCGATCATCAATATGGTTGCCGGGCTGATTTCCATCCAGTACGGGGTGAAGGGGCCAAACGTTTCCATGGTCTCGGCTTGCACCACCGCAACACACTGTATTGGCGACGCGGGCCGAATGATCGAATACGGCGACGCCGACATCATGATCGCCGGCGGGGCTGAGGCGACCATCTGTATGGCGGGTATTGGTGGTTTCTGTGCGGTGAAAGCGCTTTCTGAGCGAAACGATTCGCCGGAGACCGCAAGCCGCCCATTTGACCGTGGCCGCGATGGATTTGTGCTCGGCGAAGGGGCGGGTATCTTGGTGCTGGAAGAGTACGAACACGCCAAGGCGCGCGGAGCCCGGATTTATGGCGAACTGGCGGCGATGGGAATGAGTGCGGACGCCAACCACATCACCGCGCCAAGTATGGACGGGCCGCGTCGCGGCATGTTGGCGGCGCTCCACAACGCTGGCGTCAACGGTGACGACGTCCAGTACTTGAACGCCCATGGCACCTCTACACCGCTTGGCGATAAGAATGAGACCGCCGCAGTGAAGGCCGCATTTGGCGACCATGCGAAAAATCTGGTGGTGAACTCTACCAAATCAATGACCGGGCATTTACTCGGAGCGGCGGGTGGCGTTGAGGCAGTATTCACCACGCTGGCGATTTACAATCAAGTTTCGCCGCCAACGATCAACATATTTGATCAAGATCCGGAGTGTGACTTGGACTATTGTGCCAACGTTGCGCGTGACATGAAAATCGACGTGGCATTATCTAATTCCTTTGGTTTTGGCGGGACTAACGGCACGTTGGTTATGAAGAGACTGCGATAGTGTCGCGGTGACGTTCATTACCCTAGAAGGCAACTGATGGCGCGTGTGTTTGCTGCAATCTTGTTCGTGCTTTGCGTGGCAGCAATAGCCATCAGTGCCGCGGGAGTCAGGTATTTCCGAACCCCACTTAATTTGCCGACAGTGCCGTTTGATTTCACGGTCGAAAAAGGGCTTTCCTTGAAGGCGGTGGCGCAAAAACTTACCGACGCAGGCCTGCTTGCCGAGCCATACAGCCTCTGGTTATTGGGTCGACTCACCGACGAGGCGTCAAAAATTCAGGCGGGACGTTACCGACTTGCGTCGGCTATCTCTCCCATGGAGCTGTTACAAAAGATGGTCGACGGAGACGTGCTCAAGGTAGGGGTAACCTTCGTCGAGGGCGTGACATTTCGCGAGATGCGCGCTGCCTTAGAGCAGAACCCAGATATTCGCGTGACGTTGAAGGGGCTTAGTGCCAAGGACATTCTGAAAAAGCTCGCCGCGCCGGAGACCCATCCGGAGGGGCTGTTTTTCCCTGACACCTACCAGTTTTCGCCTGGAACGAGTGACCTCGACATTTTGCGGGCGAGTTATCAGGCCATGCAGAAAAAACTGAACGAGGCTTGGCAAGATCGTGCACAGGGTCTGCCATATCAAAGCCCATACGAGGCGCTCATTATGGCCTCGATTGTCGAAAAAGAAACCGGTCGCGCAGATGAACGGCCACAAATTGCAGGTGTATTTGTCAATCGATTGCGGATGCCGATGCGGCTACAAACCGACCCGACTGTCATTTACGGCATGGGTGAAAAATTCGATGGCAACATTCGTCGACGCGACCTGATGACTGACACGCCATATAATACTTATACCCGCGATGGCTTGCCGCCGACACCGATTGCGATGCCCGGTCTGGCCTCGATCAAGGCCGCACTGAATCCCGCAACTACCGACAATTTGTACTTTGTGGCGACCGGGAACGGCGACGGATCGCACGTGTTTTCACGCACCTTGGATGAACACAATCGCGCCGTTGCGAAGTATCAATTGGGTCGTTAATCCATGTCGTCGGTCGAGGCAATGTTCATCACACTTGAGGGCATAGACGGTGCTGGCAAGTCGTCGCATGTGTCGTTCATTACCCATTACTTGCGCGAGCACGGCGTCGGGGTGGTTGCGACCCGCGAGCCTGGCGGTACTCCCTTGGGTGAGACGTTACGCAATATCGTGCTCAACGAAAAAATGCATGCCGATACCGAGGCCTTGTTGGTATTTGCCAGCCGCCGCGAACATCTGGCGGAAGTGATCGAGCCGGCGCTCGCGCGAGGGGAGTGGGTAGTATGTGATCGATTCACCGATTCAACCTATGCCTATCAGTGTGGTGGCCGCGGGTTGGGTCTAAGCCGGGTAGCACCCTTGGAGTATTTTGTTCATGGTCATCGCCAGCCAGACCTGACGCTGTTGTTTGATACGCCCGTCGGTATTGCGCGCGAACGTCTGGATCGCGCCACCCCGAACCCCGACAAGTTTGAACGTGAGCAGGGAGAATTCTTTGCCCGCGTTCGTCAAGCCTATCTGGAGCGCGCGGCGCAATATCCAGAGCGTATTGTCATTGTTGATGCGTCGCAGGCCATGGAAATGATTCGAGAGCGTCTGTGTGATCACCTCAAACGGCTTTTGGCTAAAGCCAGACGCGCTCGATGATTGAGATCCTGCCCTGGCAAAAACAGCCACTATCGGAACTGATCGCGCGCGGCGAGGCGTTGCCGCATGCATTGCTCATTCACGGGCGCAGCGGTGTTGGGAAGGTTGAGTTTGCGCGGGCACTTGCCCAGTCTCTGTTATGCGAAGCGCCTGAGGATGGCTTTGCCTGCGGGGAATGCGCGGCCTGCGGCTGGTTTTGTGAAGGCAACCATCCCGACTTTCGACAGTTGCTACCGGAGTCGATGGTAGAGGAAGCGCCCACTGATGAGGTTGTTGCAGAGGTCGACGACAAAGATAAAAAGAAAAGTCGCGAGATCAAGATTGACCAGATTCGAGGGATTGCCGATTTCATGGCGCTGTCCACGCACCGCGATGGTTACCGCATTTTGTTGGTTCATCCCGCCGAGGCGATGAACATCGCTGCGGCAAATGCACTGCTAAAGACCTTGGAGGAACCTGCGCCACGGTCAGTCATCTTGTTGGTCAGCGATCAAATCGGCCGCCTGCTCGCCACCATCCGCAGCCGTTGTCAGCGTGTGTTGGTACCGGCACCAGATACCCAAACGGCGCTGGCTTGGCTCAATACACAAGGCATGAGCAAGGCTGAGGATGCGCTCGCGGCGGCTGCCGGCGCGCCGTTGGATGCGATTGTATTTGGCAATGCCGATTACCAGTCGGCCAGACTGGCGTTTGTCGCCACGCTGGCAGAACCCGACTTTGACTACGTGTTGAGTGCGCAGAATTTTGAAAAGACAGATCTATCGAGTTTGCTCGGTTGGATGCAAACTTGGATAAATGACTTGATCCGACAGAAGATGTTGGGACAGATTGATCACCATCGCGACCACGCGCGTGCCGTTGAGAAGATTGCGCGCAATATCGATTTACCAAAGGTGTTTCGGTTCGAAAGTGAGCTGCGCCAGACCAGACGGCTGATTCATCATCCGTTGAATGCAAGACTACTTCTAGAGCAACTTTTCATCGCCTACAAACAAGCCATTGCCAACCGACCCACCGCCTGATTGCCCATGCGCTTGACGACTTGCGATGTCATCACTGCCGCCGATGGGGCGCATACCGGCTACGCCCCTGACTGTCGGGCGACTTGTGTGGATTACCCTCCGACACCCCGCCCACGCCGCAGGAACTGGGCCGACCGCGCAGGTTCAGACAACGAGATCATGCTTAGCCCGATCCAGCCACTTTCCGGTATCCGGCGCTTCCGCGCGACGCAGCTTGTCGATCAGTGCTGCAAGGTCGGTGTCGATCTGTAGTGAGTCACGGTGCAAACCGCGCAGGAAGCGCTCGTCACGCGCATGATCGAGGAATACAATCAACCCGTCGAAGAAACCATTAGCGTTGAGTAACCCGATCGGTTTGGTGTGATACCCCAGTTGCTGCCAGGTGAGCGACTCGAACAACTCATCTAGTGTGCCGTAACCTCCCGGCAGGGCGATGAAGCCGTCAGACAGTTCGGTCATGAGCGCTTTGCGTTCATGCATGGTTTCCACCACATGCATTTGCGTCACACCGGCGTGACCGACTTCTTTTTCCATCAGCATGCGGGGGATAACACCCACCACCTCACCGCCGGCTGCGAGGCAGGCGTCGGCCGCCACGCCCATCAGCCCGACACTTCCGCCACCGTAAATCAAGCGAATGTTCCTGTGGGCGAGGGTGGTACCAAACGAGGCAGCGGCGTCACGGTAGGCGGGATTGGCACCGGCAGAGGCACCGCAAAACAGGCAAAGCGAGTTGAGTGTATTCATCCACAAATTATAGGTGGGCGGACTTGTTTATTGCTCCACGCCATTTCGGCGTGGTAGGGCTAAGCCTGAATTACCAAGGCCCGGACGGTGGATACCCCGCGGCAACGAGGGCGTCGGCAAACGCCGCACGGTCAACTTCGGAAGTAATCTTGACGTGTTTGGTGGGGATATCCACTTCGACGGTCGCCGTATGATCGAGTGCTTTTACGGTTTTTTGCACCACACCGGCGCAATGACCACAGGAAATATCGGGAACATTGAATTCGATCATGAACTACTCCTTAGAACTGCGATTGATGCCGCCCTCGATTCTGCCCTTGAATTTGTAAATGCCAGGCAAACCCAAGCAACGTTGGTACCGTATACATTAATTGGCGCCATTTCGGTGGTTTGCAAGCTTTATCATCTAGCATTGTTCTCGCATCGCTCTCCCACAGCCCGCCCCATGTCCGCCGTCGCCTTCACCGGTACCACTTCTCCCATCGTCACCCGCACCAATATTCCGATTGGCGGCATGACCTGCGCCTCGTGTGCGTCGCGTGTGGAGAAATCGATCCGCAAGGTTGCCGGTGTGGTGGACGTTTCGGTCAATCTCGCCACCGAAACGGCCAATGTCATCACTGCAGGGGAGGTGCAACGTTCAATGCTCGAAGCCGCCGTGGTTGATGCGGGCTACGAAGTGCCAGATATGAAAGTCGTCGATCAGCGGGCATCTTCAGGCAAAAATGCTTCAAGAAGCCCGTCTTTACTAGGGTTTTCGGAGTTGAGTGATGGTGTCAAGGTGATCATCGCGGCGCTGTTGTCTTTGCCGTTGGTGGTGCCGATGCTGCTCACGCCGTTAGGTGTGCACGCGATGTTGCCGGCCCACTGGCAACTGGCGCTGGCAGTACCCGTGCAATTTTGGTTGGGCGCGCGGTTTTATCGAGCCGGCTGGCACGCCGTAAAAGCGGGTACCGGCAATATGGATTTGCTGGTGGCCATCGGTACATCTGCAGCATTCGGCTTGTCGCTGTACTTGATGTTGCGTTCGCCGGTCGCTGACGCGCCCGCCGAGATGCCCCACCTCTACTTCGAGTCAGCAGCGGTGGTGATTACGCTGGTGATGTTCGGCAAATGGCTGGAGAGCCGCGCCAAACGCGAGACGACCGCCGCTATTCGCGCACTACAGGCGTTGACCCCGCCGACCGCCAACTTGATTGTTGGTGGCACCGAACACGCGGTTGCGCTCGCCGATATCCAAGTTGGTGATTTGCTTCGCATCCGGCCAGGCGAACGATTCGCCGCGGATGGTGTGATTGCAGTTGGGCAAACTCACGCCAATGAATCGATGATTACCGGCGAGAGTTTGCCGGTCGCCAAAGCCGTGGGTGATCGGGTGACTGGCGGCGCGCTGAATGACGAAGGTCTGGTGGATGTTCGTGTGATTGCTGTTGGCGCGGAATCCACCTTGCAGCGAATTGTGCGCATGGTTGAGGATGCGCAGGCGCAAAGGGCACCGATTCAGCGCCTTGTGGATAAGGTAAGTGCCGTATTTGTGCCGGTGGTGTTACTGATCTCGCTGGCCACATTGATTGGTTGGGGTGCGGTGACCGGCGATTGGCAGCAGGGAATTCTCAACGCCGTCTCGGTGCTGGTGATCGCATGTCCGTGTGCGCTCGGTTTGGCAACACCTGCGGCGATCATGGTGGGTACAGGCGTCGCGGCGCAACGCGGCATCTTGATTAAGGACGCACCGGCGCTCGAGACTGCGCACAACATCAGCATCGTCGCCTTCGACAAAACCGGCACCCTCACGGAAGGCAAACCAACACTCATTGAGGCTGAAGCATATGGAGGTTCGCGAGCCGATTTACTTGCCGTCGCCGCCGCCATTCAATCCGGCAGTGAACATCCGCTGGCGCAGGCGGTTCTGACTGCAGCAACACAAGAGAGCCTTGTGTTCATACCAGCAAGTAACATCCGCGCCTTACCCGGACGCGGTGTCGCCGCAGAGGTGGCGGGTGTGACGTACTACCTCGGTAGCGCGCAATTGATGAGCGATCAGCGTATCGACCTGCAAGCCTCGACCGCAGCACTCGAACGTTTTACTGCAGAAGGCCGCACCGTTTCGTGGCTCGCAAGTGAAGACAAGTTGCTGGGCGTGTTTGCGTTCGGTGACGCGATCAAGCCAACCGCGACGGCAGCGGTGAAAGCGTTGCATCACATTGGCATTCGTACCGTGTTGATTAGCGGCGATAACGCTGCCGCCGCCCAAAAGGTCGGCGCGGCACTCGGCATCGATGAAGTCCACGCCGGCGTGTTGCCGCAGCAAAAGGCGGCGTTAGTGGCTAGCTTGAAGGTTGGCGGCTGGGGAGGTAACTGCGTGGTCGCGATGGTTGGTGACGGCATTAACGACGCCCCAGCGCTGGCCGCAGCGGACGTTGGTATTGCGATGTCGAATGGCACCGATGTTGCTATTGAGACCGCTGGCATCACCCTCATGCGTGGGGACCCGATGCTGGTCGCTGCCGCCATCGAGTTGTCACGCCGCACGACCGCGAAGATCAAACAAAACCTGTTTTGGGCATTTTGTTACAACGTGATCGGCATCCCACTGGCCGCGGCCGGCTTGCTTAACCCAGTCATTGCCGGCGCGGCAATGGCATTGTCGAGTGTCAGTGTGGTGACCAACGCGCTGCTATTGCGACGCGTGAAGTAACGGTGCGGTAAGAGCATTGAAGTCTTTGCGATAATGGCGGCATGTTTATCGACTCACACTGCCATCTTGATTTCCCCGAACTGCAGGCTGAACACGACAATGTGTTTGCCCTGATGCAGCAAAACCAAGTCACCCACGCACTGACCATCTCAACGACCTTGAAGTCGTTCCCGGAGGTATTGCGTGTTGCCGAATCTCGCCCGAATTTGTGGTGCTCGGCGGGTGTACATCCGGACGAGCAGGTCGATGATCACGAACCAACAGTTGAAGAGTTGTTGCGCTTGGCCGATCACCCCAAGGTGGTGGCGATTGGCGAAACCGGGCTCGACTACTACCGGCTTCGCGAGCCACTCGATTGGCAGCGTGAACGCTTTCGCACACATATACGTGCGGCACGCCAATGCAGAAAACCGCTCGTTATCCATACGCGTAACGCATCGGCAGACACCCTGCGGCTGATGCGTGAAGAAAATGCTGGGGAGGCGGGTGGGGTGATGCACTGCTTTACCGAGTCTCAAGACGTGGCGCGTGCGTCGCTTGAGCTTGGCTTCTACATTTCGTTGTCCGGCATTGTCACCTTCAAGAGTGCCAAACACCTGCAAGAAGTGGCCAAGATGGTTCCGCTCGACCGTCTACTGATTGAAACCGACTCGCCGTTTCTGGCACCAACGCCACACCGCGGCAAGATGAACCAGCCGGGTTATGTGCGGCATGTCGGTGAGCTCATCGCCCAGCTGCGCGGTGTCTCCGTGGAGGCGATTGCCGAGGCCACCACGGCGAACTTCTATCGCTTGTTTGCCGACACGCTCAAACACTAGTCCGTCGCCGCTATCCGTGTGTTCATCACAATCTGCGCATCGCCAAACCTGAAGATGGTTATGCTGCCTTACTCCCCATCGGAAACTCGATCATGACAGACGTCATCAGCAGTAGCGCCCTCAACATCAAGGGGCTGTTCAAACACTTCGAAGGCAAATACGCCGTCGACAACCTCGATTTGGACATTCAGGTTGGCGAGTTTCACGCGCTGCTGGGGCCCAACGGCGCGGGCAAAACCACCACCTTACGTATTGTTGCCGGTCTGCTAAAGGCCGATGCGGGGCAGGTCACGGTGCTGGGTCACAATGTCCTGCGCGATCCGCAGGTGGCCAAACGTGAGCTGGCGTTTTTGCCAGATGACCCGCTGCT
>JBEILF010000002.1:0-47728 GCA_040379385.1 Burkholderiales bacterium | reverse complement strand
GCTTCACCGGCGGCTAGAGGAAGGCCGAAAAAGCTGGAGGGATAAATGGGGAAGGATAAATGGTGTCTGACCCCATTTTCCTCTAGACCATTCGGGAGGCGAGCCATAAAGGTTGGGCTCTTGGCAGCGAGAGGTTTCGGCAAGAAATTGAAGCTTTGTCAGAACGACGCGCTTCGCCGGCGGCTAGAGGAAGGCCGAAAAAGCTGGAGGGATAAATGGGGAAGGATAAATGGTGTCTGACCCCATTTTCTCCCTAACTTGCCGTGACGTCACGCACAAGCCTGCCTAGCGACGGCCGAGGAAATCACCCTTGCCGACCTCCACGCCGTTGTGACGCAGGATGGCATACGCAGCGGCGACATGAAAGTAAAAGTTTGGCATGGCCATGTTCAACAGATAAGGCTGTCCCTTGAACGACATGTGGTTACCGGCGATGGTGAGTTCGATAGTGCGATCCTCTTGGCCTTCGATTTGCGCGGCACTAAATTCGCTGATGTAAGCGATAGTCTTGTCGATACGCTCAGCGAGATCGGCAAACGACTTTTCATTGTCTTCCCACTTCGGCACTTCCAGACCGGCGAGACGAGCGATGCTGCCCTTGGCAAAGTCACAGGCGATTTGCACCTGGCGGCTCATGGGGAACATGTCAGGCGCTAAACGCGCATTCATCAATACCGATTCGTCGATTTTTTTTGCGGCGGCAAAGTTTGCCCCTTTGGCGAGTACACCTTTGAGATTGGCGAGCATGAACTGGTAAACGGGAACAGATGCGGAATACATTGAAATCGTCATTTTTTTCTCCAGTTGTTGACGCTCCAATTTTATCGGGAACTGTGCCGCAGTTTCATGGCAATTGTGAATGGCTTCACGATTCATATTCCCGCAATATGCCCCATCTAATGTTTGGGCGTAGTCTGCCGTTAACCTTCGTCGTTGTCGATCTGGCGGTCATCGCCGCGACTCGACCTACAGTTTCAGCAGTCCGTCGCAAGTGAGTTTCTGTTCAACATAACAACATCCACAATTCACTCACGTTACATCCAACGACCTGAAGGCAGCGCAAACGCCACAAGTGAATGCCGCACCTTTATTAGTGATTAAGGAGAAATATCATGACTAGTAATACATTCAAAAACAATGGAAGCTTTGCCACGTCGGCAATGGTGTCAGCATTGGTGATCGCCATGCATATTGCCGGTATGCACCTGCTAGTGGCTGATAATGCTGCGATGTATGACAATGCGATGACCGACAGCACCGTCAGCACCCAACAGACAAATATTGTTAAGTCAGTTGTCCGCACAGACGCGCTCGTTGTAACGGCCAGCCGTATCAAGGCATAGGCTTTCGTTTTCACGTAACCGGTTGAGCCGCAACGCTATCGCTTGGCTACGTGTTTGATGCCGATGCTCTGCCATAATCCCGATGGTATCGACCACGGGGGCAAAATGGCAATCAAAAGAGTGAATTGGCCACAAGGCCGCATCGTTCTCCTCGAGCACACCTCGAAAGTCCTGAAGGGCAATGCACTCGGCGACCCGCACGTACGCAAGCTTGCCGTGTGGTTACCGCCTCAATACGACGAGGGCAGTCGCACCAAACAAGGGCGTCGTTTTCCAGTGTTGTTTGACCTAGTCGGTTTCACCGGATCGGGTCTTGCACACCTTAACTGGAAGCCGTTCGACGAGAACATCCCAGAGCGCATTGCGCGGATCATGCACGACGGCAAGATGGGGCCGGCGATTGTGGTCTTCCCCGATTGTTTCACCTCGCTCGGAGGCAACCAGTACATCAATTCATCGGCAATCGGTGACTACGCGGATTACCTGACGAAAGAACTGATTCCTTTCGTCGACAAGGAGTTCCGGACGCTCGCCTCGCGGGAACACCGCGGCTGTTTCGGCAAATCCTCTGGCGGTTACGGCGCGATCATCCATGGCATGAAGCACGCAAAACACTGGGGGGCTGTCGCCAGCCACTCGGGTGATGCCTATTTTGATTTTGTGTACATGAATGACTGGCCGCGCACCCTTACCGAGTTAACCAAACACCGCACCAAACGTCGCGAAAACGGCGCGTACGATGTGCTCAAGGAAGAAAAGAAGGCTGCATCCGGCAAGGACGACGGGCGCGTCAAAAACTTTCTTGAGCACATGTGGAAGAAAGACAAACCCAGCGATGGCGAGGGCCACGCGCTGATGATCATTGCGATGGCGGCGACTTACGACGCCGATCCAAAAGCGCCGTTGGGATTCCGCTTGCCGTTTAATCTGGAGACGGGTGAGCTGATCAAGGAGCGCTGGAACGCATGGTTGAAACACGACCCGATCCATCTTGTTACCAAGTACCGCGATAACTTGAGGTCGCTAAAGGCAGTCTATGTGGACTGCGGTTGGCGCGATCAATACGGCATTCACTTCGGCTCACGCATTCTCTCCAAGCGCATGAAAGAGACGGGCATCAAACATGTCTATGAAGAGTTTGACGACACCCATTCCGCTATTGATTACCGCATTGAAACCAGTCTGCCGATTCTGTACAAGGCGCTGAAGCCTTAGCCCATCCTGCCGCGTTACGCGACAAGTTTGATCGGAATCCGCTTCTCTTCCACCGCATGGCACGACACCATGCTGCCGTCATCCGCCACGATCATGCTCGGTGCTTCGGTATTGCAGCGATCATTTGCGTAAGGGCAGCGCGGATGGAAGGTGCAGCCTGACGGAGGATTGAGCGGGTTTGGTACTTCGCCGGCCACCGGGGTACGTTGTTTGCCGGTCATCTTCAGATCCGGTATCGCCGACAACAACATCTGCGTATACGGATGCAGCGGGCGGTTAAAGATTTTTTTGGTGTCCGCCATCTCCACCAACCGGCCGAGATACATCACCCCGACACGAGTGGAGATATGCGACACCACCGCCAGGTTGTGGGAGATGAACAGATAGGTGAGGCCAAACTCGCGTTGCAAGTCTTTCATCAAGTTCAAGATTTGCGCTTGAACAGATACGTCGAGTGCCGAGGTGGGTTCATCACACACCAGAAACTCCGGGTTCGACGACAGTGCGCGTGCGATCGAGATGCGTTGGCGCTGGCCACCCGAGAACTCGTGCGGAAATTTTTCTTGGTCCTGCGGAGACAGACCAACCTGGGTCAGCAACTGATCAACACGTTTCTTGATCTCTGCTTTGTCGGTCATGATACCGTGTGAGACGAGTGGCTCGGCAATGATTTTGCCGACGCGCCAACGCGGGTTCAGGCTTGCGTAGGGGTCCTGAAAAATCATTTGGAAGCGTTTGCGCAGCTGCTGCTGCTCATTGACCGAGGCTTTCGCGATATCCACCCCGTCGAAAATGACCGCGCCGCGAGTCGGAGGATAAAGCCCGCATACGACACGTGCGATGGTTGATTTGCCGCAGCCGGATTCACCAACCAGCGATAACGTCTCGCCGCGATTGATGGTGAACGAGACACCATCAACGGCCTTCAGGATAGATTTTGCCTGACCCTCGATGACGCGATTCAGCCAGGGTTTAGAGACGTCAAATTCACGCGCGACATCGCGCACTTCGAGCAATACGTTTGAATTCTTCATGCAGCCACCGATTGAGGCGTGTTGGTTGTGGCGGTGGCACCGCCTTCGGAATACAGCCAGCAAGCTGCTTGTGTCTTACCGGCATTCATGAGGCTCGGTCGCTCGGTCGTGCAGCGCACGCCGACTTCGCCCTTGCGCGTACAGCGTGGGTTGAAGGCGCAGCCGGTCGGAATTGCGTTCAGGCGCGGCATCGAGCCGTCGATTTGTGTCAAACGCTCGACCTCCTCGCCCAGGTTCGGGATCGCACCCATCAGGCCAACGGTATAAGGATGCTGGGGGTGGTGGATGACTTCAGCCACCGGGCCGATTTCAGCGATGCGCCCGGCGTACATCACCGCGACACGATCGGCGGTTTCGGCAATAACACCCATATCGTGCGTGACCAGCATCACGGATGTGCCGTGTTCACGACACAATTTTTTTAGCAGCGTGATGATCTGCGCTTGGATCGAAACATCCAGCGCGGTGGTAGGCTCATCGGCGATGATCAGTTTTGGCTGCGCGGCGAGTGCCAACGAAATCACCACGCGCTGGCGCATTCCACCGGAAAACTGGTGCGGATAGTGGTCGATGCGCTTGTCTGCGGCAGGAATGCCGACTTCGTTGAGCAAATCAATCGCGCGTTGCTTCGCTTCATCCGGCGTCACATTGAGGTGAGTGAGAATGGTCTCGGTTATTTGCCGGCCGATGGTGTAAAGCGGATTGAGCGACGTCAATGGATCTTGGAAAATCGCTCCGATCTCGCGCCCGCGTATTTTGCGGAATTCTTCTGGCGACAAGTTGTCGATGCGTCGACCGTTGAGCAGAATTTCACCGGATTCGATTCGACCGGGTGGTTCGAGCAGCCCAATAATCGCCGCACCGGTGAGTGACTTGCCGGCACCGGATTCACCGACCACACCCAACACCTCACCCGGCGCAATGGTCAGGCTGACATCGTCCACCGCCGTGAGCAAGCCGCGGCGGGTGGGGAATTGGACGCGCAGATTTCGAACTTCGAGTAATGGTGTGTTCATGATAGTTACTCGTTAGCGGAGTTTGGGGTTCAGCGCGTCGCGCAACCAGTCGCCGATGATGTTGATCGACAAGACTAGAATCACCAACATGATGCCGGGGAAGACCGTGATCCACCATTCACCGGAGAACAAGAAGTCGTTACCGATACGAATCAACGTGCCGAGGGACGGCTGTGTTGGCGGCACGCCGACACCCAGAAACGAGAGTGTGGCTTCCGTGATGATGGCGGCACCGACGTGTAGGGTGGCCAACACAAACACCGGCCCCATGACGTTGGGCAAGACGTGCGAAAACATGATTGCCAATGGCCTGCGGCCAATGACGCGCGCCGCTTGGACATACTCCTTGTTGCGCTCGACCAATGTCGAGCCACGCACCGTCCGGGCGTATTGCACCCAGCCGGATGCCGCAATGGCAAAAATCAACACGTAGATGGCGACTTCATCGTGCCCGTTTTTGCCGATCACCACGCGAGCGACACCGTCGATCAGCAGCGCAATCAAGATCGCCGGGAACGAGAGCTGCACGTCAGCCACACGCATGATGAAAGAATCCAGTGCGCCGCCCACGTAGCCGGAGATTAATCCCAGCGTGATGCCAATGACCATCGACAACGCCACCGCACAAATGCCAACGGTGAGTGACACTCGTGAGCCGTACATGATGGTGGACATGACGTCACGCCCCTGGTCATCCGTGCCGAGTAGAAATTGACCTTTGCCCGCAGCCGACCAGGCAGGCGGCGTAAAGGCGTCGAGCAGATTCAACGTCTTTAGATCAAACGGATTGTGCGGCGCGAGAAGCGGGGCGAATACCGCGCCGAGAATGCAGACCAGCGACAAAATGGCCGCGACGATAACCAGTGGGTGACGCTTGAAGCTGTACCAAAGGTCGCTGTCAAAAATACGTTTGAGTGTGTCGTTCATATTAGTGTCCTCCCGATCCAGAGCGCTCGACACGTAGCCTCGGATCAACCGCGAAATACAGCAGGTCAACCACCAGATTGACCACCACAAATATGAAACCGATGAGACACAGATAGGCAGCCATCACGGGGATGTCTGCGAATTGGACGGCCTGGATAAACAACAGGCCCATGCCCGGCCATTGGAAAACTGTCTCGGTGATGATGGCAAAGGCGATGATGGCCCCCAGCTGCAAGCCGGTGATGGTGATTACTGGAACGAGGGTGTTTTTAAGTGCGTGGCCAAAGTGCACCGCGTTATTGGTCAAGCCGCGTGCGCGTGCGAATTTAATGTAATCCGTACGCAGCACCTCAAGCATCTCGGCGCGCACCAATCGCATGATGAGGGTGATCGGGTAGAAGCCCAGCGTAATGGCCGGAAGGATAATCGCCTTCAAACCTTCCGTGGTGAGAAAGCCGGTCGTCCAAAAACCGATGGCGGTTGTTTCGCCGCGACCAAATGACGGCAGCCAGCCCAGCCATACGGCAAAGATAAGGATGAGGAAGATGCCGATGAGGAAATTGGGCAGCGACACGCCGACTAGCGAGCCTGTTAGCAAGACTTTTGATGTCCACTTGTCGCGCTTTAGCGCAGTATAGACACCCATGGGAATGCCGACCAACAATCCAAACACGGCTGCGGTCATGGCGAGCTCGAGTGTCGCCGGGAGCCGTTCCGCGAGAAGTTGCGATACCGGTCGGCCCAGGCGCAACGAGATACCGAAATTACCCTGCACGGCGTTGCCGAGGAACGTGCCGAACTGGACATAAAAAGGTTGGTCAAGGCCGAGAGACTTGCGCACCTCGTCGCGATCCGCTTGGGTCGCCTCGGGGGGTAACATGAGTGATACGGGATCCCCCACAAAGTTGAATAACGAGAAGGCGATGAAGCCCACCGTTAGCATCACAAGAACGCTTTGAAGTAGTCGTCGAATAATGAATGCCAGCATGAAGGATCCTGAACTACTTGACGTTAAATCGGAAGAAATAAGGGACCGCGTTGGGCGGCAAGATCGCGCTGACATTTGCGCGCATCGCCCATGGAATAATCGGGCGGTGCAGCGTGACAATTGACGTCTCGCGATTGATGAGAGTCAGCGCTTCACCAATCAAGGCGTCCCGTTTCTTAAGATCAGTTTCGACCCGAAAGCGGTCAATCAGACTATCCAGCGTTTTATTTGAGTAACGTCCGAAGTTGTTGTCGCCGCCGCTGGCATTGGGGACTTGCGTGCGCAACAGGCTTTGCAGCGTGTACAACGCGTCGGAGGTGGGGGTGGTCCAGCTGAGCAAATAGAAGCTGGTGTCAAACTTTTGTAATTTGGGGAAGAGCGTGCCGGTCGGCATGATATTTGGCGTGGTGTTGATGCCGACCTTGGCCAACATCGGCGCTATCGCCTGACAGATATCGGGTGCGGGCTTGTTGTCGCCACAATCGAGCGTGACGGAGAACCCATTGGGATAACCCGCCTCCACAAGTAATTTTTTGGCGCGTTCCGGATCGTACGGCAGACGTTTATCCGCGTCTTTGAAGAAGCCTTGGTCGCCGGGGGTGATGATGGTGCCGGTCAAGACCGCCAGATTGCGCATCACCTTGGTGCGGATGGCATCGGCGTCGATGGCGTGGGCGACCGCCTGACGTACGCGCACATCTTTCCACGGATTCTTGCCCTTGACGTTGGAATACAGTAGTTCGTCCCGATGTTGATCAAAAGCCAAGAACTGTACGCGCGCCTCCTGTCCCTCGGTGATCTTGACGCCCGGACTAGAGCGCATGCGCGGAACATCTTGTGGCTGCGGATCATTAACGAACTGAACTTCGTTGGAGATCAGTGCCGCGATTCGGGTTGGGCTCGACTTGATCGGCCGTAGTGTCACCTCAGTGACGTTGCCACGTTCGGGACTGTTCTTGTTCCACCAGTTGGGGTGGGCCACCAGCACGGTGCGCACATCCGGCTGACGGTCTTTCACCATAAACGGCCCGGTTCCATTGGCGTTGCGCGATGCGAACGTGTCCTCGGCGTCTTTGTAGTTTTGTGGTGTTTCAGCCTTATTCTTGACCGCCCAAGCCCGGCTCATGATGCGCAGCTGGGTCAAGTGGTTGGGCAACACGGGATTGGGTTCGCGCATCACAAACTCGACAGTGAGATCGTCGACCTTGCGCGCGGACTCAACGCCTTGCACCGAAATCTTTTGCTGCGATAACGGATGTAGCGCACGCTGCACGGAAAACACCACATCGTCGGCGGTAAACGTGCTGCCGTCGTGAAATTTTACATTCGGACGCAGCTTGAAGCGCCAAGTGCTTGCATCAGGTTGTGTCCAGCTGGTGGCCAGCCAGGGCGTCAGTTTGAAATCCTTGTCGCGCTCGACCAACCCTTCATAAACGTTCGACAGCAGCCGATTCGTCACCGCAAGGTTGGCTGCGTGGGGGTCGAGGGTTTGCGGTTCGTCCTGTGTCCCATAGATGATCGACTTTGCCGACGTGGTCGGCGCAGACAGCAAGCCGACGGAAAGCAAGACGGCGGTAAGAAGAATGAGGGGTCTATTCATAAGTCCGAGCAATTTCTCACCGACGCGTTGGAAAGTTTGGCCTTTGCGTCGGATCGAATTACGAATTTGGTGAACCATCGCCCGCTGGGATACTGACGGGCGGCGAAGATTATAGTGCGATAAGGCTTGTTGTCCGGCGCGATTAGTTAACGTTCACCCACTTGGTCCACATCTGGTTATTCGGGTGGTGGACAGCCGTGATGTTCTTGCGTGTGGCCCAAGGAATCACCTGATGGTGCAGCGGGATATGACCCACATCCGCCTGATGCAGCATGAGTGCATCACGCGTCAAGGCCGTGCGTTTGGTCACGTCGAGCTCCGTCTTCAGCCCACCAATGGCGGCGTCGACCTTTGGATTTGAATAACCGGCATAGTTTTGTTCACCGTCACCAGTCGCGTTTTTGCTGTGGATGATCGATTGCAATGTATACAAAGAATCAAACGTCGGTACACCCCAGCCATAAAGATAAAAGCTGGTGTCGCTGTTCTGAATTTTGGGGAAGTAAGTGGCGCGAGGCATCGAGTTAAGCTTGATCTTGATATCGATCTTGGACAGCATGCCGGCCACTGCGGTGCAAATCCGTTCATCGTTGATGTAGCGGTTGTTCGGGCAGTCCAACGTGACTTCAAAGCCATTTGCATAACCCGCCTCGGTCATGAGCTTCTTGGCTTTGGCGATGTCTACCGCCGGTCGCTTTTCTAGGTCCTTCGAGTAACCGCGAACCTGCGGTGCGATCATCGACATGGTAGGTAGCGACAGCCCGCGCATCACAGTTTTTTGTAGCGCGTTTACGTCGATGGTCAGCAGCATCGCCTGACGGACACGTACGTCCTTAAAGGGGTTTTTGCCCTTGATGTTTGAGTAGAGCAGTTCGCCACGCCCCTGATCCATGGCGAGGAAGACGGTGCGTACTTCGTTGCCTTCGAGAATCTTTAGTGCAGGGTTACTCTTGAGGTTACCCAAGTCTTGTAGCGGCGGGTCGAGCACCAGATCAATCTCACCGGTGATTAGTGCGGATACACGGGTGGCGTCTTGCTTAATCGGTCGATAGACCATCTCTGTCACGTTGGATTCGCGCTTACCCCACCAGTTAGAGTTCACCACCATCACGGTCTTGACGTCCGGCTCACGTACTCGCAGGACGAACGGGCCGGTGCCGTTGGCGTTGCGCGCGGCGAAGGTCTCTTCGTTGTTCTTGAAGTCTTGAGGACGTTGCACGTTGTACTTGGTGGCCCAGGAGCGGCTCATGACGCGGAGCTGCGTCAGTTGATCCAGCAGTGTTGGGTTGGGGCCGGTGGTAATGATGTCGACGGTGAGGTTATCGACTTTGCGTACTTCCTTGATGCCCTGCGTCAGAGAGATGAAGTTGGACGTCTTCTCCATGGCGCGACCGATGGAAAAAACCACGTCATCTGCAGTGAATGGCGTGCCGTCGTGGAAGGTGACTTTATCTCGCAGCTTAAAGCGGGTGGTGGTGGGATTCACGATTTGCCAAGAAACAGCCAGACAAGGCTCCAGCGCCATCTGCCGATTGCGCGATACCAGCGGTTCGTAGATATGATCGGCAATTGAATTATTCAGGCCTTCGTTTTGTGCGTGTGGGTCCATGGTCAGCACATCACCTTGTGAGGCCCAACGGAAAGTCTTGGCATCGGCGGAAAATCCGGCGATGGAGGCACCCACAGCAGTGCTGAGGACGAGAGCGGCGACAATGGATTTCAGGCGGGATGAGGTGGTCGAGACAGCGAGTGAATGCATAACTTGGTCCGCAAAAAGTTAGGTGTGATTGTGGTTCTGCTGGCCGCCTTGGAAACGGCGCGCGACAAAACGAAAAGTCTGCCCGTATGCTGCACCTAAGTCAATGAAAATTCACGTTTTTCATCGTGGTTTGATGTTGGTATCTGGCAATTTCTGCACCACATCTCTATCGCCGCCGAGCGGGCCGGACGTAGCGGCTAAAATAATGTGCTTGCCGCTCCTCACCATGGAACTCTCATGACCACCATCGTTGTAGTAAAAAAAGGCGGAAAGGCTGTCATTGCCAGCGACACGCTCACCACGTTCGGTGCCACCCGCCTGGGTAGCAAACACGACGCAGCGCCGGAAAAAATCTTGCGGCACAAGGCCACCTTCTTCGGTATTGCCGGCTCAGCCGCCCACCAGATGGTGCTCGCGAGCATCCTCAACAATCACGAAAAGGCAAAAGACTTCAGTTTTAACGACCGCCATGAAATCTACGAGAGTTTTCGCAAGATTCATCCGATCTTGAAAGAGGAGGCATACCTGAACGCAAAGGAAGAGGATAACGACCCCTATGAGTCCTCACAACTGACCGCGTTAGTGGCGAACGCCGCTGGTATCTTCGGCGTTTACTCGATGCGCGAGGTGTTTGAATTTGACCGCTTCTGGGCGATTGGCTCAGGACGCGATTTTGCGCTTGGTGCGATGTACGCCACCTACAACAGCACCAAGTCCGCCAAACAAATTGCGTCACTCGGTGTCATGGCGGGAGTCGAGTACGACACGGGTACGGGGCTGCCACTGAACGTGGCGACGGTGACGTTGGCCAGTACAAAAACATGATGGCGGGGTGGCGGAAAGCGACGAAATTTGACGGGACACGGCCCTATGCTCGCTAGTGTTCGTATCGATAAATGGTTGATCGCGGCTCGATTTTTCAAGACTCGTCAAATCGCCGTCGACGCGATTAATGCGGGGCGCGTGTGTGTCAACGATGAGCGTGTGAAACCCGCCAAAACAATCAAAGTGGGGGATGAGTTGCTTGTCAGGAAACCGCCATATGAGTGGCGTATCGTTGTCGACAACATCGCAGAAAAACGAGTAGCGGCAAAAATCGCTGAGACCTATTATCGCGAGACCGAAGCGAGCGTGTTGGCACGGGAATCGCTAAGAAAAGAGTTGAAAGATCTACCGCCGCCGGTGTTTCCCGGGCGACCCACAAAAAAAGATCGCCGCGTGATCGATAAATTTTTTGCCGGTCAACATCAGCATGACGACGCGTTCGACTAGTTCGATCACAGCCCGGTCTGCGGTGCTGCTTACTGCCATATTGGTCCCGGCGGTCACAGCGGCGCTGCTGGCCAGCGCGCCAGCACAAGCGGCGCGTTACGAGATCGACCCCGCTACCACAAAGGCGACTTACCTTACCAAGTATCTCGGCTTCATTCCCGTACGCGGCGTGTTTACCCGTATGACGGGCGTTCTCAATTACCAGCCGACAAAACCCGTGGCAGAACGCGAGCCCTCGATTCACGTCATCATTGATGCCACCACATTAACGCCGACAAACTTCGATAGCGAGTCCAAACGGCGGATGCTGCGCGGCCCGGAGTTCTTTAATGTCGATCGCTTTCCGACCATCGAATTCAAGTCGATGCGCTTTCGTTATGAAGGTGACAAACTGGTTGCCATCGACGGCAATATTACGCTGGTGGGTGTCTCCAAGCCGGTCACACTGACGGTGATGAAATCGGGTTGTGAGCCAGCAAGTAGCAGCAAAGCTGCGCGCTGTACAGCCTCAACGGAGCTCACCGTCAAACGATTCGAGTTCGGCATAAAGGGCTGGTCAGGGACGGTTAGCGACGAGGTGATGATTGCGGTTGAATTGGTCGCGACGATCCTCGGTGAGGAAAAACCAATACCGCCAGTGCCGACAGTTGCGGCCAGCGCTATGCCCCCTGCTGCGCCCACTCCAGCAGCCATCGCAGCGGCGAAAGAGAGTAAGTAAAGTCCTTGAAGGACGGGCGTTTTCAAGCATTTTTGCCTGAAAAAGCCCGACAGTTGGGCACTTTACTTTTTTAGCGCAGCCGAAGCGGCAGCGGATACGTCGCCGGGCTTTCGAAGCCATCCTTGTCGTAGGCGACCACACCGAAGATGTAATTGTCTTTCGACACCGCCTCGACAGTCGCGCGCGTGACCTTGCCAACATCTTTGCTGTGTTGCCAAAACGGCGCGGTGGTTTCGCGCCACACAATCTTGTAGCCGGCCAGATCAGGCTCGGTGTTGGCTTTCCAGCGAATGGTGGTGTTGTTCTCCAACTGGAAGGTTTCCATCTGTACTTCCGCCGGGCTCGCCGGCGCAAGCGCCATTGTGGCCAGGGCCGCCGCATTCACGCGAGTCACCTTTGCCACGTAGTCGTAATCGACATAATCCGGCAAATCACCGAATTGTTTGCCGTTCTCAATACGTGGATTCTGGTGCTGGTGCTGCCAGTTTTCGAGGTATTCGGTCATGCGCAGCCCGGCGTAGCCCGCATCCAGAAATGGCGAATGATCGCCACCACGCAGGTAACGATCGCGCCGATAAATAACTTCGAGCTTGATGTCCTTGATCCATTTGTCCGCCGCGCTTTTGACAAGGCGCGCAAGCTGGCGTGGCGCGAGATCGTTTTCCCCGCCACTGCGTAGCATGGTAATCACGTCGTCCGGCAAATCTTTGACGGGTGGCACACCTTCGGCAAACAGCCGCACTCGATCACGCACTACCGTGCCGTCTGCGCCCTTGGTGTTACCGATAATGTCGTTGGTCATCATGCCGGCGATATTCATGCCCTTCGCCTTGGCTGCATTTGCATAGAGGCGCGCGCCGACCAAGCCCTGCTCTTCACCAGCGACGGCCATGAATATCAGCGTCGCGTCGAATTGATACTTAGACATCACACACGCGAGCTCCATCGAGGCCGCCGTGCCAGAGGCATCGTCGTTCGCGCCCGGTGCGTCGGTTACACCATCGGTTGGCAGTGTGGGCATCGAGTCGTAGTGGCCCGATACAACATAAATGCGCCCTTTGGATTCTGGTTGGCTACCGTACAGGGTGGCGACGACATTGACTAACTCAGTGGGTTTGGCGATACGCGGCGAGACCGGCGCAATGTGATTATCAAATGCCACTTCAAGACGGCCACCAGTCGCTTTACTGCAATCGTCTAGCTCACGCTTAATCCAGCGACGTGCGGCACCGATGCCGCGTGTCTCACTTTCAGTTTCGGAAAGTGTGCTGCGCGTGCCAAACGCGGCCAGCTTACGGATACGCGCTTCAAGCCGCTTGGCTGAAACCTCACCCAGCATCTTTTCAAAATCGGCCGGTTTGATGGACGCGATGGATTCGGACTGCGCCAATGCCGCCGTCGAAACGCTGGTCGAAACAACCGCCAGCAGCGCGGTCAGCACGAGAGTTTGTTGTTGCTTATTCATATGTCCCCCTGAAAATCAGGGGGACAGCATAGCTCAAACGCTTGGCCCGCTTCGACGATTCGCGTCAATAACCTTGATACGCTCTTTGCGTTCCTTGTCGTCTCGCACAATGGTGAGTTCAGCGGCATTGCCCACGCCCACCCTGTCCAACTCGGCCACAAAGGTAGAGAAAGTATCCGTCGGCCTGCCGTTAACCGCGATGATCACGTCACCGAGTTCACCGGTCCGGCGGGATAAGGGTTTGAGGTTTGCCTCGGCAGCGGGGCTGCCGCGCACAGTTGAGCTGATCACCACGCCCTTGATACCGTTACGCGCCACAAGATAGGGGTCAATCACCTGGATACCGATGCTCGGGTAGGAAGCATAACCGCGCGCAATCAGCTGTGGCACAACTCGATTGACCGTATCGACTGGGATGGCGAATCCAACCCCCGCCGAAGACCCAGACGCCGACCGAATCTGTTGATTCACACCGATCAGACGACCGGCACTGTCGAGCAATGGGCCACCGGAGTTACCGGGGTTGATCGCCGCATCGGTTTGGATGCCGCCGGCGATTTCAACATACTGCTCAGTGGGCAGATAGCGATCCAAGGCTGAGATAATGCCGGTGGTGAGCGTTCTGGAGAGGCCAAAAGGATTGCCAATGGCAATCACCGACTGCCCCAACTTCAAGTCACGTGAAACACCGATGGGTAGCGGCTTGATGTTTGCCGGAATCGTCGATAGCCGCACCACAGCAAGATCGTACTCCGGCGAGGTGCCGACAACGTCTGCCGGAATGGCGTCACGACTGTTATCTAGTTTCACCAACACTTTGTCCCGACCGGGGACCACGTTTGCCACCACGTGATGGTTGGTGACGATGTTGCCACGACTATCCCACACAAAGCCTGAGCCCGAGCCTTGCGCAACACCTTCCTGCTCGCCAAAGAACCCACGGCGAACGCGCGTTTCGGTGGTGATGTAGGCCACCGACGGGGCGGCATTTTCGAATAAGCTCACGAGGGCTTTTTCTTGCTCCAACAAGCCGCCACGAGGAGAGATCTGCCGCGGCTCCACGGCACGCTCGCGTTGCGCCCAAAGTGACGGCGTGAACATCGCGAGTGAGGCAACGCCCGCCGCTGCTGCGGCGAGCATGATGACAGCAATTTTTTTCATGGAAGGCGACTCCGGTGACCATACAATTCGATGTTAGATGAGGCCAAAGATTCCCGCATCAAGAGTCAGGCCGTGTCACCACCCACCTCGAATGGCGCGGCAAGGTCCACATGATGCCGCGCTAGGCGGCTTTCCGGCTGGCGGCGTGCAATGCGGCGATCAGACTGGCAATTTCATCGGCATTCATGCGGCAAATTGTAAACCGTCAGGCGCGCCGTCGGTCCTGCTGCCGCCAGGCGAACCACTCGATCAAGATGTCGCAGCGCGAGCTAGGAAACTGACAATCGCCGCGCGCGCAGCGGGTTCATCGAGCATTGGCGCATGCCCAACGTCGGCAACATGCGCCACTTGCATTTGTGGGCGTCGTCGCTGCATCTCGGCGAGCGTTTCAAGCGACAAGATATCGGTCAGCTCGCCACGGATCACCATCAGCGGCAGTGGCGGCATGGCATCAAACAGCGACCACAAATCTGGCGTCGCCGTGCCGGCACCAAAACCTTGGGCAATGGCTGGATCGTAGTCAAGCACCGGTGTCGTTCCTTCCTGTATGTAGAGGTTGCGCGCCATCGCCGCCCACTGCGCATCAGCATAATTCGGGAATGCCACGCCGTTGGTGGATTTTGTCTGTGCGATGGCATCGGCCCAAGTCTTTACCGGCGCGGATTTGCCCACGTAACTGGTGATGCGCGCAATACCGACAGGATTGATGACCGGACCCATGTCGTTAATGATGAGTGTCTTCACACGACCCGGCTGCGAGACTGTCAGCAGGATACCCATCATGCCGCCGAGCGAGGTGCCAATCACCGAAACGCTCGGCACCGCCAACACGTCGAGCAAACGCGCCATATCACTCACATAAACATCCGGCCGATAACGCGCTGGCTGATGGTCTTTTGCTGATCGACCACGCCCGCGCTGATCCGGGCAAATCACGCGGTAACTTGTGCATAGCGCAGTTGCCAGTCCATCAAAATCTTTGCTGCTACGCGTGAGCCCCGCCAGACACAATAACACCGCACTATCCGGCTTGGGTCCGGGATAGTCGCGCGCGTAGAGACGTAATCCATCATTGCTCTCAAAAAACACATCGACATAGTTCATTGTTGCCATCCAATCGAATTAGAATGCGCCTAATTGATCGCGTTTCCATGAAAGTGACTCTGGCACCTATGCCGTCGTCCGCCGCCAAATCGATTTCCATCGCTACCTCCACCGCGCCCAAGCGCGCGACGGTGGGCCGCCCCCGCAAAAGCGCCAGCACCGTCGTGACGGCCGATCGAATTCTCGACGCGGCGGAGGACCTGTTTTCCAAACGAGGATTCGACGGAGTGACGATGCGTGAAGTGGCTGAACTGGCCAACGTCGACTCGGCGCTCGCGCACTATTATTTTTCGACCAAACAAGGATTGTTCGACGCGGTGCTGGAGCGTCGAGCGGAACTGGTGTTTTCGGAGCGCATGAAAGCATTCGACGACTACGAGGAGACCGTCGGTGACGATGTAACGGTAGAGGGTGCCGTCGCGGCGTTTGTGCTGCCACTGCTCGAACGCGCCCGCCTGGGCGACGCCGGGTGGAAGAACTACTTCCGCTTGATCGCGTTGGTGAACAATGATGCCTCGCACGTTGCACTGTCGATCATGTCCTACTTCGATCCACTGGTGCATCGGTTGATTATGTTGGTCAAACGCGCGCTGCCCGGGGCGAAAGAAGAAGAGCTGTTTTGGTGTTTTCATTTCCTGACTGGTTCGCTCACGCTTGCACTTTCCCGTACTGGACGTTTGGATCGCGTGAGCGGCGGGCGATGTCTATCTGACGATCTCGCTTCAATTGAGCCGCGTATGGTTGCGTACTGTGCAGCAGGGTTTCGCCAATTGTGTCTGCCGAACAGCCACACCGGCAAATCAACTGGCGACGCGCGATGCAAATAGTCCCGCGCCGCCAGTACCGTCAAAACAAGATCAGTGTAACGTTAGAACTTGACGGTAACCGATGCCTTCACGGTGCGCGGATCGCCATAGAACGTCGTCACCGTGTTGAAGAAGCCACCGAACAAGTATCCCGCTGTCTTGTAACGTTTGTCGGTTAAGTTGCGGCCGTTCAATGCGACTTGCAGGTTACGATCGCGGCTAGTCCACACCAAACCTGCGTCCCACACGGTGTAGGCATCTTGCGCAATCAACTGCGCACCCGCCACATTCGCGTCAAGTGCGGCAATGCCGGTTGGCTTGACGATTTCGCCCTGATAAATCTTGCTCTTGTAGGAGAAGCTATTGGAGAGCGACAGCGTCCCGCTGCGGCCCATCACAGGCATCGCCCAATCGTAGGTGCCGGTGATGTTTGCCGATTGTTTTGGTGTATTTTGGAACTCCGCTGACCCAGCAATATTCACCAAGGCAAGTGTTAGCGGATTAGCCACCAACCACTCTTTGTACTTCGCGTCGATAAAGCTCACCATCCCAGTGAGTCGGAACGCGTCCGTAATCCGGGCGGTTGCCTCTAGTTCAAGGCCATTGATCTTGGCCTTACCCGCGTTGGTGAGTGACCCAGAAAAACCAACCACGGCACCAGCCGCATTAAACGTTGGCACCGAACCTGGGATCTGCACGTTGGTGTAGTCGGTAGTGAACGCGGCAATATTCGTTTGCACCCGGCCATTGTTAAACGCTGACTTGAGCCCCAACTCAAACGTCTTCACCACCTCGGGTTCAACACCTTTGCGCTTTGCCAATGAGGTTACGCTGGTCGGTAGGCCGCCCAAATCCATACGCGGATCGAATGATCCCCCTTTGAAACCTTCTGAGTACGTGCCGTAGAGGTTTTGGTCGGGGGCAAATTTCCAGCCAAAGCCGACCTTTGGCGTGAATTTTGTATCTGTACGGCTAAGATCACTCTTGCTCATATCCGTGAGTACGGGCAACGCAATCGCGGCAGGATTCCCCAGCGTTGGCGAACCGGCAAGTCCCAGATAGTTACGTTTAAAAATACGCGCTTCACGTTTGTCACTGGTCTGGCGTCCGCCGATAGTGACGTTAAACGTGTTCGATACGTTATAGGTTGCATCTGCAAACGCCGCCCACGTTTTGGTATCAAAATCACCAAGCGTGTACAGAGACAGACCACCCGATGCGTTGAACAACACGTCAAATTCTGCAAAGGCATTTGCCTTCATGAAGAACACGCCCGCCACACCCTGCCATTTGCTGCCGGTATAAGTGAATTGCAGTTCCTGGCTGTCCTGCTTGTTGCGGTAGAAAGCCGGCGCTTCAAACAGAGCAGAGTTGAGCGAATCGAAGTCGATTGGCGCGACGGAATCATCCGCACGGTGCGCGGCGATGGCTTTTACCGACAAGTTGTCGGTGAGCGCCAGATCTACCAGCAACGAGTGACCCCAGGTTTTCACCTGCTGGGCTTTGCCAAGTACGCTATAGAGATTGGCGCGGGTGTCGTAGTTTCCACCCAGTACTGGCTCGTTGCCCGGCGCAACCCCCGGAGTCAAACGATAGCCTTGTTTAGGTAACGAATCGTCAACCGTGCGGTCAGCGGCGAGGCGGATAAACAGCGAACTGTTCGGTGTGAACTCCGCGCTGATACGACCAGCGGTGACATCTTTGTTGTAGTTGTCTTTACCGTTCACCACGTTCTTACCGAACCCGTCACGATTAAACGTCGCGATGGTACCGCCGAGCTTGAAGCCATCGGTCAGCGGCGTACTGGCACGTACTACAAGATCACGTTGATTGTAAGAGCCTACTGTGCCCTTAACGCTGAACTCCGCCTTATCCGCCAGTTTGCGGGTGACGTATTTGACCGCACCGCCGATGGTGTTGCGGCCATACAGTGTGCCTTGTGGTCCCCGCAGAACCTCGATACGTTCGAGGTCATAGATATCCGTCAGCGCGCCTTGTGGCCGCGAGAGATAAATGTCATCGAGATAGATGCCAACACCCTGCTCAAATCCGGGTAGCGGATCCTGCTGACCCACACCGCGAATGAATGCGGTGAGTGTTGTGTTGGTTGCGCGCGATGCTTTCAGTGTGGTGTTAGGCACGATGTCGGCGAGCGCGGTGATATCCGGGATGCCGGCCTTCTCCAAAAATGCGCCGCCGATTGCTGTCACGGCACCCGGCACATCTTGCAGCAGCTCGTCACGTCTGCGGGCGGTGACGACGATACTCTCCACTTTGCCGTCGTCGACTTTGTCAGCGGAGGCTGAGGCCGGGTTGCCAGCGGCAGGTTTTGCTGCCGGTGCCTGTTGTGCATAGGCGGTGCCGACGGTCGCAAAAAGAGCGGCGATGGCGACGCTCATATACTTCTTCTTCATGGGTAACTCCTCCGGAGGGTTTATTGTTTGCCGTAACGGTTTGTGGTAGCGGATTTGCATGTCTGGGCGCGCTTTGCGGCCACATCGTAGACTTGCGCGGTGACACGTTCTCTGGGTAATATTCATTACTTAATGAATTAATGATAACAAAGCAAAAATGGTCGTGCAAGGCACTTCCATGCTGCGGCGCAACAACCATGTCGGAAAACTAATCGGCGGTCGATTCATGCGGAGAGTTGCACTACTAATGTTGTTGGCATGCTGCGCGGCGCTGCGCGGCGGTGTAACCGCCGCGCAAGAGGTACGCGTCGGTTTTGTGTTCGACAAGACCGGCCCCTTGGAGGCCTACTTCAAACAGACGCAGGCCGGATTCCAGATGGGTCTCGACTACGCGACTAGCGGCACTAGGATGGTCGGGGGTAAGAAACTGCGTGTAATGGAGCGCGACAGCAAAGGCAAACCCGACGTGGCGAAAGCCCAGTTGGCCGCAGCCTACGCCGACGATAAAGTCGTGCTGGCGGTAGGTGCCGGTGCATCCGGAGTCACACTGGCCATGCTGCCGGTCGCCGAAGACTATCGAAAGATTTTGGTCGTTGAACCTGCGGTGGCCGATTCGATTACCGGTAGCAAATGGAACCGATACGTGTTTCGCACCGGGCGCAATAGTTCGCAGGACGCGATCTCGAACGCGTTGGTTCACGACAAACTCGGCACCAGCATCGGCACTCTCGCACAGGACAACGCCTTCGGGCGGGACGGAATCAACGCCTTTAGAGCCGCGCTGAAATCTGCCAAGTTAGTCCATGAGGAATATCTACCCGCCTCCACTACCGATTTCACTGCGGGCGCTCAGCGTCTGATTGATCGACTTAAAAATCTACCGGGTCGCAAAATCATCTTTATCGCCTGGGCTGGCGCTGGCAATCCGTTCAAAATTGCCGATCTCGATCTCGCTAGATTCGGCATCGAAATCGCCACTGGCGGAAACATCCTGCCGGCGATGTCAACCTACAAGAACTTTCCCGGCATGGAAGGCGCGACCTACTATTACTATGGCATTCCCAAAAATGCCGTAAACGACGAAATGGTGAAACAACACCAAGCAAAGTTCGGCAGCCCTCCCGATTTCTTCACAGCTGGCGGTTTTGCTGCGGCGATGGCGGTTGTCACCGCACTCAAAAAAACCGGCGGGGACACCAATACCGAGACGCTGATCAAAGCCATGGAGGGAATGAGTTTCGAGACACCAAAGGGCATCATGACGTTTCGTAAGGAAGATCACCAAGCACTACAAAGCATGTATCACTTCCGAATTCGCAGCGATCCCAATCTGGCTTGGGCGGTACCCGAACTGGTGCGCGAAATTAAAATCGAAGACATGGATATTCCCATTCGAAATCAAGTCAGCCAAGGCGGCAAACGATAACTAGCGCCGAACAGCCAATCCGTCCATCGAAATAAAAACGCCGCAACATGCCCCCAACTGCCCCCACAAGCCGAGGAGTCAAGATGCGAATTACCAGAATACGTCGTGCGGCCTTTAGCGCGATTGTGGGTGTAGGGTTGCTGGCCGTCGCCACTGCATTTGCTACCACCCGCGCCGCGCCAATCCCACGACTTAACATCGACCGAACTCAAACCACCGTATCAGGCGTCTCATCCGGCGGCTACATGGCGGTGCAGTTGCACGTTGCCTACTCGGCTCGCTTCAGCAAGGGGGCGGCCGCAGTGACTGGTGGGCCGTTCAATTGCGCGGAGGGCTCACTCATCAAAGCGCTGACACGCTGCATGGGAAAGGCAGCGATCCCCGTGCCTGAACTGGTGGCGGCGACCAACCAGTGGGCGAAAGACGGTGCAATCGATCCAACCAGCAACCTAGCTGCATCAAAAGTGTATCTGTTTGCCGCCGCAAACGATTCGGTGGTTAAAGAAGGCACCACCACGAGTTTGTTTGAGTACTACACGACCTATGTGAATCCGGCAAACATCGTCATGAAAACTGACGTCAAAAGTGAACACGGCTTCCTCACTGATGACTACGGCACTGCCTGCGGTAGTAAAGAGATGCCTTTCATCACCAATTGCAACTTCGACCTCGCCGGCGCGATTTTGAAACACCTCTATGGTGAGCTCGCCGCGCGTAAGTCGGGTGCATTGGACGGCCGGCTGGTCGAATTTGACCAGACCACATTCACAGCCGCCAACGGCATGGGCGCAACCGGCTGGATTTATATTCCCAAAACCTGCGGCAGCGGAACCTCGTGTCGGCTTCACGTTGCCCTGCACGGCTGTAAACAGAATGTGACCGAGGTTGGTCAGGAGTTTGTGCGTAACGCCGGTTACAACCGCTGGGCAGAGACCAACAATATCGTGGTGCTTTATCCACAAACCGGCAAAGGCGCGACGAACGGCTGCTGGGACTGGTGGGGTTACGACGACGCCAACTATGCAAAAAAGTCCGCACCACAAATGAGCGCAATTGTCGCCATGATGGATCGCCTTGTCGGTGGCAGCGCAACGTCGGCCTCTGCGTCACCGACAAATCCTTCGGTGACAAAGTAATTCGGCGACATTCGATGGCGCTCCTGAGCACAACCGACCTCACCATCCGATTCGGTGGACACGTTGCCGTCAACGCGGTCACATGTCAATTTGCGCCCGGCACACTCACCGCCATTGTCGGACCAAACGGAGCCGGCAAGACCACCTACTTCAACCTCATCTCGGGTCAGTTGCAGGCGTCCAGTGGCAGTGTAACGCTCGATGGCGTTGAGCTCTCCAACCTCAGCACCTCCGCGCGAACCCGCGCCGGACTTGGCCGCGCATTTCAACTGACCAATCTGTTTGCAAATCTGACGGTAGTGGAAAACGTTCGTTTAGCCGTACAGGCCAGCCGCGACGGCACACACCGGCGGGGCCTCAACCTGTGGAGCATTTGCAGTGACCACCGTGAACTGACGAATCGCGCCAACGAGATCCTCAATGCTGTGGCGATGCAGGATCGTGCCGATAGTGTGGTCGCCAATCTGCCGCACGGTGACCAGCGCAAGCTGGAAGTCGCCATGCTGATGGCGCTTGAAGCGAGTGTATACATGTTCGACGAACCGACCGCCGGCATGAGTGCGGATGAGGTTCCCAAGGTGTTGGACTTGATCCGCAAATTACGTCGGGACAAACGCAATACCATTCTGCTAGTCGAACACAAGATGGATGTGGTGCGTGCACTCGCCGACCGCATCATTGTGCTGCACAACGGCAAGTTGGTCGCCGACGGCGACCCGGCGACCGTCATCGCTTCCCCGATCGTGCAAGAGGCCTATCTGGGCGCGAGCCAAGGCACTCAACCTGATGAGGCCACGGCATGAGCGGGCTGCTACTGACCCTGGCAGGTGTGCATACCCATATCGGCGCGTATCACATCCTGCACGGTGTCGATCTGGCGGTGCCGCGCGGCCAACTGACCATGTTGCTGGGTCGCAACGGCGCGGGCAAAACCACCACCCTGCGAACCATCATGGGTCTGTGGCGTGCCTCCGCCGGAAAAGTGACATTTGACGGACAGGACATCACCCAGTTGGCGACGCCACAGATTGCGCGATTGAAGTTTGCATACGTACCGGAAAATATGGGCATCTTTGCCGATCTCACGGTGAAAGAAAACGTGCTGCTTGCCGCCACCCAAGCGAGCCACGCGGGTGACATGGATGGTCAACGTCTCAAGTGGATTTTTCGGTTATTCCCGGCGGTGGAGAAGTTCTGGGACTACCCTGCTGGCAAACTTTCGGGCGGACAAAAGCAGATGCTCGCCGTCGCACGCGCCATCGTTGAGCCACGCGAGTTGCTGATTGTGGATGAACCAAGCAAGGGCCTAGCACCGTCGATTGTCAACAACATGATCGACGCCTTTGCGCAACTAAAGGCCGAGGGTGTCACCATCTTGCTGGTTGAACAAAACATCAACTTCGCCAAACGTTTGGGCGACCATGTAGCAGTGATGGACAACGGCAGGGTGGTACATCACGGCAGCATGGCGGCGTTTGCCGAAGACGATGCGTTACAACAATCTTTGATGGGTCTGACCCTATGAGCAATACCCTCACCGCCAGCGCTCCGGCGAAACCCGCCGTCGATTTCGACTGGAAGCCATTGCTACTGGTGCCAGTATTGGCCATGCTGGTGTTACCCGTGATCGGCTCACCGTCGACCTGGTTAACACTCACCGTCGCCGGGCTGGCGATGGGCATGATTATCTTTGTCATCGCCTCCGGCCTTACGCTGGTGTTCGGGCTAATGGACGTGCTCAATTTTGGCCACGGCGTGTTTATCGCACTTGGTGCTTTTGTCGCCACCACCATTCTCGGTGCGATGCCGGGCTGGAGCACTTCGCCCGAGTTGTGGCGCAACCTGATCGCCGTATTTGCCGCCATGTTGGTCGCAATGGCGGTGGCCGGTGCCGTCGGTTTGGCGTTTGAACGTGTGCTGGTCAGACCGGTTTACGGCCAACACTTGAAACAAATCCTCATCACCATGGGCGGCATGATCATCGGCGAGGACTTGATCAAAGTGATTTGGGGCCCACAGCAAATACCACTGATGCTCCCGGAGGGCTTACGTGGTGCGGTCATTGTCGGTGACGCGGCTATCGAAAAGTTTCGTTTGCTGGCAGTCTTGCTGGGCGGCTCGGTGTTTCTGGCATTGGCTTGGGTGCTGACACGCACCAAGATCGGCTTGCTCATCCGCGCCGGCGTCGAAAATAGCGAGATGGTCGAGTCCCTCGGTTATCGCATTCGCCGCCTGTTTGTTGCTGTATTTGTGGTCGGCAGCGCACTGGCAGGACTCGGCGGCGTGATGTGGGGACTGTATCAGCAAACAGTCACTCCGCAAATGGGCGCGCAAGTCAACATTCTGATCTTTATCGTCATCATCATCGGCGGTCTTGGCTCCACCGGCGGTGCTCTCATTGGCGCGCTACTGGTCGGCTTAATGGCCAACTACACAGGGTTTTTGGCACCCAAGGTGGCGCTATTCTCGAACATCGCGCTGATGGTGGCCATCCTGCTGTGGCGTCCACGTGGTATCTACCCCGTTGCGAATCGTTGATGCACTAACGCGTGATGCCATGACCCTAAACCGCCTTCTCTCAAATGACCTACCGCGCAGCAAAATCCTGACTGCGATATTGCTCACGCTGTTTATCCTGCTGGCATTGGCACCGTTTATCGCGCCAGGCGTCAACGCACTGAGTGTGGCGGCCAAAATCCTCATTTTTATTGTGCTGGTTGCCAGTTTTGATTTGCTGCTCGGTTACACCGGCATTGTCAGCTTCGCACACACCATGTTTTTCGGCATCGGCGCTTATGGTGTGGCCATTGCCTGCTCGCGCTGGGACGCAACGTGGCTAACTCTTGGTTTGGGCATTGCGACGGCGTTAGTGCTTTCGGTCTTGTTGGCGCTGGCGATCGGCTTGTTTTCACTGCGAGTGCGCGCGATCTTTTTTGCCATGATCACATTGGCGATTGCCTCTGCATTTCAAACGCTCGCCTCGCAGTTGTCCGAAATCACAGGCGGTGAAGATGGTTTGAATTTCAGGTTGCCGGATATGCTGGCATCAGGCTATATGTATGTCGAGCAGCCGATTTTTGGCGTAGCTATTTCCGGCCGCTTTGTCACGTATTACATCTTGTTTGCCGCCGCGCTGGCGATGGTTCTAGCGTTGCTCAGAATCGTCAACTCGCCGTTCGGCCGCGTATTGCAGGCGATTCGGGAAAACGAGTTTCGTGCCGAGGCCATCGGCTATCGCGTGGTGATATACCGCACCATCTCCAGCGTATTGTCGGCATTGTTCGCCACCATGGCGGGGGTAATGCTTGCACTGTGGCTACGCTACAACGGCCCCGATACTTCGCTTTCGTTCGAGATCATGCTCGATGTGCTGCTCATCGTTGTCATCGGCGGCATGGGCACAATCTACGGATCGGTGATCGGCGCAGTGTTGTTTGTCGTCGCACAAAGTTATCTGCAAGACCTGCTGAAGTTGGGCAGCGATGCCGCAAGCGGGCTACCGTGGCTAGCCGCCCTGCTCTCGCCGGATCGCTGGTTGTTATGGTTGGGTGTTCTGTTTGTCTTGTCAGTCTATTACTTTCCGACCGGCATCGTCGGCCGTTTGCGCAATCGCGCGGTTGGGTTGTAGGCACGAAATACGGGGGAAGTCATGGCGGCCTGTATCGTCGGCTGGGGACACTCAAAATTTGGTCGACTTGACCACGAATGTCTCGAGTCGTTGATTGTCGGTGTCAGCCGCCAAGCACTGGCAGACGCCGCAATCGAGGCTGCGGAAGTCGATGGCATGTGGTTGGGAAATCTCAACGGGGGTTTCGTCCCGGAAACGTTTTGCTCCTCCCTCGTTCTACAAGCTGATGATGGCTTGCGCTGGAAGCCAGCAACGCGGGTTGAAAACGCCTGTGCCTCTGGGGCGGCAGCCATTTTTTCCGCGCTGAACGCTATCGAAGCCGGACAGTGTCGCATCGCGCTGGTGGTAGGCGCGGAAAAAATGACGGCGGTCTCAGGTGAGGCCGTAACGCGCGCGCTGGGCGCGGCGTCCTACGTAAAAGAGGAAGCCGCGCAGGGTCTGACCTTTCCGGGCATCTTCGCGCAGATGGCCACGACCTACTTCTCCCGTTACGGCGATCACGCCGCCACCCTCGCACAAATTGCAGCCAAAAACCACGCCAATGGCGTTACTAATCCGTGGGCGCACATACGCAAGGATGTTGGATTTGATTTTTGCAACACCGTGTCCGACAAGAACCCGATTATTGCCACGCCGTTACGCAAAACCGATTGTTCACTCGTCTCCGACGGTGCGGCGGCGTTGATCATCGCTGATGAGTCGTTGGTAACGCGTTTTAGACGCGGCGTGCGATTTCGCGCACGCAGTCATGTCAGCGACTTCTTGCCGATGTCGCGTCGCGACGCCGCCTCGTTTGCCGGGCCGCAGCGTGCGTGGCATTCAGCCTATCAACAAGCGGGCTGTACGGTAAACGACTTGTCATTTGCCGAAGTGCACGATTGTTTTACCATTGCCGAGTTACTCGCCTACGAGGCGATGGGCTTAGCACCAAGCGGCGAGGGACGGCGGGTTGTTGATGACGGCACCGTTTTTGCGGATGGCCGGTTACCCATCAATCGCTCCGGCGGCCTAAAGGCAAAAGGCCATCCGATCGGTGCCACCGGAGTATCCATGCACGTGATTGCCGCCATGCAGCTTTGCGGTGAAGCCGGTGCGATGCAGCTCGCGGGGCCACAACTCGCGGGCGTCTTTAATATGGGTGGTTCAGCAGTAGCGAACTATGTCAGCATCCTTGAGGCGGTACGGTGAACATCGCACAGCTACTGGCCCGCAGCGCCACGGTTCACCCGACCAGACCCGCGATTTTTCTCGGCAGCCGTTGTCTGGTCGAGTACCGCGGGTTTGCCAACCGCAGCGCCTGTATCGCCGGCTATTTGCGCGAAACAGTCGGGCTGGCTACCGGCGACCGGGTGGCGCTCTTTATGTCCAACTGCCCGGCGTACCTTGAAGTGCTCTATGGCATCTGGTGGGCCGGGCTGGTAGCAGTACCAGTAAACGCGAAACTGCATCCGCGCGAACTCGCCTTCATCTTGGGTAACGCCGGAGCCGCCTGCCTGTTTGTCGACAGCGCGCTGGCCTGCCAGGCGGTGCCGCTACTCGGCGACGTTGGCTGCGTGAAACGCACCATCGTTGCCGACAGCACTGCCTACGCTGACTTGCTCGCGGCCGTACCCATCGCACTACAGCACCGCCTGCCAGATGATCTGGCGTGGCTGTTTTATACCTCGGGCACCACCGGGCGGCCAAAGGGCGTGATGCAGACCCATCGGAACCTGCTAGCAATGACGAGTTGTTACTTCAGCGACGTCGATCACGTCGATGCGAACGACGCCGTTGTTTATGCCGCGCCGATGTCACACGGTGCCGGCTTTTACAATTTTCCGCATGTGCTGAAGGCTGCGCGCCACGTTGTGCCCGAGTCTGGCGGGTTTGACGCTGGCGAGCTCGTCCAACTTGCTCAGCAAGTCGGTGGGCTCTCGCAGTTCGCGGCACCAACAATGGTCAAACGGCTGGTCGACCATGTAGCTGGAGGTGGCGCAGACCCAACCGGCTTCAAGACGATTGTGTACGGGGGCGGACCGATGTACACGCAAGACATTCAGCGTGCGCTTGATGTCATGGGTAACCGCTTCGTGCAGATCTTTGGACAGGGCGAGTGCCCGATGTGCATTACGGCACTCGCCCGTGCTGAGTTGGCTGACCGCGCCAATCCACGCTGGCTGGAACGTATTGCGTCAGTCGGTGTTGCGCAATCGTTAGTTGAAGTTCGAGTCGCTGACGAACACGGCGGTACCCTCCCGACTGGTGAGACCGGCGAAATCCTTGCGCGCGGCGACCCCGTTATGTCCGGTTACTGGCGCAACGCCGAGGCAACAGCAAAAACGCTTCGCGATGGATGGTTGTGGACTGGTGACTTGGGCTGTTTTGACGCCGACGGGTTCTTGACGCTGAAGGATCGCTCCAAGGATGTGATTATTTCCGGCGGCTCCAACATCTACCCACGCGAAGTCGAAGAGGTACTACTCAAACATCCCGCCGTCAGAGAGGTATCCGTCGTCGGGCAACCTGATGCCGAGTGGGGAGAAGTTGTAGTGGCATTTGTCGTCTGCTATGACACTGCGACGCGGCCTAGCCCGAGCGACCTTGACGCGCTATGTCTGGCAAACATCGCACGTTTTAAGCGTCCGAAGCAATACCACTTCATCGCCAATCTGCCGAAGAACAACTACGGCAAGGTACTCAAAACCGAGTTACGCAACCAAATTCAATTCAATGATGGGAGACAATCATGACACAATCTCCGGCCGGCCGCCGCGCCCTGATCACAGGCTCACTGCAAGGCATTGGTTTGGCGATTGCAGAAACTCTCGCCAGCGAGAGCTGCCACATCGTCTTGCATGGCTTGGGCGACGACAGCTTGAAGAATGCGGCGCGTGAATCCGTCCTTGCCGCCGGGGCGTTGTCAGTCGCATGTTACGACCAGGATTTGCGGTCGCCAGAGCAAGTCGTCGTCCTGATGCGAGACGTGCTTGCCGCAGGTCCGCTGGATATCCTCATCAACAACGCCGGCATCCAGCAGACAGCGCCACTGGCCGATCTGCCCGCAGACGTGTGGGATCGAATCATCGCCATCAACTTGTCGGCCGCATTTCACACCATGAAAGCGGCGTTACCCGGCATGGCGGCACGGGGCTATGGCAGGGTCGTCAACATCGCCTCGGTTCATGGACTCGTGGCATCGGTTTACAAAGCGCCCTACGTCGCCGCCAAGTTTGGGCTGATCGGTCTGTCGAAGGTGGCGGCACTCGAATATGCAAGCGCTGGCAACCGCGAGCTTGGCGGCGTCACCGTGAATTGTATCTGCCCCGGCTGGACGGAGACCGCCATCATCGAGCCGCAGATCCTCGCGCGTGCGGCGTTGCATGGTGGTGACCGCGATGCCGGCGTGCGCGAATTGCTGCAAGAAAAACAACCGAGTCTGCGCACCTCCAAACCCGCCGAAATCGGCCAATTGGCCGCCTGGCTATGCCATCCGATCGCACACAACATTACTGGCAGCGCGATTCCCATTGAAGGTGGTTGGACCAGCCAGTAGCTGGCATGGCTCCCGCATAACCATTGTCGGCCTCCTGACAAGGCAACTGCACGGCAAAGGCAGTGTCAGCACCGCAGACCTGCGCCAACCCGCATATTTCACCCTCGTCCCGATACTTTCCTGAATCGAGGCGCAATCGGCCATTGAAATGGAAATTTGCGGTCTTGGAGGCGGCATTTGGAGGTGGATTTCGTCTGCGGGCAGCTGGCGACCAAGCAACCCCCTCCCCGGCATCGGTTGCGGGCCTGATTTGTGTCGTTGCGGCGGCCAGCCGCTCTTGGAGTGGCTATCCGCTGTTCAACGCATGCAGCGCCGTCTGGAAGATCGAGGCACTCGGCCAGTGACTGGCAAAGTAGAGCCGGATACGACGCGTATTACGCGTGATGACCGCCGCGAGTTTGAGCAACTGATTGCGCAGGGTAGGGATCTGCGCATTGGCCAAAGGTGCACCTTTGAGCGCCAGCATTCGCCGTCGCTCGACCAAGGTGTAGGCCAGTGCCGACAGCAGGAGGCGGAACTGGTTGGCATTGAAGTACTGGCAACTGGTGCGGGTGGCAAACAAACCCAGTTGCGTCTGCTTGATGCGGTTCTCGGTTTCACCACGCTGGCAGTAGAAGACACCGTATAGCTCGATCGCATCGCGCTCGGTCAGTTTGATGTTGGTCACCACAAAGCGCGGGTTGTTGCCCTGCTCATTAAACTCTAGCCTTTGCTCCGCCCGTGATCTGGCGCTCAGCGGTGCACGACTGTCCCACCCATACAACTCATTTATATGACCTACTTGACTTTGGGGGGGCGAGTTACTAGCATCCAGCATGGTCAAAAAAAGTAATCAACGAGAGGCCTAGCTTTACATCATTCATCCGCCGAAACGTCAGGAGAAGTCATGAGATCGAACCGTCAATCGAACGTGAATACCCGCACTCTATTGTCTGTTTTTGTTGCAAGTACTTTGGTATCGGGGGCCGCCTTTGCACAGCAGGCAGCAAAGCCTGAGCCCAAAAAAGACAACGACAAGTTGGAAACAATTGTTGTCACCGCAACCAAACGGACCGAGTCGTTGCAGTCAGTTCCGGTGGCAGTCTCGGTGGTAAATGGGGACGACCTCGAAAAAGCCAACCTCAACAACCTGACCAATATTGTTCAGCAACTGCCGACGGTGAATTACCGCGCCAACGCGTCGAACAAAGACACCGCTCTGTTCATCCGCGGCGTTGGCACAATTTCGACCTCTCCTGGTGTCGAACCCACTGTTTCCACAGTCGTAGACGGAGTGGTGTTTGCCCGACCCGGTATGGCTACTCTCGATTTGATGGAGGTGGAGCGCCTCGAAGTGCTGCGCGGACCACAGGGCACGCTATTCGGCAAAAACGCTTCTGCTGGCGTAATCAACGTCGTCTCTAAAGCGATTCCCAAAGCCACCGAAGGCTATGTTGACTTTGGTTACTATGACAAAAAAGAAACGCGGCTGCGCGCCGGCGTTGCCGGACCGTTAGGTGAAGCAACCGGTGGCTCGATTGCGGTTTTTGCCGGCAAATACGACGGCAACGTAAAGAACGTGTTTCTGAACGAAACCGTCAACGGCTACGACCGCAAGGGTGTCCGCGGCAAGCTCGAATTCACACCGAGCCGTGACGTCAAAATCAATCTAATCGCCGACTACGCAACTGCGGACGACACCGGCACGCGCGGTCCATTTGTTCGCACTAGCACAGCCGCGCTTACGGCGGCTGTGCTTCCAGTGGTCGCCGGTCTCGAAAACCGTGATGTCGCTACCAACGTTCGAGAGCGCGTCGAAGACACCAATAGCGGGGTGTCGGGGCAGGTCGATGTCAAATTTGCCAGTGGTACGCTGACCTCGATTACCGCGTTCCGCCAATGGAAAAACACCCAGTTCCAAGATTTGGACGGCATCAATACGGTCTACAACCAACTGGTAGGGCAGGCGGATCGCGGCCAGCTGGATTCCAAGCAGACGTCGCAGGAATTCCGTTGGGCATCGAATAAAGGTAGCTTCATTGATTACGTCGCCGGTTTCTTCTATTTCAAAAACAAGACCGATGAAGTCTACCGTCGCGATGTGACGCGCTGCGCGACGACCGGTGCCAACTTGGCGAATGGCCTGACCCCATGTGCGACATTCCTGAACGACAATGGTGTCGCCACCTACGGCACAGACCTTAAGAGCACATCGTTCTTCGGTGAAAGTAATTGGAATTTTGCCAAAGACTTCCGCGGTATCTTGGGACTGCGCTACACGACTGACGATTTGTCCTACTACCACGGCCGTGTTTCAACACAACCGGTCGCGATCCCCGGCGTACAGCCAACACGGACGCCGGTCTCCGGCTCGACAAAGCAAAACGGTGTTTCCGGTCGTGTAGGCCCACAGTGGGATCTATCGAAGGAAGTTAGCGTCTACGCCACATACTCTAAGGGTTACAAAGGTCCGGCCTACAATGCATTCTTCAACATGCAGCCGACTGCCGATATCGCCCTGTCCCCAGAGAAGTCAAAGGGTTGGGAACTCGGCTTGAAGTCTACCTTGGCCGACAATCGTTTGCGCTTTAACGTCGCCATCTTCGACACCAAATACAACGGCTATCAGGCGAACTATCCAGACGTTGTTGCCGGAACGATTGTCACCCGCTTTATCAATGCGGGTGATGTCTCGACAAAAGGTGTTGAGCTCGATATGGAAGCAAAACTCAGCCGCGAGCTCTCGATTGCAGCCGCGTATGCTGACACCAAAGCTGTCGTCGAGCGCTTCAACTGCCCGGTTGGTGCAACGTGCACAATTCCGAGCGGCACCATGCTGCCATCAGCTCCGCGTCAGAAGGGTGTACTGCGTGCCAACTATCGCACTGACGTGGCGGGCTACCTTGTCGCCTTTAGCACTGACTACACTTGGCAGAGCGAGACGCAGTTCGACTTGTCGACGTCGCCCAATACCTTGCAGCCCTCCTACGGCATATGGAACGCATCGGTTTCCGTGGCAAGCACTGCGAGTGGCTGGCGTGTGACCTTGGTCGGCAAGAATCTCGCTGACAAATCGTACTCGCAGTTCTTGTTGCCGGGTGCAAATACGCAGCGATCAGTGCCACGCGACGATAAACGTTATTACGGCGTAAACGTCCGCTACGAGTTCTAACCAGAATCGTTCCTGCGCTGCTGCCTCGGAAAGCAACGAAAAACAGTCGTCGCCTCTAAAATGTCGTGGTAGTAGTTGTCTTGCGGCACCTGTAGTCTTGCAGCTTGACTGGCGCGGTACCCGGCGTACACTGGGTACCGCGTTTGTTTTGAGACACCTAACCGCCCGACTATCGCCACCTAAAATCGTGCCGAACCCTGCCAAACGTAGAACGCTAGAGTCGCTTCGCAGCCAACGCTGGTTAGCACCCGACAACATGCGCTCATTTGCGCATCGCCAGCGCCTCCAGCAGCGGGGGTTGGCACGCGAAGAATTTTTGCGCCGCCCGGTCATTGCAATCGTCAACACGTGGAGTGATTTGTCGCCCTGCCACGCGCATCTGCGCGAGCGCGCTGAAGCGGTGCGGCGCGGCATCCTGCAGGCGGGTGGATTCCCGTTTGAATTGCCTGCGCTCTCACTTGGCGAGGTGATGGTGAAGCCCTCCACCATGTTGTACCGCAACTTGTTAGCGATGGAAACGGAAGAGTTGTTGCGCTCGCATCCCATCGATGCTGCGGTGTTGATGGGCGGCTGCGACAAAACCACGCCCGGATTGCTGATGGGCGCGGTGAGCATGGACATCCCGGTGATCTATTGCCCGGCGGGACCGATGCTCAACGACCGTTACAAAGGCAAGACTGTCGGTGCCGGTACGCATACCAAGAAGTTCTTCGATGAGTATGTTGCCGGCAACATCGATTCAAAAGAATGGATTCAACTCGAATCCAAAATGACACGTTCGCCCGGAACCTGCAATACCATGGGGACTGCCAGCACCATGACGGCGATGGCGGAGGCGATGGGCTTCACCTTGTCCGGTGCGACCAGTATTCCGGCGATGGATGCGAACCATGTTCGAATGGCTTCCGCGTGTGGACGACGTATCGTGGATATGGTTTGGGAGGATTTGAAGCCATCCACATTCTTTACCCGCGCCTCAGTGGACAATGCCTTGGCGACCTATATGGCCCTCGGCGGCTCGACCAATGCGGCGATCCACACCATCGCCATGGCGGGACGCGCGGGCATTGCACTTGCCCTGGATGATTTCGATGCCGTTGCTGAAAAAATTCCAGTATTAGCCAACTTGTTCCCCTCTGGCGACAAGTTGATGGAAGACTTTTTTTATGCGGGTGGCCTGCCTGCATTGCTCAACGAGATCCGTGCTCACTTACAACTAGATACGCAAACGGTCACCGGTAAGTCGCTAGGGGAAAACATCGCGGGGGCACAGAATCTAGACCCCGATGTGATTCGGCCGCTGAGCAACCCTGTTACTGCGGGCCGCACTCTCGCTATATTGCGTGGTAATTTGTGTCCGGACGGCGCCATCATCAAGCCATCTGCGGCAAGCGCCAAATTCATAAAGCATCGCGGTCGCGCGTTGGTGTTCGATTCCAATGCCGAGATGCTGGCCAAAATCCACGCGCCGGACTTGGATGTAGATGAAAACACCGTTCTGGTGTTGCGCAATGCCGGGCCAGTCGGTGCGCCGGGGATGCCGGAGTGGGGCAATCTGCCGATTCCGAAGAAACTGCTGCAGCGGGGCATTCGCGATATGGTGCGAATTTCAGACGCGCGGATGAGCGGCACCCACTACGGCAGCTGTATTGTTCACGCCGCACCCGAGGCAGCCATTGGCGGGCCATTGGCGTTGGTGCGCGACGGCGATTGGATCGTGCTGGATGTGGCGGCGCGAACCCTGAACGTCGAACTCAGCGATGCCGAACTCGCTACCAGACACGCGCATTGGATCGCGCCGCCGCGGTTTACCGAGCGCGGCTTCACCCGAATGTATGTTGAACACGTCACCCAGGCTGACAAGGGCTGCGATTTCGATTTCCTCATGGGCACCGCAAAGACGCCCGAGCCACCCATCTACTGAGGCCAACTATGGATCCATTCGTAAATCCGTTCCGCGAACTACTCAAGCAACCCTCGGTACCGCTTGGCACGTGGTTGATGTCCGGTGCGGAATCCACCGCCGAGGCGATGGGATGCGCTGGCTTTGACTGGCTGGTGGTGGATATGGAGCACGTTCCGATCGATTACAAGGACGCGTACCACATCCTCCAAGCCATTGCTGGCACACGCGCCACACCGGTGATTCGACTCGCATGGAATGACGTGGTGATGGTCAAGCGCGCACTCGATATCGGCGCGCAAACATTGATGTTTCCGTTTGTACAAAACGCGGAGGACGCGAAACGCGCTGTGGCGTCAACGCGTTATCCAACCGCAACCGATCTCAGCGGTACACGCGGCTTTGCGGCGATGCATCGCGCCAGCCGTTATGCCACCGCAGCCGAATACGGCAAACGCGCCAACGACGGCATCTTCAAGATGATCCAGCTGGAAACGCCTGCCGCCATCGCCAAACTCGAAGAGATCGCAGCCGTTGATGGGGTCGACGCCCTCTTCATGGGGCCCGGCGATTTGTCGGCAAGTATGGGCGTGATTGGCAATGTCGCCGACGCCAAGGTACAGGCTGCATTAAAGGATGCGGCGGCGCGTGCGAGAGCCGTCGGCAAACCAATAGGCATCGTTGGCCCAACACCGGAGATGGTCGGTCAGTTCATCGATTGGGGATACAGCTATGTTGCCGTCGCCTCAGATATGGGCATGATGATGCGCCAGGCAAATGCAATGATCACTGCACTCAAGCCTTCACTCGCCAAAACCGTCAGTTCATCGGTCTATTGATCGTGTCTGGCGTATCGCTGCAAAAAGTCACCAAGGTCTACGACAACGGCACCAAAGAAGGTGTCAAGATCATTCACGGCATCGACTTGGATATTACGCAAGGCGAGTTCGTGGTGTTTGTCGGCCCATCCGGTTGCGGTAAATCAACACTGCTGCGCATGATCGCCGGCCTCGAATCGATTAGCGGCGGCACCATTTCCATCGAGGGTCGCGTCGTGAACAATCTTGCGCCGCGCGAGCGCGACATCGCCATGGTGTTTCAGGACTATGCGTTGTATCCACACAAGAATGTGTTTGAAAACCTCGCTTTTGGTCTGCGCCTGCGCAAATTTTCTGAGGATGAAATCAAACAGCGCGTCAACGACGCTGCCGCGATTTTGAAGATTGAACATTTGCTCGAACGCAAACCGCGCGCGCTTTCCGGCGGGCAACGTCAGCGGGTGGCGATGGGCCGCGCGATTGTGCGCCAACCCAAGGCATTTTTGTTTGACGAACCACTCTCCAATCTCGATGCGTTGCTTCGCAGCGAAATGCGTACTGAGATCAAAAAATTACATCAACGCATCGGTGCCACAACCATCTATGTAACACATGATCAGGTCGAGGCCATGACCCTGGCTGAGCGCATCGTTGTCCTGTCTGGTGGCAACATCATGCAAGTCGGCACGCCCGATGCGATCTACAACCAACCTGTATCAAAATTTGTGGCCGGATTTACCGGCTCGCCACCGATGAATTTTTTGCAAGGCAGGCTCGAAGTCACCGCCGATGCGGCGCTGGTTATCCTGTCCGGCGGTATCCGACTACCTCTGGCAGCGAGCTGGCTACCGAGATTGGCGGGAGCACACGGACGAGAAATTGAGTTTGGCATTCGACCGGAAAACATCGGTGTTGAAGCCGGTGCGGGTTTTGGTGCCGAGAGAGCCGCAATGCCCGGCACAGTCGTAGTCGCCGAGCCGCTGGGTGCCGAGACACTGGTGACGTTCGCCTGCGCGGGTGGTGAAGTGATCGCACGCATGCCGCCCTCGGTGAGTTATCGTCCAGCGGAAGCGGCAAGCATTTACGTTGATATGCAAAAGTGTCACATGTTTGATCGCGCCAACGGCGTGGCGCTGTAGTGGTCATGAAGCCGCCCTTCAGTTCTTCTCGGACTGTTATCCGGCTCGTACTCATGACTGTATTTCTGGCGACCATGTGCGGTGCAATACGTGCGCAAGCGCAGCCGTCAACGCAAACAAATTTGAAGGTGTTGGTCGGCGGTCAACACCGCCCGGACATCTTCCGTGAACTATTAAAGGACTATGAGGCAGCGAATCCAGGTATCAAGGTGACGCTTGAATCTGGCGGCGCCACATCCGAGTTGCTGCAACGTTATCTGAATACTGTGTTGACGGCGCGTGATTCGTCACTCGATGCATTTTTGATTGATGTGGTTCGCCCCGCGCAATACGCCGCTGCAAAATGGGCGGAGCCAATTGATCCTTACCTCGGCAACCAACGGGAGGCATTTCTTTCGCGCTACTTGCCGCAGTACCGAGCGGCGAATACCATCGACGGCAAAACCATTTCATTGCCGGCATTTTCAGACGCGATGTACCTGTATTACCGCAAGGATCTACTGGAAAAGGTCGGCGAAAAACCACCGACCACCTGGCCCGAGCTTGCACGAATCGCCAAGAAAGTCATGGCGCAGGAAAAAGATTCAAACCTGCAGGGGTTGAGTTTTCAGGCCAAAGCCATCGAAGGCACGGTTTGCACCTTCCTGCTGCCCTACTGGAGTATGGGTGGAGAAGTTGTAAAAGACGGCAAGCTACAGTTCGACCGCCAAAAAGCCGAAGCCGGGCTTGCCATGTGGCGTCAAATGGTTAGTGATGGCGTAAGTAAAGCAAACGTCTCAGAAGTCGGTACCGACGATACACGCAAGGAGTTTCAAGCCGGCAGGGTGGTATTCGCCGTGCTGTGGGGTTACGGCTGGAATCTGTTTCAAAGTGGTGCCGACTCAAGGGTGAAGGGCAAGGTAGGCGTGGTGAAACTTCCCGCAATGCCGGGCGGCGAATCGGTTTCGTGTATGGGTGGCTGGAGCTGGGCGGTGTCTGCGTTTTCCCGCAACAAAGCCGAGACGGTTAAGTTGGTGCGTTGGTTGTCGAGCCCGGAAGTGGCCAAACAACTTGCCATTCGCGGCTCGATGCAACCCGTGTTTGCCGATGTATTTACCGACGCCGATGTGTTGCGTGTGAACCCGTGGTTGGCGGATGCATTGCCGGTGGTTGAAACCGCGCGCGCCCGCCCCGTCACACCGATGTATCGGCCGATCTCGGATGCACTGCGGTTGAACACCAATGCCGTCATGGCCGGCGCACGAAAACCTGACGCGGCACTGGACGAAATTGAGCACCGAATCAAACGGGCTTTACGCTAAACGCGGGTAGCAATGGGTAGCAACGGGTAGGAACGGGCAGACGCGCAATGAACAACACACAACCCAAAAGACCGCTTTTTGATCGGCTCGCTGACATGAACGAGACCGCACTCGCAGTTTTGTTGTTGGCACCGGCATTGGTCTTTATTTCCATCATCGTGGTGTACCCAGTTGCGACGTTGGTTTGGAACAGCTTTAACGACGTTCGGTTGCTCACCGGCGCACCGTCGCGTTGGGTGGGTCTGGAAAATTACGCACTGCTGCTGGCGGATGCACAGTTCTGGCGGGCGACCAAAAACACCATGATTATCGTGCTCGTCACCGTGCCCGGTTCTCTTGTGGTCGGATTAGGCTTGGCACTGCTGGCGAATATACCGTTTTAGATGGCGCGGGCCGATTCGGCTATCGTTGCTCTTGCCGTGGGCGACACCGCTGGCCTTCGTTGGCCTGATCTTCGCGTGGTTCTTCCACAGCGAGTACGGCGTATTTAACGACCTCCTGCAACGTGCCGGACTAGCAGCAAAAATTTGGTTTAACTCACCGACCTTAACCATGATGGCGATTTGTATCGCCACCATCTGGAAAACATCGTCCTTTATGGCGCTCATCTTGCTGGCCGGACTGCAAACAATTCCTAAGTCGCTTTACGAAGCAGCCGATGTTGACGGCGCGAGCAAATGGCGGCAGTTCACCGACATCACGCTGCCGTTGTTGGTACCTTCTATGTTGGTCGCACTTATTTTCCGCACCCTTACCGCGATTCAGTCTTTTGACATCCCCTACAGCATGCCTGGCCCCGGCGAGGAGACACAAACGCTGGCAATGTACATCCACATGAATGCGGTCGATTATCTCGATCTCGGCTATAGCTCGGCACTGGCGGTGGTGATGTTTGTGTTATCAATGGCAACCACGTTCATCTATCTACGTTATGTGAAGGCGGACGGCAAATGAGTGCGACCATGAGCGGCACATCGAGCGGCGGTATGTTTATGGGCAAGCGGCTGCGCTGGCTCGCCGCAGGCATCGTGCTTCTCAACGGGTTTTTCCCGGCAATGTGGATTTTGGCTACCGCCTTTAAGTCAGAAATCGAGCTGACGGCAAAACCCATCACGTGGATTCCGCATTCACCAACCTTGAACAACTTCATCGCCGCGTTTCGTGATCAACCACTGCCTCACTACCTGCTCAATAGCGCCATCGTTGCGCTTTCAGCGATGGCACTTTCGCTATTTATTAGTGCACTCGCTGCGTACGCCATTGCACGGCTCAACCTCAAGTACCGCAGCACCATTCTCACCTCGATCATCGCCGTCTCGATGTTCCCGCTGGTGACATTGATGGTGCCGCTGTTCGAAATCATGCGCGGTCTCGGATTACTGAATAGTTATTGGGCGCTGGTATTGCCGTATACCGTATTGAACCTGCCGATTTGCACACTGGTGTTGGTGAGTTTTTTCCAAGACATCCCGCGTGACCTAGAAAATGCCGCCATGATTGATGGCTGCACACGACTGGGAGCGTTGTGGCGAATCGTCGTACCGTTGGCCGCCCCCGGAGTCTTCACCGCAGGCATTCTGGCGTTCGTAAACGCATGGGATGAATTTTTGTTGGCGCTATCGTTTAACTCCGCCGCCGCCTACCGCACCTTGCCGGTTGGTATTCAAATGTATCAGGGTGAATTCTCCTTCCCGTGGCCGACCATTTCAGCCGCGCTGGTGATTGCGATGATCCCGGTGGTGTTGGTGATCTTGATTTTTCAGGAGCGCGTGGTGAGTGGATTGACCTCCGGCGGCGTCAAAGGATAGTAGCGGGATAGATGCAGGAGGGACGCGAGACATTTCAAGGGTCCAACCAAGCAAGCATAAACGCCAGCATCCACGGCACTTTTCAGGCGAAAATGCTTGGAAGCGCCCGTCAATATTAGAGTTTTAAAGAGCATTGAATGAACCAAGCCAACCAAAGCATCGCGCCAACGCAAGCCTTCAACCGCGCGGCATACAACGTCGTCACTGAGCTGGCCCTCGTTGCGTGCAGCGAGTCATCGCTTTTCTTCCAAGCAGGCGACACCAACATCACGCTATCGGCCCACCGTACCGGAACGCTTCGCTTGCAGCTTGGCAACACCCAGCGACCCGATTACGGTCTGTTGGTCAAACCCAACGCCGAGGGGAAACTTGACGTGGTGGCAACCGACACCGGCTGGGACGTTATGTTTGCCGATCTGACGCTGAAGCTATACAAGTCGCCACTGCGCATGACGCTCGAACGTGGAGGTCAGCCGCTCGTCGGCTCCATTACCGACCAACACTTCCGCGGTCGAACCCGTATCCCCGCTTTCGGCCACGACATCAGCGGCGGCAAGTGGTGTGTATCGCTGGCACTAGAGAGCGACACCGCGCTGTATGGTTTTGGAGAAAAATTCGGGCCGCTCAACAAACGCGGGCAACTTGTGCGCGGACGCACCGAAGATGCGCTTGGAGTGAATACGGAACTGTCGTACAAGAATATTCCGTTCTTTTGGACCCCGGACGGATGGGGCATGCTGATTCACTCCACGGGAACAGTACGCCACGGTGCTGGTTACCCGCAGTGGTCCCATCGTAGCTATATCGCAGAAGTTGACGACGACACCCTCGACTTATTCTTGTTCGCCGGCACACCCGCCGAGATTATTTCGTACTACGCCGGACTCACCGGGCATCCTGCACCGGCACCGCTGTGGAGTTATGGCATGTGGTTGTCACGCGCCTACTACCGCACACCGCAAGAAGCGATTGACGCCGCCGCCGAGGTGCGCCGCCGCCGAGTGCCGTGTGATGTGATCACACTCGATGGCCGCGCCGCATGGGATGTGAAAACACGTTTCTGTTTTGAGTGGGACCCAAGCCGTTTCACCGGTGACTACAGCGCAAAGAAGACCCTCGCTGCGTTGAAAGCTTACAACCTGAAAGTCTGCGCTTGGGAGTACCCCTACGTTTCCATTTACAACCCGCTATTCAAACAGCTCGAGGCAAAAGGTTGGTTACTGAAAGATGTCGACGGTCGCGCAGCCGTGTTTGATTGGGTAAAAGACCCCACCGACAATCCGTTTGGCCCCGTTCTGACACCACTCCCGCCATCGGGCATTCTCGATTTCACCCATCCCGACGCCAGCCGCTACTGGGGCGACCGACACAACGCACTGTTCGACGATGGCGTGGACGTAATGAAGACCGACTTTGGTGAACAAGTCGAACCAGACATGGTCGCCTCCAATGGCGATACCGGGCGGCACCTGCATAACGTCTATCCGCTGTTGTATAACCGCGCGGTTTATGAAGCCAGTCAACGATACAACGACACGCATGGACGCGGTGCGGCGATGGTGTGGGGGCGCGATGGTTTCATCGGCTCGCAGCGCTATCCCATGCAGTGGGGCGGCGATCCACAAACGGACTGGGAGGCGATGGCAGCGAGTATTCGCGCCGGCTTGGGCTACGGCATGAGTGGCGTGCCGTTTTACGCCACCGATGTCGGCGGCTTTTATGGCGCGGAGCAGCCGGATGCTGAGCTCTATTTGCGCTGGACTGCCAACGCCATCTTCTCTTCACATTTCCGTTACCACGGCATCGGCGAACGAGAGCCATGGGCATTGGGTGACGCCACGTTGGAGATCGCCAAGAAGTTGCTGGCGTTCCGCTACCGTCTGATTCCCTATATTGCCGGTGCCGCAGCCCAGGCCGCAGCGACAGGAATGCCGCTGATGCGCGCGATGCCATTAGCCTTCCCCAACGATCGACTGGCACGCTGTTTCGAGCTACAGTATCTGTTTGGCGATGCACTTTTGTTTGCGCCGATCATCGCCGCCGGCGGCAGCACACAAGTCTATTTCCCGGCAGGTGAGAACTGGGTGGATATCGAGACCGGTGAATGGATTGCTGGCGGATCGGTCAAAACCGTGACACGGCCACTCGACCGCTTCGCTGTATTTGGCCGCGAAGGACACGTCTTGTGTCTTGGGCGCGCTGTTCAACACACCGGCGAAATTGATCTTGTGGCACCAGTTGAAACAGCCTGGGTGTTCGGCAAAGCCACATCAGCACCTTGTGTGATGAATAACGCCGTCACGCTTGACGCAGATGGATCGTTGCGCGGGTTGGCTCGCAAGCACTACAAGGTGTTTAGCGAGCGCAGGGATGAGTGAGACTGGGCGAGCTGTCACTACTGGCGGGTTATACTTTTGCGGCAAAAGGAGGTTCGACCATGAAGACCATGAGTTACACGTATTGGCGCGAAGGGAAGTTCTACATCGGCTTTCTCAACCAGCTTCCTGACTATCACACGCAGGCGACATCCAAGCGCGAGCTGACCGAGAACCTACTTGATCTTCTAAAGGATATTCAGTCGCGGGAAGTGCCTTATATCCGAAAGGTGGAAGAGCTGTTGGTCGCGTAGATGAAAAGGCGCGATCTGATACTGAAATCAACGAGAACTTGGCGAAGTCCATCATTAAGCAGTTGGCGGGGACTGAATAGTGGCGTCGAAACTCTACTTCTTTCACGCATTTGGCGTTGCTCCGCTCGCCAGCCTAGCTGTGGCGATATCCGTCTTGCTTTCTGGCTGTGCCACGTTCGAGATTTACGAACCGCAGGCAGCAATGAAGACTGAACGCGCTGGTTCTTCATGTGGGCAGCCGATAATTTCAACTGTTCAGCAACTTGCCGACGGCGGGTCTCTATACCCTGCTGCGACAAGACTTGGAAACGACACGCGGGTCTGCTTGAGCTTGGAGATTCCGGTAGGCGCGCAGGCAGCTTTAGCGCGCTCAGAATTGTCAATCAATGTGTCGAATGCGGGCACCGGAGCCTTTGTCTTGTCTGACTTTGTATCAGGTGCACCGGGATTTAATGTACCGATGCAGCGTTTTCCCATTGGGGCACCGCTGACTGGCACCAATAGAATGGCGAAGCTTTCGCCCCCGTATGGTTCTACGGAGCGGTTCGATAGCTCGGCAACGGTTGATGGATCGGCTTCGCCCGAGTTAACAGTATCTCCTCCGGCGGTACGTGTTGGATCAATCACAGCCCAACCGGAGTCTAGCCGTTTCGTGCTTACGAGAGCCTCAGTCGGCTGTGTGCAGTGACTTTTGCTGCGGGAATAGAGCCAAGCGCCAATTGCGCTTGGAAGATAGACAGATCCGCAAGGGCAAACAATGGACGACGTATTGCCGAGTCCCGTCATCGAGCCACAGATGAGCGGTATTTGCGGCGACAAAATCACGTCTATGCAGCCTAGCCCAAAACCGATCCGACTTGTACTGTCCGAGCTCGAAATCGTTATTCAGCCGCACATCGGCGCTGCGATATCGCGTTTGACCTGGAGGGGCATAGATGTTTTGCGAAAGACGCCTGAGGCAGCAGTGGCGGCATCCGCCGTACGGCAGATGTGCTGTTATCCACTCGTGCCATATTCCAACCGTATCGGCAACGGCAAGTTAGTGGTACGAGACAAAACCTACCAGTTGCGGCCAAATTTCCCGAATGAACCGCACGCCATCCACGGTGTGGGCTGGCAACGTGCCTGGCAAATCAACAACGAGAATAAACAACTAGCGGTGCTCACGTACAAACACACGCCAGATGCCGACTGGCCGTTTGCCTTCGAAGTCGAACAAACAGTTTCTATCACCAACAACGCTGTCGCGTTGGCGATCCGCGCAACCAATCTGGACACGCAACCGATGCCGGTGGGTCTCGGCTTTCATCCATTTTTCCCAATCGACACAACGACTACCCTGCAATCCGATTGGACGGGTGTTTGGGAAATGGGCGAGGACAAGCTCCCCACTAAACTTGTACCTACGCCAACCAATGCTGACTTTTCCAAGGCGCGAGGCGTGTTTGACTGGAAGGTCGATAACTGTTTTGTCGGCTGGTCGCGCCGTGCGGTACTTACCTATGCCACACACCGCACCATCGTCACCGCCAGCAGCGCGTGCAACAACATTGTTTGTTTTGCGCCCAACGACGGTCGCAACTTCCTGGCACTTGAACCAGTGTCAAATGTTAATAACGCCTTCGCACTCGCCGCAAAAGGGATCGCGAACACTGGCACACGGCTGATTGGGCGCGGTGATAGTTTTGATATCAGCATGACTATCACGGTGGATCCCGTATGAAGCCGCCATTAAGGGCTGAGTTGGTGTTTGACGGTCGCGCACAACTCGGTGAGTGTCCACTCTGGCATCCACAAGAACACGTGTTGTATTGGGTGGATATCAGCGGTAAAACCATCAACCGATTTGACCCTGCACTGCGCACCAACCAAGCTTGGCCCGCCCCGACCGAGCCGGGCTGTATCGCATTGCGGAAAGCCGGAGGGCTTATCGCCGCATGTCGTGACGGGTTCTATGCGTTTGATACCAATATCGGCATCGGCCAAAAAATTGCCGATGCGCCATATGACACGACCAACATGCGTTTCAACGATGGTAAGTGTGATGAGGCCGGCCGCTTTTGGGCGGGCGCGATGTACGAGCCACGCACCGAGGCAATCGCCGCGATGTTTGTGCTGGTTAAAGGGAAGGTGCAGACCGCGTGGGGCCCGGAAAGTGGGCTGGGGGTAAAGGTCAGCAACGGCTTGGCGTTTGATCCTACGCGCGGGGTGGTCTACCAATCCGACACACCTTCCCACATCGCCTACCGATTTCCGTTTGATGCGGCAAAAGGGCAAGTGGGCGAACGTCAGATTTTTTTCACTTGCGACGCCGACAAAGCCAAACCCGGCTATGCCGGTCGTCCCGATGGTGCCACAATCGACCTTGATGGCAACTACTGGAGCGCGCATTACGAGGGGGGACGGGTCGAGTGTTACTCGCCCGACGGCGCGATGCGCCAGGCCATCATGGTCGCGGCAAAGCGCACCACGATGGCGACGTTTGGAGGTACGGACTACAAAACCATGTACATCACCACCGCGCGTGAAGGGGCGTCTGCAGAAGAGCTGGCCATGTACCCACACTCCGGTGGTCTGTTTGCAGTACATCTCGGCCTCGGCGATACTGGCGCTGCTGGTGGCAAAGCCGAACCGTTTTACGTCGATTGAACTGAGCCAGATGACGCAGATAAGCGAGATGAGTGAAATCGCCCCAAGAGTGAACGCCGCTACTTTTCCGAGTCTTCGAGACCGCGTGGTGTTCATTTCCGGCGGCGGTTCCGGTATTGGTGCGGCGCTTGTCGAGCATTTTGTGGCGCAACACGCCAAGGTGGCGTTTAGTGATATCGATAAAGCAGCCAGTGAAGCGTTAGTCACAAAGCTCGCCGGAGCGACACACAAACCTACTTTCGTTATCAGCGATGTGCGCGACATCGCTGGCTATCAAGCTGCGCTGAAAACTATCGCGGCGACACTCGGCCCAATCACTGTACTGATCAACAATGCCGGAAACGACCAGCGGCATTCGCTGCAAGAACTGACACCAGATTATTGGGACAACTGTCTTGCAGTGAACCTCAAACACCACGTGTTTGCAATTCAGGCGGTCGCCCCCAGCATGGCTGCGTCGGGCGGTGGCTCCATCATTAATCTAGGCTCAGTGTCTTGGATGCGCGGCCGGGCAAATTTGATTGGCTACACGACATCAAAAGCGGCAATCTCCGGGCTCTCACGTACCCTCGCTCGTGAGCTCGGTGACAAAAATATTCGGGTCAACGCATTGGTGCCCGGCGCAATTGTGACCGACCGCCAGCAGGCCTTGTGGCGCGATGCCGACACGGATCGCCAGTTCCTGGATTTCCAGTGTTTGAAGTACCGCCTCAATGCCAGTCATGTTGCACGGACAGCGTTATTCCTTGCCTCCGATGATGCCGATGGCATCACTGGGCAGAACATTATTGTTGACGCTGGTTTGGCGCAAGTATCGGTTTCCGGGTAGCACGGCACCATTCGACGGCACCCGCGCCCCCGCGCATTTGCAGCCACAAGCGCTCGGAATCCCCTGTTAGACGGGGCTTTTCAGCTCTTCACGAAGTGCTGCAGTGTCGTTAACGTGCGGAACCCTAACCTTGCCAGTATCGGCGCACTTTGCGCATTAGCCTCTACGGCAAGGTACTGCACATTCGCTGCGGCGGCCAGTTGCGCACGGAACAGCGTAAGCGCTGCATAAGCGCCACGCCCACGATAGCTGGGGATTGTCGCCCCGCCACCAAGATACGCAAATACGCCACGCGGATCGACAATGATGTATCCCGACGCTACCGGTGCGTTGTCCGCCATGCCGATGGCAATTTTTAACGAAGTTGGGTGCACCACCAACGCGTCGGCTAACACAGCTAGCCACGGATCGTTTTGGCGCGGATGTTCTACCTGCCACACGGTCCGCAAGTATTCGATGTCTTCGCGCGATTCAAGTATTCGTATCGTCAGCGGAGTGTTCGCCGCGCGTCTGCCAAGCGCGGCGTCGTTAACCACCTCGACCACCGCGCGTACCATCAGCGAGCAATCAGCTTCTACCTTTAGCCCCGCCGCGAGCAGGATGGACGACAAATTGTCGGGTGCATCATCAGCGTAGACCTTCCACGTGAAACTCGGTGTCGCGGCGAAGTAGGCTAGCTCGCGCGCAACGATCGCCGCTGCGTCGGACGCGCCAAAACTATGCCACATGATAATTGACTCGCGCTTCTCAGTATCATAGTACCGCGTGACATCGTCTAGCAGGCGCTTGTCGAGTCCTGGCACAAAAGCGTCGCGTCGCATGTCGGACAGATAACGCGCCAGCAGCGCGGGCAGATCGAACTCAGCCACCTTTGGAAAGATCACTCAAGTACTCGTAGTCCGCCGTGTTGACTAGGGAGCGCCGGTACTCCACCGGCGCGTTGTCGAAGCTCATCGCCACGCGTCGGATCTCCAACACCGGTGCGTGCTCCTTGATCTTGAGTAGCGCGGCGGCTTCGGCATCTGCCAGCGTGGCGCGTAGCCGTTCGGCGGTTCGAACTACTGTGACGCCAAACTCAGTCTGATAGAGATGGTAAATCGTATTTGGTCGGTTTTGAAACTGCGACTGCGTCAGCGTCGGCAGCAGCGCCCTCGCCACCGTAATGGTGTCGAAGATGATCGGTCTGCCGGACAGCGTCAACAGATTCCGAATGCGGAAGACCGGCGCGCCGACGGCGAGGCCTAGTTGCGCCGCCTCATCCGCATCGGCCTTTGCATTGCGAAAACTCAACATGCGCACTTCTGGCTGCAATTTTTCACCGTCGCGCCGGACAATATGAAAGAAATGAAACATCAGGCGTTCGCGATTGTGCGCCGAAACGAACGTGCCGCGCCCCTGCTGACGAATAAGAATGTTCTCTGCCACCAACTCATCAACCGCCTTGCGGACCGTTCCCACGGCGACGTGAAAACGTTCTGCCAACGCCCACTCGGCCGGAATTACGCTACCGGGCTGCCAATCACCGGAACTCACCGCCTCTGTCATCAGGCGCTTGACCTCCTTGTAGAGCGGCACATCAAGCACTGCCCCGCGCGCCAACTGTGGATGCTGGCCGGGTTTGCCCGCTGCGGCCGGTACCAGCCGCGCTGCCGCCTGTCGCCGTGCAGGTTGGCGGACTTGCGGGTTAGCGGCAGGCTTGGTTGCGGGCATAGGCACATCATAGCCGAATTGCAGCAAATCTATCAACTCATATAGATGACCTAATTGACTTGCGCACGACCCCAGCTTACACTGACACAGTTCGTTTAAATGCCCTGACCGGAGCCCAAAAAATGATCCATTTTGTATTACATGAAGCCAAAGATACCGTCGCCGTTGCCGTCGTTGAAGGCATCAAGGCTGGCACCGAACTGACCGCCTGGATCATGGACGACGACAAACAAATTTCCATCCGCGCCCTGCAAGATATTCCGATCGGCCACAAGATCGCGCTGAAGGATATGGCGGTCGGCGAAACCGTCTACAAATACGGCACAGACATTGGCAAAGTCGTCGCGCCGATAAAGGCCGGTGAACATGCCCACGTACATAACATCAAGACCAAGCGTTGGTGAACGGCAATGATCCTGCAGGGCCAGTGACTTTTCAAATTCAACATCTTCGCTTTAGGAACTTACATGTCCGTCATTTCAACCGCCACAACCTTCTGGGGATATCGTCGCAACAACGGTCGCGTCGGTGTACGTAATCACGTCATCATTCTGCCAGTCGACGACCTGTCGAATGCCGCCGCTGAGGCGGTCGCCCATAACATCAAAGGCACACTCGCCATTCCGCATCCGTACGGTCGTTTGCAATTCGGCGCTGACTTGGCCCTGCACTTCCGCACGCTGATCGGGACAGGCTGCAATCCGAACGTCGCCGCGGTTATTGTCATCGGCATTGAAGACGGCTGGACCAAACGTGTTGTGGATGGCATCGCCGCCTCGGGTAAGCCGGTAGTTGGCTTTGGCATCGAAGGCCACGGCGACCATGAAACCATCATGCGTGCCTCAAAAGCAGCTCGCGAATTTTTGCAGGACGCATCTGAAATTCACCGCGAAGAGTGCAAGATCAGCGAACTGTGGGTCTCCACAAAGTGCGGTGAATCAGACACCACATCCGGTTGCGGCGCAAACCCCACGGTGGGCAATGCGTTCGACAAACTCTACGAAGTCGGCTCAACCTTGTTGTTTGGTGAAACCAGCGAAATCACCGGCGGCGAAAAAGTCGTCGCAGCACGTTGCCGTACGCCGAAAGTCGCCGAAGACTTCATGGCCATGTTCAATCGTTATCAGGACATGATCAACCGCCACAAGACCGATGACCTGTCGGAATCGCAACCGACCAAGGGCAACATCGCCGGCGGTCTCACCACTATTGAAGAAAAGGCGATGGGTAACATTCAGAAGATC
>JBEILF010000001.1:0-49393 GCA_040379385.1 Burkholderiales bacterium | reverse complement strand
CCATGCTTCAAGCGGCGGCTCGACGATCGAACACGCCCCGCAGCCATACGAAAAAAACTCCAGCACCTCGATCTTTCCATCATTTGGCACTGATTGCGGCGGATCGACCAGCGAAACCTCGCGCGAACCTTGCGCACAAGCCACACTGAGAAAAAAGGTGGCGGCTAGCACGGCAGCAGTGGCCGCGATCACGTTCACTTGTTTTTTCGAAGAAATTTGCATTGCAGCTCCTGTAATCCCTTTAATTTTGGGCAAAACACTTGTGGCGAATTGAAGTTAGTCAGCTTTGACGACGCTCGCGCCAATTCCATTCTGGGAAAGCGCATTTTTTATTCTGTTCACTTCATCTTGGCTCTTGTATGGGCCTAGCCGCACACGGAATAACGTGCCTTTGCCCGCGACGTTGACTGGCTTCACCGAGGCTTCAAATCCGGCGAATGCAATTTTGGCTTTTAGATTTTCCGCGTCAGTTTCACTCTGGAAAGCACCGGCCTGTAAGTAGACGACTTCGTTCAACGACTTCGCAGCAGCGGCTTCCTTGCCTGGGTCCTTCGTGAAATCCTTCGGCACCTCCTTAGACGCCTCTTTGGCAGCATCTTTAGACGACTCTTTCCCGACTGGTGTATCGGCTGCTGTTTTGTTCGATGGCTCTTTTTCGCCGGGTAAGATTTGATAAAACTCAAAGCGCGGCTTGTCGGGATTCGCCGGGTCGGCCTTTGCGCTGCCCGGCGGTGGCGTTGGCGACTTCGGGGCGGGCAAGGACTCAACCGGCTTGGTCCTTTCAACAAACGGGTTTGAGGTGCGGTTTAGCCAGATGGCCACACCGAGCGCCAAGAAAATACCGAGCAACAGGCCAATGATGATACCGGCGAACAATGGGTTCATGCCGGCTCGCCTAGATCCGCCGCCACCCGCGCCGCTGCGGCTTGGTGCCCTGGGTCTCATATCATTTGGCATGGCTACATTTTCTCCGGTGCGAATACGCCCAACACAGAAAGGCCATTTCTGAGCACCTGGCGTACGGAAACGATAAGTGACAAGCGCGCCAGCTTCAGCGGCTCGTCGTCAAGCAAAAACCGCTCGGCATTGTAGTAGGTGTGTAACTTTGCGGCTAGCTCACCCAAATAATTGGTGACAATGTGTGGAGCCAACTCGCGCGAGGCCAACGCCAGCGTCTCGGGGAAGTCGGCAAGCGCGCGCATTAATTCAGATTCGTAGGGTGAAACGAGTGGCGACAGCTCCGCATTCGCTAGGCTGGAAATCTCCCCGCCCCACTGCTCGAGCACGCGACAGATGCGCGCGTGTGCATATTGCACGTAATAAACCGGATTGTCTTCTGAGTGACTCTTGGCGAGATCAATATCGAAGGTCAGTTGCGAGTCTGACTTGCGCATGATAAAGAAATATCGTGTTGCGTCGCGTCCAACTTCATCAATCAAATCGCGCAGGGTCACGTAGCTGCCCGCGCGCTTGGAGATTTTCACTTCCTCGCCACTGCGTATCACCGTGATCATCTGATGCAACACATAGTCGGGATACCCTCCGCGCACGCCGAGCTGCATCGCTTGTAAACCCGCTTTGACGCGCATTAACGATCCGTGATGGTCGGCACCTAACTCGGTGATGGCGCGTGTGAAGCCGCGCTGCCATTTGCTGACGTGGTAGGCGATATCTGGCACGAAGTAGGTATAAGTGCCGTCTGACTTGCGCATCACACGATCTTTGTCATCTCCCCATTTTGTTGTCTTCAACCAAAGCGCACCGCCCTCTTCATAAGTGTGGCCATTGGCGATCAGTTGGTTGACTGTCTTCTCGACTAAGCCATCGGCATAAAGTGAGGATTCAAGAAAGTAGCTGTCGAACTGAACATCAAATGCGCGTAGATCGAGGTCCTGCTCGTGGCGTAACGCTGCGACGGCAAACTTGCGCACGGCATCGGTATCTTCGCCTTTTGCGTCTGCCGGATTTTCCAGCGCATAACGTTCGGCAATCTCCAAAATGTAGTCGCCGCGATACCCGTCCTCCGGAAATGGTGCGTCGATACCGGCGCGTTCTCGCAGCCGTGCAATCACCGAGGCTGTCAGATTGTTTATTTGCGCGCCCGCGTCGTTGTAATAGAACTCGCGAGTGACCTGGTAGCCTTGTGAACGCAGTAGCCGCGACAACGTGTCACCAATCGCCGCACCGCGACCATGTCCCACGTGTAGTGGGCCGGTCGGGTTGGCAGAAACAAATTCAACCATGACACTCTCGCCGTTGCCCACATTGCTGTGACCGAAGGCGTCACCAAGTTCGTGGACGATGTTAACGATGCGGGTTTCGGCGTTGCGCGACAAGCGTACATTGATAAAGCCGGGCCCGGCGATTTCGGGTGTCGACGCGAGAAGGGGCGATGCCGGCAGAGCGGCGACCAATGCTTCGGCAATGTCGCGCGGCCTCTTGCCGAGTTTTTTCGCCAGCTGCAACGCACTATTCACGGCAAAGTGGCCGTGGTCGGGATTCTTCGGCTTTTCTACCGTGACTTCAAAGCGCGGGCTTTCGTCCTTGAGTGCCGGAAACGCGGAGAAAAGCGCGTCTTCAAACAATGCGGCAACGGTGGACTTGTTGTCAGAAAACGTGTTCATAGCAGTGCGGAAAACGTAATCGCACATTATATCGGCTGAGGGGCTGGCAACCCTAGTGCTAAATCAGTTGAGACGGTTTCAATTAATTAGTGCAACACAATCTTGTGAAGTCTACAAAGGAGTGTTGCGATGAAACGTGCGGTCGGTTGGTATAAGACGAAGGATGTAGCGGTTCGAGAAGAGATTAGTCGAGGGTTGGCAATGGGCAGGGATCCGGCGCAGATTGCGCTTTAGGTCAGTTTTGCGCCATCCTCGGACAGTCGCGAGAATCGGCAACACGATGTTGCCGAGGTTGGCTATCGCGCCGATTGGGCACAGTCTCAAGCCGCTGATGCTGGCAAGCGGCGCAGGCGACCTCGGAAACTCGCAGACGGCCCGCTCTGGGATCAAGTCTGTTGCTACCTGAAAGCGGGGCTATCCCGCCAGCAGGTATCCCAAGCGCTCAAGCGCGATTTTGCCGATAATCGACTGATGCAAATCTGCCACGAAACCATCTATCAGGCGCTGTAGGTCATGCCGCGCAACGCCCTCAAAGCGATACTGACACAAGAGGGACTACGCCAGCATCACGACAAGCGGCGTCCGCACAGCAAGCTCACGCTGCCAGAGTGCAAGGTGCGCCTGTCAGGCGGGGTATCCATTGACCAGCGCCCTGTGGAAGTCGATACCTGCGCTGTCGCGCATAGTCCTTGGCAAAAGGGTGCCATTGAGAACGCCAACGGACTGCTTAGGCAATACTTACCGAAGGGGACGAATTTGGCAAAGTACACACAGGCACAGCTCGACGAGATCACCGAGAAACTCAACAATCGACCGCGTGAGTGTCTTGGTTAGAAAACACCCAACCAAGCATGGGCTGAAGTTGTTCAGCAGCTGTTGCACTAATTTCCTGAAACCGTCCTGTCACGATCAAAACTCTAGTAAAGACGGGCGTTTTCAGACCGTTTGGCTTGAAAAAGCCGGTAAATAGGCGACTCCACTAATTGACTGCGGTCAGTTTGGCGTATTGCAGCGATAACCACTTGGTGCCTTCTGCACGGAACTTCACTTGCACCCTTGCGTCAGTACCGCGGCCTTCGAACGATAAGACGACACCCTCACCAAATTTTGCATGCGCCACGGTTTGCCCCACCCGAAACGGGTGCGCATCGCTACGGGCGGTTTCAAAGTTTGCACGTGAGGTGTCTGGTGCGCCTTCGCGCCCGTACTCGGCGGCATTTTCATCCTTGACGATGTTTTGCTTGAAGCCGGTATACACTTGGCCACCGCCACGCATCTCTGCTGAGTAAGAGCCCCGGGCACCGAACTTTTCCCAGCCACCCGCACCAGCGTAACCTTTGCCGACAGACACGCCCCTCCCGACTCCGGTTCCTCCCCCATAGGCGGCTTGTCTGTCCGGCACCACGATCCACTTGCACAACGCTGGCGGAATTTCGTCAAGAAAACGCGAGACGATGCCATAACGCGTCTGACCGTGCAACATGCGCTGACCAGCATACGAAAGGTAGAGCCGTTTTCTTGCACGTGTGATGGCGACGTACATCAAACGCCGCTCTTCCTCGACGCCGGCAAAGTCATTCATCGAATTCTCGTGGGGAAACAAGCCTTCTTCCAAGCCGCCAAGAAACACATGATCAAACTCAAGGCCTTTTGCCGCGTGTACGGTCATCAGTTGCAAGGCATCATCACTTGCTGAGGCTTCGTGGTCACCCGCCTCCAGGCTGGCGTGAGTCAAGAAACCAACCAGCGTCGAGTCATCACCCTCGTAGCTCGCTTCGAATTGTGTACACGCGCTGACCAATTCCGCTAGGTTTTCAAGCCGGTCGGCACCCTCGCGTTCAGTTTGATAGTGGGCCTTCAGGCTGGCCTTTTGCATTGCCTCATCCGCAAGCTCGCCGAGCGAGACGACAGTCGACGATGATTTCAAGCCCTCGACAACCTTGAGGAAGGTGCCAATAGCCGAAGCGCTGCGTCCAGTGATGGTGCCCTCGGCGATGCCGTTGAGTGCCGCCTCATACATCGAGACGTTGTGACGTTGCGCAAGCTCCTGTATGAGTTCTACCGAACGTGCGCCGATACCGCGCGGTGGGAAATTGACCACCCGCGAAAATGCGCCGTCATCGTTCGGGTTGGCCGCAAGCCGCAGATAAGCCAGCGCGTGTTTAACTTCTTGGCGCTCAAAAAATCGCATGCCACCGTAAACACGATAGGCAATTCCCGCACGAAACAGGGTATGCTCAAGCACGCGCGACTGTGCGTTGGATCGATACAACAGCGCCATATTGGAAAGATGCTTGCCCTCGCGGTGCAAGGCTTTCACCTCATCAATTACAAACTGTGCTTCATCGCCATCCGTAGCGGCCGCATAAATTCGTAACGGCTCACCCTTGCCCTCGTCGGTCCAGAGGTTCTTGCCGAGCCGATCTTTATTGTGCGAGATCACCGCATTCGCGGCGTCGAGAATGTTTCCTTGTGATCGGTAGTTTTGCTCCAGCTTGATGATGTTACCTCGCGCAAAGTCACGTTGAAAATCGCGCATGTTGGCCGCCTCTGCCCCTCGAAACCCGTAGATTGATTGATCGTCGTCCCCAACCGCGAACACTGCCGCATTTTTTCCAGCAAGAAGCTGTATCCACTGGTACTGTAGCCGGTTGGTGTCCTGAAACTCATCCACCAGCACAAACTGAAAACGTCCACGGTAGTGTTCTAGCAGTGGCGCATTTTTTGATAGAAGCTCATAACAACGCAGCAGCAGCTCGGCAAAGTCGGCGACACCCTCGCGCTGACACTGTTCATCGTAGGCTTGATAGATCTCGACTTGGCGGCGGGTAAATTCATCACGCGCCTCAACCATATTGGCGCGCAACCCCTGATCTTTGGCACCGTTAATGAAGTAGGCCATGTCGCGTGGCTTGAATTTTTCATCATCGACGTTCATCCCCTTGAGTAACCGTTTAATCGCCGACTGTTGGTCTGCGGAATCAAGAATCTGAAATGTCTGCGGCAAGTTGGCGTCGCGGTAATGTGCGCGCAGCAGGCGGTTACACAGACCGTGGAAGGTCCCGACCCACATGCCACGCGTGTTGATCGGCATCATCGACGAGAGCCGTGTCAACATTTCCTTCGCCGCTTTGTTGGTGAACGTGACCGCAACAATCGACCCAGGTGAAGCCTGGCCCGATTGAATCAAGTAGGCAATGCGTGTCGTCAGTACGCGCGTTTTGCCCGACCCGGCACCGGCGAGCACCAGCGCCGACTCACGCGGCAGGGTGACAGCGCGACGTTGCTCGGGGTTCAGGTTTTCGAGAAGACGGGGGGAAACTGCCGAGACAGGTGAGGCGCTGGAGAACATCGAAGACCACAACAGGAAGATTGGCACAGATTATAGTCGGCGGCGTTTGTGCTGTTCGCCAAGTCGATGAAACATCACCCCAAGTAAGGGGGCGGCAGGGGGCGACTGTATAATGACCGATTGAAAAACGGACTCTTTTGCGCCACAAATGGATTCAATGCAACACGCAAAATACGATCCCAAGTTGATCGAGACAGCCGCCCAATCTGCATGGCGGGCCGCTGATGTGTATCGCGTGCACGAGCATGCCAGGGATGCTGCCGGCAACTTAAAGACGAAATTTTACGCCTGCTCAATGCTGCCCTACCCCTCCGGCAAGCTGCATATGGGGCACGTGCGCAACTACACCATCAACGACGTCATGTTGCGGCACCTGCGCATGAAGGGTTACAACGTGTTGATGCCGATGGGCTGGGATGCGTTTGGCATGCCCGCCGAAAACGCGGCGAGTGCCAACGGCGCACCGCCAGCGCAGTGGACCTATCAAAATATTGCAGAGATGAAGTCACAGATGCAGCCGCTGGGCTTGGCATTTGACTGGTCGCGCGAAATCACCACCTGCAAGCCTGATTATTACAAGTGGAACCAATGGCTGTTTCTGAAGATGCTGGAAAAAGGCGTCGCCTATCGCAAAACGCAGGTGGTGAATTGGGACCCGATTGATCAAACCGTATTGGCGAACGAGCAGGTGATTGATGGACGCGGTTGGCGATCAGGTGCGCTGGTCGAGAAGAAAGAAATTCCTGGTTACTACTTGGCAATCACCCAATACGCCGACGAGTTGCTTGACTCGGTAAAGAACAAACTTGATGGCTGGCCACCGCAAGTACGCACCATGCAGGAAAACTGGATCGGCAAATCTGAAGGCGTTCGGTTCGCGTTCTCGCACAACATTAGCGATGGCAGCGGCCTGATTCAAGACGGCAAACTGTTTGTGTTCACCACACGCGCCGACACCATCATGGGTGTGACATTTTGCGCGGTTGCCCCCGAACACCCACTAGCACTGCACGCGGCCAAGTCCAGCCTGGCCGTCGCCGAATTCGTTGAACGTGCCAAACACGGCGGCACCACCGAAGCGGAATTGGCGGCAAAAGACAAAGAAGGTGTTGCCACCGGTTTAACCGTCACCCATCCGCTGACCCAGGAGCAAATTCCTGTCTGGGTCGGCAACTACGTGCTGATGGCCTATGGCGACGGCGCAGTGATGGGTGTGCCGGCGCATGACGAGCGTGACTTTGCGTTTGCCAAAAAATACGCGCTGCCGATCAGGCCCGTCATCAATCTTGGCAGTCCATACTCGACCGACGATTGGAAGCCCAACTATGGGGACCACGGCGTATGTGTCGACAGCGGTGCCATGAACGGGATGTCGTTCACAGAGGCTATCGATTACGTCGCCGAACAAACCAAAGCCCACGGCGGTGAACGCAAAACCACCTGGCGCTTACGCGATTGGGGCATTTCGCGGCAGCGTTATTGGGGCACACCGATTCCGATCATTCATTGTGCGGATTGCGGTGCGGTACCGGTACCGGAAACGGATTTGCCGGTGGTGCTGCCCGAACACCTCATTCCCGACGGCAGCGGCAACCCATTAAAGAAAGACGTAGCGTTTCTGCATTGCGTGTGTCCAAAGTGCGGCAAACCAGCCGAGCGTGAAACCGACACCATGGACACGTTTGTCGATTCGTCTTGGTACTTCATGCGCTACTGTAGCCCTGACAACGCATCGGCGATGGTCGATGCGCGTAACGACTACTGGATGCCGATGGATCAATACATCGGCGGTATCGAGCATGCGGTTTTGCATTTGCTCTATGCGCGGTTCTGGACGCGCGTCATGTTTGATTTGGGTCTGGTGAAATTCAATGAGCCATTCACAAATTTGTTTACGCAGGGCATGTTATCTGCCGAGTGTTTTTATCGCCAAACTAGCGAGGGGAAAAAACGCTGGTACTACCCGAGCGAAGTCACCGTGCAATACGACGACAAAGGCCGACCAACCGGAGCCGTTGCAAAGGACGATGGGCTGGCGGTTTCGTTGGGCGGCATGGAGAAAATGTCGAAGTCGAAGAACAACGTTGTCGAACCCAAAGACATCATCGAACGCTTTGGTGCGGATACCGCGCGCGCCTATGTGATGTTTGCTGGCCCCCCCGAAATGAGTGCGGCGTGGTCAGACTCCGGCGCGGAGGGCGTTTATCGTTTTTTGAAACGCCTTTATACATGGGGTTCTTCGAGCAAAAGTGCCTCAAACTCCCCGCCAGCTCTTGAGTTTGTCAACGCAGCGCCGGGGGTAAAGAAGTTGCGATTTGAGATTCACACGATTTTGTCGCAGGCCAACCATGATTACGCGCGGCTGCAGTACAACACCGTTGTCTCTGCCAGCATGAAGATGCTCAATGCACTCGAAGACAGCAGGGCCGAGCCGGGCACGGATTGGGCGGCTGCACGGTTTGAAGGTTTGTCGATATTGTTGAGAATGCTCTATCCAATCGCGCCGCACATCACCTGGCAACTTTGGAATGAGTTGGGATTTGTGTCGTCACACGGCGAAATCATCGACGCACCATGGCCAGAAGCCGATTCGGTCGCGCTGGAGCGAGATGAAATCGAGCTGGTCATCCAAGTCAACGGCAAACTGCGGGGACAAATTTGTGTGCCGAGGTCGGCCTCAAAAGAGTCGATCGAGGCGTTGGCGCTCGCCGACGCCAGTGTCGCCAAGCACACCGAGGGAAAGCCTATCAAAAAGCTCATCGTGGTTCCGGGAAGGCTGATCAATGTCGTCGTCTAGAGCGTTTGCCGCAGTCGTACTAACCTCACTGCTTGGCGCGTGCGGCTTCACCCTGCGTGGTTCCTATGAATTGCCCTACAACACTATTCACGTGACCTCACGCAGCAACTCGGTAGTGGCAGGTCTGGTGCGGCGCGACCTCGCCGACTCTAAAACCAAAGTGGTCGGTAACGCCAAGGATGCGGAAGCGGCGCTGACGATTATTGAGGAACGGCGCGACCGGCAGATTCTCTCCCTGTCGGGTGCGGGGCGAGTTCGTGAATACGAGCTACGCATGAAGGTGACCTATCAATTTGTTGATGCCAAAGGTCAGGTAATTATCCCAACGAGCGAAATTTTGCTTAAGCGAACCTTCTCCTATGACGACACGCGCGTCATTGCCAAACAACAGGAAGAGGCCATGCTCTTTCAAGATATGGAGCGCGATGCGACCGGACAAATATTGCGTCGCATGATCGCCGTAAAAAAAGACCTAGTCGTTCGCGATGCGCCTTACCGCTGAACAGTTTCTCGACCGACCGCCTAAGTCTTTGCAGCCGCTTTATGTCGTCTACGGCGCAGATCCGCTCGGCGCATTGGAGGCCTGCGATAGTTTGCGCGAGCTGGCCAAACAACAGGGGTACGTCGAGCGCGAAGTCTTCACCGCCGAATCCGGCTTCGATTGGTCAAGACTTGCCGCGGCCGGTAGCGCGCTGTCGCTGTTTGCCACGCAACGCCTTATTGAATTGCGAGTGCCGACGGGCAAACCCGGCAAAGAGGGTTCTGCCGCCATCGAACACTACTGCAAGCGATTGCCGGACGACACGCTGACGCTGGTATCGCTGCCCGACATGGACTGGCAGGGCAAACAAACCAAGTGGTTTGTGGCGCTAGAAGCCGCCGCTACGGTGATTGAAGCGCAGCCGGTAGATCGAGAAACCCTTCCACGCTGGCTGGCCGGTCGCCTGAAACGGGCGAATTTATCCGCGTCAAACGAGGCATTGGACTTCCTCGCTGACCGCGTTGAGGGCAACCTACTCGCGGCGAAACAGGAAATCGAAAAGCTCACCTTGCTTTATCCGCCCGGAGAAGTCTCGCTGGCGATGATGCAAGACAGCATCGCCAATGTCTCCCGCTACTCGACCGCAACCTTGGTGGCGGCAATTCACGCCGGCGATGCGTCGCGCATCGCAAAAATGCTCGACGGCCTGAAAGCCGAGGGTGAACCGCCCCCGCTGATTTTGTGGATGCTGGCCAGTGAGCTGCGCCTGTTGCTGCGTATACTGGGTGTGACCAAGGCCGGACGCCAGCCGTTTCCCTCCAAAGCGCGCGAAATCGAGAAACTCGCTCGCAAACATACCGCAGGAAGTTTGGTGCGGCTCAATCTGCAAGCCGCCCTTATTGACCGCATGATCAAAGGCGTGAATCAACATGATGTATGGGATGCGTTGCTACAGTTTTGCTGTGGTTTGGCTGGCGCGCGGCTGCCAATTCATATGCCGCAGAACTAAGCTTGTCAGAAAATGAACAGTGTTTCGACCGCCGAATCCACTGCTGACGTTGTCAGCTATATGCGCCAGGTTGGTACACAGGCAAAAGCCGCCGCGCGGGTGATCGCGTGCGCCTCGGCTGCGGCCAAGAACATGGCTCTGAATGCAGCTGCCGACACCATTCTCGCCCAGCAAACGCAGATCATGGTAGCCAATGCGATTGATGTCAGCGAAGCTCGCCGAAATGGCCATGATGCCGCCTTTGTTGATCGGTTGGTGCTTTCTCCACAGTCCATTGATGCCATGGCCGTGGGCCTTCGCCAAGTCGCATCGTTACCCGATCCCATAGGTGAAATGACCGCCACCGTGCGCCGTCCTTCCGGTATAGACGTCGGCCATATGCGGGTGCCGCTCGGTGTGATTGGCATGATCTATGAATCGCGGCCGAACGTCACGGCGGACGCTGCCGCGTTGTGCCTGAAAAGTGGCAACGCCTGTATTTTGCGCGGCGGCTCCGAAGCCATCCACTCCAACCGTGCGATTCACGCTGCAATGTTGATTGGTCTAGAGGCAGCGGGGTTGCCAAACACCGCAATTCAGCTGGTGACCACAACCGACAGAGCGGCGGTTGGCGAGATGCTAAATATGCGCGGTGTGATCGATGTGTTGATTCCCCGCGGCGGCAAGAGCCTGACATCGCGAATCGCGGCGGATGCAAAGATCCCCGTGATCAAACATTTGGATGGTGTCTGCCACGTTTATGTGGATGGTGCGGCAAATCTGGACATGGCAACACGCATCGCCGACAACGCCAAAACGCAGCGTTATTCTCCCTGCAACACCATGGAAACATTGCTGGTTGACCGCCAAATTGCAGGGGCTTTTCTGCCGGCGATTGCGCGAATCTACGCCGCAAAATCTGTCGAAATGCGGGTCTGCCCAGCGACCAAGGCAATTCTTGCAAGTATCGGCATCAGCTCCACACTGGCAACGGAACAAGACTGGTACTCGGAGTACTTAGCACCGATTATTGCAATACGAATTGTTGACGGCCTGAACGCGGCGATGGATCACATTGCGCAGTACGGATCAGCCCACACGGACGCAATCATTACGCAAGACGACGAGCGTGCGGAGCGCTTCCTACGGGAAGTGGACTCGGCGTCGGTGATGGTCAACGCCTCAACACGATTTGCAGATGGTTTTGAGTATGGGTTGGGGGCGGAAATCGGCATTTCCACTGACAAGTTACACGCGCGTGGTCCGGTTGGTCTTGAGGGGCTGACATCGTTGAAGTGGATTGTCAGAGGACACGGCGAGGTCCGCACCTGATGCCAACCCCGCAGCTTCTTCTGACATGCAGCGGTGGCACCTTGACATTACCCACTTTGCCGTTGGTCGATTACGCCGATGGCGGACACTTATGGGTCAATCGGCCACGCCAGGTTTGGGGGCGTGTCGAGTTAACGGCAAACGAGCTTAGCCATTGGAGGTTTCTGGTTGCCGCGACTGCACAGGTATCGTTGCGCACGCTGCGGAATATCGTGCGCTCAAGTAGGGCTTATCCGTTCGTTAAACGTGCGGGCCGTTTTAACCAGACGCAACGCTACAATGAATGAAACCTTGATTTTTGGCGGCAGTTTTGACCCTGTTCACAATGGTCATGTCGCAATGTTGGAAGCAGCAATTACCCAGCTACAGCCGACGCGAACATTGGTTATCCCAGTCGGCAACGCCTGGCAAAAAGCGCGGATGCCGTATGCGCCGTCGCGCCATCGCATCGCAATGCTGAAACTTGCGTTACCAAACATCACCGTAGACGACCGCGAAGTGTCGCGCGGTGGTCCGACGTATTCGGTGGATACGGTACGTGAATTAAAGCGCGACTTCCCCGCTGAAAAGTTTGTTTGGCTGCTCGGCGGTGATGCATTCGCAAAACTCGATACGTGGCAGGAGCCCTTCGTGTTGTCCCAACTGGTTCGATTTGCGGTTGTTCGGCGTGCCGGTGAGGAAATCACGTTACCGCGCACGCCAGTACAACACGAAGTTGTGGACTGTTCCCCGCCTGACATTTCCTCCACAAAGATTCGCGCGTTGCTACAGGCCGCAGGAGAATCTCGCGAATCCGTGCGCGCTTTGGTGCCGGTTGCGGTTTACGACTATATTCAGCATCACCAACTCTATCTCTGAGGAGACAACTCGTCTTGGCTAAAAAAACCAAACCTACGCTTATTGAAATCATCATCGACGCACTTGAGGACATCAAGGCGAAAGACATCAAGGTCATCAACGTGGCTAACATCACATCGGTATCTGATTATGTCGCCATTGCGAGCGCAGACTCCAATCGACAGACGCGGGCGCTGGCTAGCAATGTCATCGATAAAGTGCGCGAGGCGGGTTACGCAGTTTATGGCTCCGAGGGTGAAGAATCCGGAGAGTGGGTGTTAGTCGACTGCGGTGATGCTGTTGTCCACATTATGCAGCCGGCGATTCGAGACTATTACAAGCTCGAAGAATTGTGGTTAGACGGAACGCTTGAGTTTCCAAAGCCAAAGCGACAAGTGCGTGAGATGGCCGAGGCTGCAAAACCTCCAGCCGGTGCTAAGCCGAAGAAACTCGCCGACAAAAAGAAACCCGTTGCAAAAAAAGCAGCGGTGAAGAAAGTGATGGCCGGTGTAGAGAAAGTAGCGGAAAAGAGGCAATCTGCGAAATCTTCGGTTGCGGCAAAGGTGCCTGTCGCCAACACTGTCAGAAGAAAAGTGGCCGCGAAGAAACCTGCATCGGTCGCTGTAAAAGCAGCTGCGGTGAAGAAGGTCGCGACCAAAGTGCCGACGGTCAAAACACCGGTTGTCAAAGCGGCAAAAAAGAAAAATGCGTGATTTTTGGGTCTAGTAGCGGCGCGGGCCTCCAACCATTTTCGCTTGGGAAAGGCCGTCCTATTTAGTGTTTTGCGTTTTATGTTTGCAAATCGGTGCTTTGTCTTCAAGGGGCCATCGTGAAGATTTATATTCTTGCGCTTGGACATAAGCCGCCGCCTTGGGTAAACGCTGGTATCGAGGAATACACCAAACGGATGCCGCCGGAGGCCCGCGTCGAGATCATTGAGTTGAAGCCGGAAAACCGCACCAGCAAGACGACTCACCGGGTGCTCGCGCTTGAGGCGGAACGAATCCGCGCCGCCATGCCGAAAGGTGCCACGCCAATCGTGTGTGACGAAAAAGGCAAACCCCTCACCACACCGATGCTGTCGCGCTGGATGGGTGATTGGATGCAAAATGGCATCAGCCCATGCTTCATCATCGGCAGCGCCGATGGGCTCGCGGTGGAGATCAAACAAAGCGCGCTACACAAAATCGCACTTTCTGGTTGTGTACTGCCGCATGTAATGGTGCGCTTGATGTTGGCTGAGCAGGTATACCGCGCTTGGTCGCTGCTGCATAATCATCCGTATCATCGCGAATAACAGAACGCGACCGCACTGCGGATGACCAATACCATGCAGCAGCCCACCAACATCATCTACCTGGCCTCAAACAGTCCGCGGAGGCGCGAGTTGCTCAAGCAGATTGATGTGCAACATGATTTGCTGTTATTGCGCGTACTCCCGCCGCGGCTTGACATTGACGAATCGCCGCGCCCGTATGAAACGCCCCACGCCTATGTGGAGCGTGTTGTCAGGCTTAAGGCAGACATGGCAGTCAAGGTGATGCATGAACGCAAGTTACAACCCCGCCCCATTTTGACGGCCGACACGACGGTGTCATTTGAAGGTGACATCTTGGGAAAACCGGTCGACCGCGACGACGCCGTGTCGATGCTGAAACGCCTCGCCGGCGAAACCCACCAGGTTCTGACAGCGGTCATATTGACCACAGCAGAAGAAACGTATAAGTGTCTCAACACGAGTTTTGTCACGTTCTCGACGTTAAGCGAAGATGAAATACGTTTATACGTCAATACTGGCGAGCCAATGGACAAGGCGGGTGCCTATGCTGTGCAGGGACGGGCCGCAAAATTCATTGTCAAGTTATCGGGCAGTTATTCCGGTGTTGTCGGGCTACCGCTCTTCGAGACCGCCGCACTGCTTAGACAAGCCGGTATTCAAATATAAAATCTGGCATCACTCATAGAGCGCTTGAATTGAACGAACAGATTCTTATTAATGTAACGCCGCAGGAAACCCGTGTTGCCATCTTGGAGCAAGGTGCGGTGCAGGAGCTTCACATCGAACGCTCCTCGAATCGCGGACTGGTTGGCAATATTTACCTCGGACGAGTGAGCCGGGTATTGCCTGGCATGCAGTCCGCCTTCATTGATATTGGCCTGTCACGCGCCGCGTTTCTGCACGTCGTTGATATCTGGGCTGGACAGAAAAATGGCGAGAAACCAGGTGAACAGAAAACGGTGGAGCATAAGCCGATTGAAAAACTTCTCCACGAGGGTCAGACCTTGGTCGTACAGGTGATCAAGGACCCTATCGGTTCCAAAGGTGCACGCCTTTCCACACAGATTTCCATTGCCGGGAGACTGCTGGTGTATTTACCCGGTGATCATCATATCGGTATCTCGCAACGTATCGAAGACGAAGCCGAGCGCGAGCAGTTGCGGGAAAAGGTGCATGCCCTGATGCCGCCGGGCGAAGCAGGCGGCTTCATTGTGCGGACGGTGGCAGAAACTGCATCCGAGGAAGAGCTCAACGCAGACATTGCGTACCTCATCAAGCTGTGGCGGGGGATCACAGAAACTTCACTTACTGCTGCACCGCAGACCTTGCTCTACCAAGACCTCGATTTAAGCCATCGGGTAATGCGTGACCTGGTCACCGCCGATACCGAGCGGATCATTGTCGACTCGCGTGAGACCTACAACAAGATGCGTGACTTCGCCGAGCATTACACGCGCAGTTCGGTGTCCGTACTTGAGCAGTACGCCGGTGAGCGGCCACTGTTTGAATTATTTGGTGCGGAAGATGAAATCGACAAGGCGTTGCATCGACGGGTAGATCTGAAGTCCGGTGGATACGTCATCGTCGATCAGACCGAGGCGCTGACCACGGTCGACGTCAATACCGGCGGCTTCGTTTCAGGGCGCTCCTTTGACGACACCGTCTTTAAAACCAATCTGGAGGCCGCACAAACAATCGCGCGTCAGCTACGATTGCGCAATCTTGGGGGCATCATCATCGTCGATTTCATTGACATGGATAATGACGAGCACAAACAAGCGGTGCTCGCCGAGTTTAACAAGTCGATGCAGCGCGACCGAACACGCTGGACAATCAATGGTTTTTCACAGCTTGGACTGGTTGAAATGACGCGCAAACGCACTCGTGAAAGCCTTGCTCACGTGTTGTGCGAGAGCTGCCAGACTTGCGGCGGACGCGGTGAGATAAAAAGTGCACAAACGGTGTGTTACGAAATCTTGCGCGAAGTGATGCGCTCTGCAAAAAGTTTTGATGCTCGCGAATACCGGATACTAGCCTCACAGTCGGTGATCGACCGCTTCCTGGATGAAGAATCTCAATCGATGGCGATGCTTGAGGACTTTATCGCCAAGCCCATTTCGCTATCCGTCGAATCGTCCTATACACAAGAGCAGTACGACGTCATCTTGGTATAGATCATACTACTGCCGTCACGCTTGGTTAGATGACCTGTTGTCAATGCGTACTGTTTTGTCAAATGCTGCGGCGACAGTCGGGCGAGTCTCGGTTGTCGCAGCGTCAGATGCGACGACAACAGGCACTGGTTGTGTTCCATCGGAAAAAGACACAGCGGATTCGATAGGTGTCGTTTTCGCAAGCGCGGAAACCTCAAAAGCATCTCCTTTTCCTACCCCAGCGGCCCGCTCATCTACCGATGGGCCAACTTCGCGCACTTTGCGAATGAGCCCAGAGATCGGCTGACTTCGATACTCTACGTCAACTAGGTGGGCCCGCACGTTGGCGACTTCTTCGTTGATGCGACCGCCTTGATCATTGATTTTTTGTAGCGATGCTATCCGCGCCCCAAGCTGTGCTTTGTGATCGCAAATCTGCGTCTCGAGCGGAAGCGGCACAGCTGTCAACCAACGCTCTGTATTGGCGCGCGTCAGGCCAGGCGCGGACCAGGAGTCGCTAATTGGCTGTAGGCTTTTATTACAAATGGACATCGAGCCGGACTTTCGACCATTCAACCGGCATGTTCTTTTACTGCGAAATTGACTCGTCACGCTATCTTGCCTCCGCCGAAAGCAATTTCAGGTAAGGCTCTTCGTTGGTATCGTGAAAAATCTTGGTCGGACACATGGTCGTTCGTCCAACATCCGACGGCTGCAGCCGCTCCCAAAGACTCGAAAAGAACAACGCATTGATGAGTTCGGATTTGCTGCGAGAGGATTCGGCCAAGAATGCCAACAGCAACTTTACTGAATTCAGGATGTCGAGCAAACCGTAGAGGCGGATTGATTGCTGTACGTCTAGCCTGAATATTTCATGGGTCGCCCATTGCTTAGAAGGAGGTTGCCTGTGGGCGATTGGCAAACCAATTAGGCGCGTTTCTCTCTTGCGGTGGATGCGGGCTGCAGGTTCGCTGGCGGGCGATTGCACGGCGATTTTGCACCTTCCTGCCGAAGCATAGCCCGCTATGCTGTGCTCGGTCAGGCAAAAAATCGCTCGCCTGTTAACCTACTCGCCCACTTTCGAACGCGCTCCCATGAAATGTTCAGGTTAGCTGATTCGTGCATTCGAGCCAATCATGGTATTCGCGCACCGCCTGGGCAAGATTGATGCGCCATTCGTTGTAGCGCTCGGCTTTAGCTCCAAATTGAGTGGCAGCGCGATTGGCCATTAACCAGGCTCAAGAAATTGTTTGTGGCGCGGTGAAATCAAAGAGCGACGTCAACTGTGGGGCAAGCGCCCGACTCGCACTCGAAGTTTTCCGCCGAAAACCGGTTATTCGAAAGCGTATTTGTCCACGGCGCACCAAAGACAGCGATATCTTACCGGCGTTTATTGCCCCCTGCTACCGAGGCATCCAGTTCATTAACAGCGTCGCTTCAGTTGCCAAGAACAACAACGGGCCAATCAACAATACTTGGAGCAGCAAGATGACCAACAACGGGGACAAATCAACACCGCCGATCAATGGAATCAGCTTCTGCACCGGTTTCAATATTGGCCGTGTCATGGCGTTGAAGAAAGGTTGCAGCGGGTGATAGGGGCTTATCCATGAAAGTATGGCATGGACAATCATCATCCCAATAAACAAATAGACGGAAAGCCGTATCAACTCGACAAAGCTAAACGCCAGCAGACCCGGCCAAAACATTGGTGACGCAAGCGACGCCTTGTTACTCAATGAAAGTACGGCCAATGAGAGCAGAGCGGTCGCCCCCCAGGCCACAACGATAGACGCCGTATCCTGTCGGTAGATACTGGGGAAAATACGCCTCGCAGGTGCAATCGCCCAGTCGGTCAGCGCCATGATGAAGTCTGCCAGCGGATTACCCGCGCGGGCGCGAAATGGAGCACGCAACGCCTGGGAAAAGAATCGCAGCAATACCGCGAGTATCCACATCTGGCCTAGGCTTTCGAGCAAAAAAACGAGGGATTGAATCAGCATGACTTCGCCTTTGATAACTGATCGCCTAGCTCCTGTGCGCGCTCCGCCGCAGCGCGCACTCCGCGCACAAACTGTGCCTTCATTTGCGCTTGATCAAACGCTGAAATTGCGGCCTCGGTGGTACCATGCCGCGATGTCACATTGGCCCGCAACGTCGCTGGTGATTCTGCGCCCGCACACGCAAGGTGTACGGAGCCAAGGAAGGTTTGCCTCGCAAATTTGCGCGCCACATCTGGCGAAAAGCCCAACTCTTGCGCAGCAGATTCCAGCGCCTCTAGAAAATAAAAGACGTAAGCTGGGCCGCTGCCTGAAACTGCGGTAACGGCATCGAGCATGGATTCTTCTTCAAACCAGACTACCTCGCCGACCGCACCCATCAATTGTTCTGCGTCGCTTCTTCCGACGGCTGTCAGATGTGGGGCTGCGTACAGGCCGGTGATACCCTTTTGAATCAGCGCGGGCGTGTTCGGCATTGCACGAACCATTTGGGCAGACCGCATACATCCCGTGCCCCCGTCCAACCAGCGCAGTAGATCGCGCACCCTCAATCCGGCGGCAATGCTAATGACCAGTTGTTGACTCGCAATTTTTCCCGTTAAGGGCAGCAGCGCGTCTTGCATTACCTGCGGCTTTACCGCCAAGACGATGATGCCTGCTTCGGCCAAGCTACCTAGTGCATCGTCAGCAGAAGGGTAAACGGTAGCTCCGAGACGCTCAACTTCAATTGCCACCGACTCATTCGGCTCGACTGCGGCAATACCATCAGGCCCCCAGCCCTGCCTGACAAGACCAGCCGTGATAGCTTGCATCATCTTGCCGCCGCCAATGAACAAGATTTTTTTCATTCGTTCGAGGGAACTGTGCCAAGTGTGTTGTGCGGCCCCAAAACCCGACGCGCACCAAAAATGAGGCTACCTACTCTTACCATCGTCGCTCCTTCGTCGATTGCAATCGCAAAGTCACCGGACATACCCATCGAGAGTGTATCTACAGTCGGCTGCTCCTGATGTAGCGCCTCAAAATGTTTTCTCAGCAGCCGAAATTGGTGGCGAAGCGTGGACTCATCAGGGGTATTTTCAACAATCGACATCAATCCTCTTAGTCGCAACCCTGGAAGCCGACTAATTGGCATAGACAAATCCGAGATAGCCTCAGGAGCGACGCCGCTCTTTTGCGACTCGCCGCTTGCATTGACCTGCACTAGGACGTTGAGGGGTGGCAGTCGGGCTTCAACCCGATACCTCGATAGCGCCTCAGCAATCTTCAATCTATCTACAGTTTGCACCCAATCAAAGTTGAGCGCGGCCAACTTTGCCTTGTTGCTTTGCAGCGGACCAAGCAAATGCCATTCGATACCCAAAGGCCGCAACGCCGCGAGAGCGTGTATCTTGTCGCAGGCTTCTTGGACATAATTCTCGCCAAATGCGTTCTGGCCGGCACCGAACGCGGCCTCGATATCGCGTATAGGCTTTGTCTTTGACACCGCGACGAGCACCACTGGGGATGCAAACCGTGCCGAGCGTCGCGCGATCGCGACGTCACGAGCCTGGTAAGCGCCTTGCAAGTTGGTGGCAATTGAGAACATAATCAGTCACAGAAATGCGACGTTTTGAGAGAGAAAAGTATAAATGGAAATCGCCGAATTGCTCGCCTTTGGCGTCAAGAATAAAGCATCGGATTTACATCTTTCGGCAGGTCTTCCGCCGATGATTCGGGTGCATGGCGACGTTCGACGGATCAATGTGCCCGCCTTGTCCCATGACGATGTCCACGCTATGGTGTACGACATCATGAACGATGGCCAGCGCAAGCAATATGAAGAGAACTTGGAGTGTGACTTCTCATTCGAGATTCCTAATCTTGCTCGGTTCCGCGTAAATGCATTCAACCATCACCGCGGAGCAGGCGCGGTGATGCGAACAATTCCGTCAAAGATTCTGTCGCTTGAAGACCTCAATGCACCGAAAATTTTTGCCGAAATTGCCAAGCAGCCGCGTGGCATGGTGCTGGTGACAGGTCCAACCGGATCTGGAAAATCGACCACGCTGGCGGCGATGGTCAATGACATCAATGAGAATGAATACGGCCATATCCTGACTGTGGAAGACCCAATTGAGTTCGTTCACGAGTCGAAAAAATGCCTCATGAACCAGCGCGAGGTCGGCCCACATACACTTTCGTTTGCAAACGCATTGAAGTCCGCCTTGCGTGAAGATCCGGACATCATTCTGGTGGGTGAGATGCGCGATCTTGAGACCATTCGCCTCGCCATGACCGCAGCTGAAACCGGACACCTTGTATTCGGTACGTTGCATACTTCTTCAGCAGCCAAAACAGTCGACCGCATCATTGACGTTTTCCCGGCAGCGGAAAAAGAAATGATCCGTGCGATGTTATCAGAGAGTCTGCGCGCGGTGATTTCGCAAACGCTTTGCAAAACTAAGGACGGTCAAGGGCGCGCTGCCGCACACGAGATCATGATTGGTACACCCGCCATTCGTAACCTGATTCGCGAAGCAAAAGTCGCCCAGATGTATTCAGCGATTCAGACCGGTGGATCAATCGGCATGCAAACAATGGATCAATGCCTCGCAGACTTGGTCCGCCGCAACGTCATTTCCGTCGCTGAGGCGCGCAACAAGGCTTCAAACAAAGAGGCGTTCAACTAATTGACGCAACGTTTGCGGATCTGCATCAATATGCTCAGTTGCGAGAGTTAAATCATGGAACGAGAACAGGCTCTAAAGTTTGTGCACGAATTATTGCGTGCAATGGTCGCCAAGAAAGGCTCGGACTTGTTCATTACGGCGGGATTTCCGCCGGCAATTAAGATTGACGGCAAGATAACGCCTGTGTCGCAATCGAGCCTGTCGCCTGTGCATACTAGCGAGATCGCGCGCTCCATCATGACGGAGAAGCAAACCGCAGAATTTGAGGCGACCAAAGAATGTAATTTTGCGATCGCGCCGGCTGGTATTGGCCGTTTTCGTGTCAATGCGTTTGTTCAGCAAGGACGTATCGGGCTAGTGTTGCGCACCATCACGACGGCGATACCGAAAATGGAAGACTTGAATCTGCCGCCGATTCTCAAAGATGTAGTGATGACCAAACGCGGCCTTGTCATTTTGGTTGGCGGTACCGGCTCGGGAAAGTCTACGACACTAGCGGCGATGATCGGTTATCGCAACGAGAACACGTACGGCCACATCATCACCATCGAAGACCCCGTCGAATACGTGCATGATCACAAAAACTGTGTCGTCACGCAGCGCGAAATTGGCGTTGATACCGACAACTGGTTTGCGGCTCTTAAGAATTCTCTGCGCCAAGCGCCAGACGTGATTGTGATTGGCGAGATTCGTGACCGCGAAACAATGGATTACGCAATTGCGTTTGCCGAGACGGGCCACCTTTGCATGTCCACACTACACGCGAGCTCGACCAACCAAGCGTTGGACCGGATCATCAACTTCTTCCCAGAAGAGCGTCGACACCAGTTGCTGATGGATCTTTCGCTGAACCGGAAGGCGTTTGTGTCACAGCGTTTGATTCCGAAAAAAGAAGGCAACGGTCGTGTTGCGGCGATTGAGATTCTTCTCAATTCACCCTTGGTTCAGGACTTGATCTTCAAGGGTGAGGTAAACGAAATCAAGGAGATCATGAAACGCTCTCGCGAAATTGGCATGCAGACGTTTGATCAGGCGTTGTTCGATCTCTACGAGGGCGACTTCATCTCATATGAAGACGCACTGCGCAACGCCGATTCGCTGAATGATCTGCGCTTGAATATCAAGCTAAATGGCAAGTCCGCAAAAGACAAAGATTTGGCATCCGGTCTTGAGCACCTAGAAATTGTGAAGTGATTGTTGTACCGACAGGTGGTACAACAATCATCCCCGTACCAAGGGAGATCTAGGTGGGTTCAAGCTGTTGCGCGTAGTGCGTTTGGCAGAGACAAGCTTATTCCACCGTCACAGATTTTGCCAGGTTTCGTGGCTTGTCCACATCGGTTCCTCGTTTAAGAGCCGTGTGATATGCAAGCAGTTGGACTGGAATAGCGTGGATGATAGGAGAAAGTAGTCCTGCGTGACGAGGAGTGCGGATGACATGTATACCTTCACTTTCATGAAAGTGGCTGTCTGCGTCGGAGAATACAAATAGTTCGCCGCCTCTAGCACGCACTTCTTGCATATTCGACTTCACCTTCTCAAGCAGTACATCGTTTGGGGCAACAACGACAACTGGCATGTTGCTGTCGACTAGTGCTAGTGGACCGTGTTTAAGTTCGCCGGCAGGATATGCCTCGGCGTGGATATATGAAGTTTCCTTTAGTTTAAGCGCGCCTTCTAGTGCAATGGGATAGTGCAATCCGCGCCCGAGATACAGCGCATGATTTTTCTGTGCAAACAACTCGGCCCATGATTGTATTTGCGGTTCAAGATTCAGCGCATGCTGCACGCTTCCCGGCACAAAGCGCAATTGATCAAGATAGGCAGTTTCCTGTTCTGCGCCTAGGCGAGCCTTTGATTTCGCAAGTGATAACGCGAAGGTAAACAACGCGGCGAGCTGGGTGGTAAAGGCCTTGGTTGACGCAACGCCAATCTCCGCACCAGCCCTTGTGTAGAACGCCATTGCTGATGCACGCGGAATTGCCGACTCTCTCACATTGCAAATAGACAAAGTTGCGCTGTGGCCGAGCTGCTTTGCGCGCTTTAGCGCCTCCATCGTGTCAAGCGTTTCGCCGGATTGCGAAATTGTGACTACAAGCTGACGCGGATCGGGCAGCGATTCGCGGTAGCGGTACTCATGGCCCAACTCGATTTGGCACTGGACTCGGGCAATCGACTCGATCCACTGCTTTGCGACCATACCTGCGTAGTAGCTGGTACCAGATGCGAGTATGAGTACACTGGTCGCCCCTGCAAAATAGGATTCAGCGTTAGCTCCATATTGGGCAACATCAATACCGTTAGTCAGAACCGCTTCTAGGGTATCGGCGATCCTCCGCGGCTGCTCGTGGATCTCCTTTTGCATAAAGTGGGTATACGGCCCGAGATCGTTTGCATCATCGCTCACATCGGAAACATGGATGGCACGCTCAACCGGGCTTCCCTGGCGATTCACCACCGAAATCGAAGCACAGGTGATTGCAGCAACATCGCCTTCCTCTAGGTACATGACGTTGCGCGTAACTTGCAAGATGGCGGAAACATCAGAGGCAATAAAATTCTCAGTCATGGTACCGCTAGGTCCAACCTTGCCGACGCCGATCAAGAGCGGACAGCCCACCCTAGCGCATATCAGCAGGTCTGGGTGTGATCGCGCAATAACCCCGATTGCATAGGCACCATGCATTTCTCTGACTGCGATCTGTACAGCTCTGAACAAATTACCAGAGAGTTGGAAATAGTGATGAACCAAATGTGCGATGACTTCAGTATCAGTCTGGGACTCAAATACATAACCGCGTTGCTTGAGCAGGGCACGGAGCGTCTCGTGGTTTTCAATAATGCCATTGTGAACCACGGCAATTTCACGCTGCGACACGTGTGGATGTGCATTCGGTTCAGTTACACCACCATGTGTTGCCCAACGAGTGTGGCCGATTCCAATTAGACCGGTTAATTTTTTCGCAGCTACTGCATGTTCCATTTCTGCGACCCGGCCAACTCGTCTGACGCGCGCTATCTCTTTAGACCCAGCAGACATGACCGCCAACCCTGACGAGTCGTATCCTCGATACTCAAGACGTTTTAAACCTTCGGTCAAAATCGGCACGATGTCGCGTGAGGAGATTGCTCCCACAATTCCACACATGGCTAGTTCTTTGTTTTCTTGGCGGGGCGCTGCCAGTTCGGAGTTGCCGCTTGCGTCTTCGGGTTGACGATGAGAGAGGCTGCGGCGACGTCTTTCCAGACGGTGGTCCCCGCTCCAATCGTGGCACCTGTGTTGATGGTAACTGGGGCGATCAGCTGTACGTCCGAGCCGATGTGAACGTTGTCGCCAATAACGGTTCGATGTTTGTTCGCACCGTCATAGTTACAGGTAATTGTTCCCGCGCCAATATTGACGCTTGAACCCACTGTTGTATCGCCGATGTAACTTAGGTGGTTTGCCTTGGAACCAGCACCGATTTCGCTGGCCTTTACTTCCACAAAATTTCCGATGTGTACCTCATCCGCAAGCTTGGTGTCTGGACGGATTCTGGCGTATGGTCCGATGCGAGCATTGGCACCGATGATCGCGGAGTCAATGTGGGTGAATGGAAGTACGTTGGTGCCCTCGCCTATGTGACAGTTCTTGAGTACTGTATTGGCACCAATTGAAACGTTGCGCCCTAGCCATACTTGCCCCTCAACAAGGACGTTGACATCGATGGTCACGTCACTTTCGCATACTAGTTCACCCCTGATGTCAAGGCGTGACGGGTCTAGAAGCGTTACGCCACTTGCCATCAGTTTTTTAGCATTCTCCTGCTGGTAGACGCGTTCCAACGACGCGAGTTGATCCTTGCTGTTGATTCCGATCACCTCCCAACTATGCTTGGGCGTGTGCGTGGTGATGTTTATTCCCTCCGCAACTGCCATCTCGAGAATATCGGTAAGATAGTATTCGCCTTGTGCATTGCGATTACCTAACATCGGCAACCAGCGCGCCAAGCCTGCAGTTGGGCATGCCAAGAATCCCGTATTGATTTCGCAGATAGCTCGTTGGGCAGGGGTTGCGTCGCTTTCTTCGACGATTGCCATCACCGCACCGCTAGCGTCCCGAATTATCCTCCCGAGACCCTCTGGGTTCGACACCACGTTTGTCAGCCAACCCACACCACCCTGCGCTGCAACGTCGACGAGGTTGTTGAGCGTTGCTTCGCCAATCAAGGGAACGTCACCGTAGAGGATAAGCGTTGTTTGTGTCTGCGCAACATACGGCATTGCTTGGAGCACAGCATGGCCAGTGCCGAGCTGGGGTTCTTGCTTCACCCAGATTAGACCTGTGTTCGATGTAAGTGCGGCGCGCACCGTCTCGCCGCCGTGTCCATAGACGATCACGACTTTGTCGGGCGATAGCGCCTCGGCGACATTAACAACTCGCTGCAACATCGGAATCCCGCCGATAGCGTGCAGCACTTTTGGTAGCGCGGACTTCATGCGCTTACCTTGGCCCGCTGCCAAGATAACGATTGCTAATGATGGCATATAAAGTACTTACAATGGATATTCAGCACCACCATGGGCCATTCGGGCCACAATAAAAAAGGCAGTGGAGAACCCCCACTGCCTGAAGTTTTTACTGCGCCTCTAAACCGTTACGGCAAGTCAATGGTATCAAAGTTTGCTCACTTACGCAACTTTCTTATGGCGGCCAGTTGCGCAGCGAGTTGTGACAACTCCGCTTGGACAACTGCCCGCTCTTGGCCACTTTGCCGGTTAGCGAGCGCTTCCTCTGCAGCTTGCTTTGCTTGCATAACCTTGGCCTCGTCAAGATCTTTTGCGCGAATTGACGTGTTGGCAAGAATTGTGAGTGCTTTCGGCTGGACTTCAAGGATACCGCCCGACACAAAAACCAACTCCTCGTTGCCCCCGCCAAGCTTGACTTTGACCGTCCCCGGCCTGATGCGCGTGAGCAGGGGCGTGTGTAGAGGCAGAATACCTAGCTCACCGGACTCACCAGGCACGACGACCATCTCAGCGTCACCTGAAAAGATGGATTGTTCTGCTGACACGATATTGACGTGGAGTGTTGCCATAAATGCTTTCGGTTGTTCAGCTCAAGACGGGTATCCATACTTCACCGCGACCGCGCCAAGGCTTCAATACGTTGGGTGTTCAAAACAAGCAGCAGGCCCTAACGGGGTTACATAGATTTTGCCTTTTCGAAGACTTCGTCAATGCCGCCGACCATGTAAAACGCCTGCTCAGGCAACGCATCGCATTCGCCGTCGACAATCATCTTGAACCCGCGGATGGTTTCCTTGAGCGGCACGATCTTGCCCGGTGTGCCAGTAAACACTTCTGCAACGTTAAACGGCTGTGATAAGAAGCGCTGAATCTTGCGGGCTCGCGACACCGCCAATTTATCCTCAGGAGATAACTCGTCCATACCGAGAATAGCGATGATGTCACGTAACTCCTTGTAGCGTTGAAGCGTTGCCTGCACACGGCGTGCAACCGTGTAGTGCTCTTCGCCAACCACCTGCGGATCGAGCTGGCGGCTGGTGGAGTCAAGTGGATCAACGGCCGGATAAATACCAAGTGCTGCTATGTCACGCGACAACACAACCGTTGCGTCCAGGTGGGCAAACGTCGTCGCAGGACTTGGGTCAGTCAAGTCATCTGCCGGAACATAAACAGCCTGGATCGAAGTGATCGAGCCGGTTTTGGTCGAAGTGATGCGCTCCTGCAATACACCCATCTCCTCAGCAAGGGTCGGCTGGTAACCCACAGCTGATGGCATACGGCCCAACAACGCTGATACCTCGGTACCTGCCAGCGTATAGCGGTAAATATTGTCAACGAAGAACAAAATGTCTTTACCTTCATCGCGGAAGCGCTCCGCCATGGTCAAACCGGTCAGCGCCACGCGCAAACGGTTGCCCGGTGGTTCATTCATCTGGCCAAACACCATCGCCACTTTGGAGTCGCTGAGGTTGTCCGCCTTGATAACGCCCGCTTCCTGCATCTCGTGATAGAAGTCGTTTCCTTCGCGAGTACGCTCACCCACACCGGCAAACACCGACAGACCACCGTAGCTCTTCGCGATGTTGTTGATCAGCTCGAGCATGTTCACGGTCTTGCCCACGCCTGCGCCACCGAATAGGCCGATCTTGCCGCCCTTTGCAAAAGGGCAGACCAAGTCAATAACCTTAATGCCGGTAGGCAGAAGGTCGACCGATGGGGAGAGCTCGTCGAACTTTGGCGCTGGCTGATGAATGGAGCGGCGCTCTTCCGTTTTGATCGGGCCTTGTTCGTCAATCGGGCGGCCGAGCACGTCCATGATGCGGCCAAGCGTGGCTCCGCCGACCGGAACCGAAATCGGTGCACCGGAATTCTTCACGGTCATACCGCGACGCAGGCCGTCTGACGAGCCCAAGGCGATACAGCGCACGATGCCATCGCCAAGCTGCTGCTCAACTTCGAATGTCAACCCTTTCTCAGCGAACGACCTCTGGTCCGAGTCTTCCAAGACCAATGCGTCATAAATCTGCGGCATGTGGTTGCGCGGAAATTGAATATCAACAACCGCACCAATGCACTGCACTACTTGACCGACACTCATGTTTTGCTCCGACGTAGTATTTCGATATTTTTGCTAACTGAAGACTGATCGCTGCAGGATCCTAAACGGCCGCTGCACCGCCAACGATCTCCGACAATTCTTTGGTGATCGCCGCCTGACGTGCTTTGTTGTAGGTCAGCTTCAGGTCACCGATAACTTTCTTGGCGTTATCCGACGCTGACTTCATCGCCACCATCCGCGCCGACTGCTCGGACGCAATGTTTTCAGCAACGGCCGAATATACGATCGATTCGATGTAACGCTCCAACAATTCATCCAGCACTGCTTTGGCGTCCGGCTCGTACAGATAGTCCCAAGACGAATCAGGCGCACCGAGCTTGTCACCAGATAATGGCAACAATTGCTCGCACATCGCCTCTTGCTTCATGGTGTTAATGAACTTCGTATAGCAGAGATAAAGGGCGTCAATCTTGCCATCAGCAAATTGATCTAGCTGTGCCTTAATGGGGCCGATCATTTTTTCGAGATGTGGCTTGTCTCCCAGGCCGATCACCTGAGACGTCACGGGGATTCCGTAGCGCATCAAGAAACCTAGGCCCTTATTGCCTATCGCCGTGGCCTGCACCTTCGCATCCGCACCTTCCCACTCTTTGATCTTCATGACCATCATGCGCATCGCATTGGTGTTAAGACCGCCGCAGAGGCCCTTGTCGGACGTCACCATAATCACCCCGACATTTCTCACCACATCACGCTTCTGCAAAAACACATGCTTATAGTCAGGATTTGCGTGCGACAAGTTCGCAGCAACACTGCGAATCTTCTCGCTATACGGTCGAGCGGCACGCATACGCTCCTGCGCTTTGCGCATCTTAGATGCCGCGACCATTTCCATCGCCTTGGTGATCTTTCGCGTGTTTTCAACGCTCTTGATCTTGTTCCGAATTTCTTTTGAACCGGCCATTCTCTAGTCTTTCGATTCGCCTAAGACGTTTACCAACACCGCCCTACTTTCTAGTACGCGCCTGTTTTCTTGAAGTCGGCAACCGCAGCGTGCAGCGCCTTTTCGTCGTCGCCTGACAGCGCTGCCGCCGTTGCTATCGAATCAACTAGCGCACCATATTTAGACTTCATGAAATCGCGTAGTGCTTTTTCAAACGCGGCGGCCTTCTTGACGTCCACATCATCCATGTAGTTATTGTTGACTGCGAATAGAATCAAGGCCATTTCCCAAACCTGCAGCGGCTGGTACTGTGGTTGCTTCATCAGTTCGGTCACCATCTTGCCGCGTTCGAGCTGTTTACGCGTAGCGTCGTCTAGATCGGATGCAAACTGTGCAAACGCGGCGAGTTCACGATACTGCGCGAGCGCCAGTCGAACGCCAGCTCCGGTGTCTTTACGCTTCATGATCTTGGTTTGCGCCGCACCACCCACACGCGATACTGAGATACCGGCGTTAATTGCAGGACGAATGCCAGCGTTGAACAAATCGGTTTCCAAGAAGATCTGACCGTCGGTAATCGAAATCACGTTGGTCGGAACGAACGCCGAAACGTCACCCGCCTGTGTCTCGATAATTGGCAACGCGGTCAGCGAGCCGGTCTTATCTTTAACGGCACCGTTGGTGAACTTCTCAACGTAGTCGGCATTAACTCGCGCTGCACGCTCCAGTAGGCGACTGTGTAGGTAGAACACGTCGCCTGGGTAGGCTTCACGGCCCGGTGGACGGCGCAGCAGCAGCGACACTTGACGATACGCGACGGCTTGCTTGGACAAATCGTCATAGATGATCAAAGCATCTTGGCCGCGGTCACGGAAGTACTCACCCATCGTGCAACCGGAGTAGGCTGCGATGTACTGCATCGCGGCTGACTCAGACGCGGTAGAGGCGACAACGATTGTGTACGACAACGCGCCACTTTCTTCGAGCTTACGCACCACGTTTGCAACGGTCGAAGCCTTCTGACCAATTGCCACGTAGACGCAAAACATGTCTTTGCCTTTTTGGTTGATGATGGTGTCGATCGCAACAGCGGTTTTACCCGTCTGCCGGTCGCCAATGATCAATTCGCGCTGCCCACGGCCTACCGGCACCATAGCATCGATCGCCTTCAAGCCCGTCTGCACCGGCTGGTCCACCGATTTGCGTGCGATCACACCAGGCGCGACCTTTTCAATCACGTCGGTCAACTTTGCATTGATCGGACCTTTACCATCGATCGGTGCGCCAAGCGAATTGACCACGCGGCCAAGTAGTTCCGGCCCGACCGGCACTTCGAGAATGCGCCCGGTACATTTGACGGTATCGCCTTCCTTGATGTGCTGATACTCGCCTAGCACCACCGCACCAACGGAGTCGCGCTCGAGGTTGAGCGCCAAACCAAACGTGTTGCCTGGAAACTCAAGCATCTCGCCCTGCATTACATCTGCCAAGCCGTGTACGCGGCAAATGCCGTCCGTCACCGAGATCACGTTGCCTTCGGAGCGTTTTTCGGCTGCGGCGGGAAGCCCTTGGATCTTCGATTTAATGAGTTCGCTGATTTCTGCCGGGTTGATTTGCATCTTCGTACCCTAGTTAATCTAGTAAATAAAAAAGTTCGTTGGCGCTGGCTATGCCGTCAGCGCTTGCTTCATTTGGTCCAGCGTGTCGCGAACCGACGCATGGATGACATCATCGCCGACTTGAATTCGCGCACCGCCAATCAACTCTGCGTCGACCACAACAACCGCTTCGACCCGCTTGCCATACTTGCGAGACAGCGCGTCGATCAAGCCGGATTTTTCTGCGTCAGACAACTGCATCGCACTGGTAATGGTCGCCTTGATGACACCCTCATGCTGGCGTTGCAGCTTTGCGAAATGCTCTGCAATAAACGGCAACAGCGATGCCTTGCCACTCTCGATCAACATCGTCAGCAAGTTCGAAATTTCCGGTGCCAGATTGCCTGCCGGCGCAGAAAGCACCGCCGCCTTTTCGGCAACGCTAACCGTCGGGTTGCCGAGGATCGCGAGAGCTTGCGGATTTGACGCCGCAGCACCTAGCACGGCCAACGCATCACCGAAAGCAGCGATGCTGCCCGCCTCAACGGCTGCACGGAACGCCGCCTCGCCATACGGTCGGGCGACTGTTGTCAGCTCCGCCATTACAGCTGCGCCTTCAATTGATTCAGCATGTCCGCATGGGACTTCGCGTCGACTTCGCGCTTCAGAATCTTCTCTGCACCCGCAACGGCCAGTACTGCGACTTGCTCGCGGAGCTGCTCGCGGGCTTTCTGCAATTCGGTGGCCGCACTCGCGTGCGCAGCGGCAATGATGCGATCCGCTTCCAGCTTGGCTTGCGCCTTCGCTTCATCGATCAGCGACTGCGCTTGCTTTTCATTGAGCGCCTTGAATTCACCTGCCTGATCGCGAGCCTCTTTCAGGATCAACGACTTCTGCCTCTCACCATCGGCGAGTGCGGCTTTACCCTTTTCGGCTTCGGCCAAACCTTCTGCAATCTTTTTCCGGCGCGTCTCGATAGCCAGATCGATAGGTGGCCAGACGAACTTCCACGTAAACCAAATAAAGATTGCAAACCCTATCGCTTGAGCAACTAATGTTCCGCCGATATTCATGACGGCACCTTTCCTGTTCCGAGTTGACTATTCCGAATCAAAGAGAGTCAGCGCAAAGGGGCCAGAAGTGGGTTTGCAGTCGCGAAGAACATCGCAAGACCGACGCCAATAATGAACGCAGCATCGATAAGGCCAAGCAAAAGGAATACTTTGCCTTGCAATGTCGGAATCAACTCAGGCTGACGCGCGGCAGACTCTAGAAATTTCGAGCACATGATGCCCACCCCAATACACGCACCAATCGCCCCGAGACCAATGATGATGCCGATCGCGATCGCGGTGTAAGCCTGAACCATTGCAATATTTTCCATTTATGTTTCCTTTCGAGTACACGCAACAAGTAGTTAATATAAAAATTACCTAGCCAAATTCAAGGACAAAACCAGATCAATGATGCTCTTCAGCCATCGACAAATAGACCACCGTTAACATCATAAAAATGAACGCCTGTAGAGCTACGACCAGGATATGGAAGATCGCCCAACCGGCGTGGAGCAATCCTGCGACCAACACACCGCCAACTCCAACGGCTCCCAACATCCCGATAAGCAGAAAGATCACTTCGCCTGCGAACATATTTCCATAGAGGCGAAGCGCCAAAGATAACGGCTTGGAGATCAACTCGATCAGCTGAAACGCAAAATTGAAAGGCCAAAGCAAAGGATTGGCACCAAATGGCGTGCAGAAGAGTTCATGGATGTATCCGCCGATCCCTTTTGCGCGAATGCTGAACACGACAACCAACATAATTACCGACAGCGATAATGCTGCCGTCGTATTGAGATCAGTTGTAGGGACGGGACGCCAGTACGGCGCGAAAAGATGCGTTACCCACGCCAACGGCTCGATTGGAATGAGCTTGACGGAATTCATGACTAACACCCACATGAATACCGTAATTGCAATCGGAGTCACTAGCGTGCTCTTGCCGTGATACACCTCTTTGACTTGGCCGTTGATAAATTCAATCAATAACTCAATGGCCGCCTGCAATCGACCGGGCACACCAGAAGTCATCCGCCGCGCGACCAGCCACAAGATACCGAAGGTCAGGCAACCCAACAAAAACGAATTGACGATGGTGTCAACGTTGATCATCCATCCGTCCGCAACCTTGACTTGCAGGTTGGTCAGATGGTGTGTGATGTAGTCAGTAGGGTCTTTGTAACTGGCCATTTTGAGATTCTTCTATCGGTAGCGAATTCAACGATGAAACAAAAACGACAACCAATGCGCGAGAAGCGCGACTCCGGTACCGATGATTAGTGACCCGGCCGCGAACTTCCCCGATGCAAACGCAGCCAGCAGCGAAAGCAAAACCAAGACCGTCTTCGCCGCCTGCGCGGCTACGTGAACCATTAGCACGGCGGCACCGGACTTAGCTTTCACCCGCGATGGCCTAGCGATCATTGCATATGCCAAGTTGCCAGCAATAACTGCTCCCCCGCCGACTAAGGCGGAGATTGCAGCAGCCTGACCGCTACTGGCCAATGCCACAGACGATACGAGTGCTACAGACGCGACTTGAAACATCAGCACCCGCCGAACACCCGGCTGCAAAAACGATGTACGCATGTTGCATGTTTCTAGGCCGCCAATGGCCGATCCCGAGCAAAAACACTGATAGATTCAAACGCAAAGCCAAACGATTATAAGCGCGAGTAGAATTTCAAGTCAAACCAAAATGCGGCGGCGCATCATGGTTGAGCAAACATATTCTTTGTGTAACCGCATGAAATGTAAGGTTCTTTTGTCAGCACAAATTTCTCTATGGCGCACATTGTGTTAATGAAAGCGTTCAACTCAGGCCCCTGCCAACCGAAGAGCTTTTGCAGAATCGAAAAAATTTGCCTATCCGCCCCTGTCGAATTGCCTCAGCCGCTCCGACCAGCCTAAAAACCCCTTCAAGAGTTAACAATGCCTTCCATGCAAAAAAATAGCCACCGGATTTACATCAACGATGTCGGCGTAAGGGATGGATTCCAGATCGAAAAGACGATTATCCCGACCGAAACGAAGATTTCGGTGATCGACCAGTTGACTGCAACCGGCCTCGCAAAAGTTGAGGTTACCTCGTTCGTTCACCCAAAACTTGTACCAAACATGACCGACGCAGAAGTGGTACTCCGCGAGATCGTGCGCCGCGAGGGGGTGTTGATCACCGCAATTACTCCCAACATCAAAGGAATGGAGCGCGCTATTGCTGTCCACACCTCAGGCGGCAGAATCGACGAAATGAACCTGTTTATGTCGGCCTCGGAAACGCACAACATGGCTAACGTGAAGCGCTCCACATCCGAGTCGCTCGCTGATTTTACGCTTATGGTACCAATGGCAAAAGCGGCGGGAATCAAGCTCAACGGCTGTGTCTCAACATCTTTTGGCTGCCCCTTTGAGGGTCGAGTCGACGAAGCCCGAGTCATGGGTTTTGCAGAGCAATATCTGCAGATCGGATTCGATAGCCTCACCTTTGCCGATACAACCGGCATGGCGAACCCCACACAAGTGGGCCGGATGATGCGCGACGCCAAACACCGTTTCCCAGATGTCGAGATCACTTTGCATTTCCACAATACCAGAGGCATGGGACTGGCGAACGTCCTTGCTGGTATTTCAGAGGGGATCACCAGTTTTGACAGTTCAATTGCCGGTTTGGGCGGCTGCCCGTTCGCGCCGGGAGCAACTGGCAATATATGCACGGAAGATTTGGTCAATATGCTCGACGACATGGGGATTGAGAGCGGTGTCGATATTGACCGGTTACTGGCGGTGGCCGTAAAAATTCCATCCATCGTCGGCCACGAAGTTCCCGGGCAGGTGATGAAGGCTGGCAAAACCATGCACCTGCATCAGATACCTGCGCAACTGTATACGGCCTGACGAACACTGCCCACAAATTAGACCATTGCCCGAATATCGCGGCGGCCGGGGAGCGATCATGACACTCTGTCTTGACGTTGGCACAATTGGCTCGACTGCACGCGCTCCCGGAACGAGCCTCGCAGGCGTAACAGCGGGCCACACTCAAACCTTTGTCGGGTTTGGCACCAAGCTAGCCTGAATATCTCATGGGTCGCCGCTTGCGTAGAAGGAGGTTGGCTGTGGGCGATTAGCAAACCAATTTGGCTGGCTTCTGTTTTGCTGTGGATGCGGGCGGCAGGGTCGCTCGCGGGCGATTCGACGGCAATGTTGCGCCTTGCTGTCGAAGCATAGCCCGCTATGCTGTGGTCGGTCAGGCAAAAACCGCTCGCCTGTTCACCTACTCGCCCGCTTTCCAACGCGCCCGTATGAAATGTTCAGACGAGCATTTCCAACGGTTTCGCCAGCGGGAGAAAGTTGGATACTCGTCTAGCCGTCAGCCCAAAGACCAAACCCTAGCATTGACGGATGTTTTCACGGGTTTTTGCCTGAAAGGCGTTACTCCCCCTTGCTTTCCGCCGAAAGATTCAGCTCTGCGATTTTTCGGGTAAGCGTGTTTCGGCCAATGCCGAGCAGGGTTGCCGCTTCAATTCGTTTGCCTGCGGTATGTTCCAGCGCCCTCAATATTAGCGCGGTCTCAAACGCCCGATTCAAGCCATCAAAAATGTTGCGATCCCCGCGAGCCAGCGACGCTGTAACTTCACGTTCCAGTGCCCGCTGCCAGTTTGAATCTGTCACAGCGGTCTTGTCGTTGACCCGTACATCAGGAGGCAAGTCTGCTATCTCGACTTGCTGACCTGGTGCCATGACTGTGATCCAGTGACAAATGTTTTCCAGTTGACGGACGTTGCCCGGAAATTCCAGCCCGGTCAAATATGCTGTCGCAGCGTCCGACAGCCGCTTCACATCCACGCCAAGCTCGTGTGCACTTTTTGTCAAAAAATGTTTTGCTAGTAAGGGGACATCTTCGCGCCTCTCGCGCAGGGCAGGCAGCCGCAGTCGAATGACATTGAGCCGGTGGTACAAGTCCTCGCGAAACAAACCAAGTTTTACGCGTTGCTCTAGGTCTTGGTGCGTGGCGGCAATAACACGCACGTTGGCGGTCAAGGGCAGGTGTCCGCCAACGCGGTAAAACTGTCCGTCAGACAGCACCCTTAGCAGGCGCGTTTGCAACTCCGCTGGCATGTCGCCAATTTCGTCCAAGAACAGCGTGCCCCCCTCCGCTTGCTCAAATCGACCGCGCCTTGTCGTGGCTGCGCCGGTAAAGGCACCTCGCTCATGCCCGAACAGCTCGCTCTCCAATAGATCCTTTGGGATTGCTGCGGTGTTGATTGCAATAAACGGCTTGGCCGCGCGCAGACTGTGACGATGCAGCGCGTGCGCAACCAGCTCTTTGCCGCTCCCCGACTCACCGGTGATGAGTATCGTCGCGTGCGATTGCGAAAGCCGCCCAACCGCCCGAAACACCTCTTGCATAGACGGGGCAGAACCCAGTATTTCGGGCGCAGTCTCCGCTTTGTCTGGATCTGATTGCGGACTAACATGGCAAGACTCATCTATCGCTCGTCGGATCAATTCGACTGCGTGGTCGATGTCAAAAGGCTTCGGCAGGTACTCAAACGCGCCCCCTTGGAATGCGGCGACGGCACTTTCCAAATCCGAGTAAGCCGTCATGATGATGACGGGCGTCGTCGGCAACTTCTGTTTTAGCTTTTGCATGAAGTCAAGCCCCGATGTTCCGGGCATCCTGATGTCACTAATTACAACTTGCGGCGGTTGGTCGTCGAGGGCCTCCAGCCCTTCATGTGCTGCTGCGAATGACTTGTACTCGATGCCTTCGCGCGTGAGCGCCTTTTCAATCACCCATCGAATCGACTTATCGTCATCAATAATCCACACCGGTTTCATTACGAATCCTTTGTTTGTTGCCGTGCCGTGTGCGAACAGGCTACCAAGCTCGGTTCACGGCGTAGGTCGTACTTCTTTCAATTGCTCTTTGCTTCTCACTGGAATTGTCACGACAAACTGCGTATTGCCCGGAGCGCTATCAAACTCGATGACGCCAGCATGCTGATTCACAAAACTTTGAGCCAGCGATAGGCCGACGCCCGTACCGCCTTCGCGTCCCGTAACGAGTGGGTAGAAGACGGTGTCTTTCAGCTTCTCCGGTATCCCAGGACCCGAATCACAAATCCGAATTTCAATGGCTAAACGAAACCGTTCGCGAACGATTGTGACTTGGCGCGCGATACGGGTTTGAAATCGAATCCTTCCTATGCCGCCAGTCGCCTGCGCGGCATTACGCGCAATGTTTAGCATCGCCTGAATTAACTGCTCTCGGTCTGCAAGCAGCTCCGGCATGCTGGTATCGTAGTCACGGTCAATAAATAATGTTTCTGGAAACTCGGCAATCAGGAGTGAACGCACGTACTCGAGAACCTCGTGAATGTTCACCGGCTCTATTTTGGGAAGCCGGTGGGGTGTTAGTAATCGGTCCACGAGGGACTGTAAGCGGTCGGCTTCTTTGACGATGACTTGTGTGTATTCCGAAAAAGTATCATCTGGCAGCTCGCGCTCCAGTAGCTGCGCTGCTCCTCGAATGCCTCCAAGCGGATTCTTGATTTCATGTGCAAGATTGCGGATTAGCTCCCGATGTAGTTTTTGCTGCTCCAACAGTTTTTCTTCTCGCGCAATCTTTAGGTGTTGGTCGAGCGGCTTAAATTCAAGCACGATTTCACCGGTGTCAATTGGTGTTGCAACACACGAGCAATGGAGGGTTTGGCCAGCTCCAGTTACGATAGAAAGGCTGGATTCGCTAAAGCCAGATTCAGACATCAGTACTTGGCCTAGCAGCGTAAAGACTCCGCCATCTTGTCTATTGTCCTGAACCACCCTGCCCAACGGCGAGCCAATGGCGTTCCTGCGGCTAAATGCAAACAAGTATTCTGCTGAAGTGTTCGCATGCACCAATCGGAGTTTTCCATCCACTATCATCACTGCTGTGGCAATGAGATCGAGACCTTGATAGTTATTCAATGGCGAGGCATCGCGTAGTTGTTGTCGATTTTGTTGTTTCAAGTTTTACCCTCTCCATCCATAGCAAGTTCCTTGCCAGCGGTCGGCCAGGATGCAAATGAAGACAGTATGCCAATCGCCAAAAAAAAAACGCCGAAGATCGTTCGGTCTTCGGCGTTCAACTTCGATCGGACAAACCAATCGAAAGGAGTCTGATTTTGCTAGTGGCCTCCGGGGCCACCAAGTTGCGCCGTCGACACAATTGCGTTTGAGCGCGCTGTGCCAACCGTCTTCAGCGCGGTAGATCGGGTAGGTGCCCGCAATTGCGCTGTAAGCTCGGCAAGGTTCTCCTCATGGGTTAGCACCCGATCCTGTAGTTCTCGGACCCGCTCAAAATGTCGTTCCACGACCATCTTTGTGGCAGCGATATCGTCGCCGGGTATCTGCTTTCCAGTGACCGCACGCTCTTCAAGGGTGATCGCAGCACGCAAAGAGCGCATGGCTACGCTCTTCGATTGCTCTCGCTGGAGAGAAGCTTGTGCCTCACCAAGCAGTTGCGCTTCAGCATCAATCTCCGCCTCAATGATGCGGCGGCGAACTTCTTCACGTCGCCGTTGTGTTGCAATAACCGTGTTCGCGCCGCCATGGGTTGCGGCGCTAGGAGTACGCCGAGAATCGCTTGGCGTGGCCTTCTGTGGCGCAGAGGCCGTCGCCGGAGACGGACTGGTTAGCGATGGGTTGGGTGCGATTTGCTGCAATGTTTCGACTTGAGCGGCTGGGGTCTCAAAAGACGTCTGGGACAATGCGCTAGGTTGGCGCGCCCGCGCTTCGTTAAGAGTGGATGGGTTTGGCCGCGCGTCCACTGGTGGCACCTGGGGGGCGGCGGCAATCGTGACTGTCTGTGACTTTGGCAATACGGTCAGGGGGCTCAGCTCGACAACCTTAGCCCCTTTGATGGGCAGGTTGGAGTAGGTCGTCCTGCCCGTTGGATCGACATGTTTGTACACACCAAGACCCTGCGCTAACACGTTTGATGCGCCGAATATTCCGGGGGCCAACGAGAGCAGCAAGAAAAGGCGCAGGAGATTCATACAGATAGCAGCCTTCTACCACGGCTGAGAAGTCATACGAGGGAAGATAGTTTGCGACTGAAGCCCGAGGATTTCAATCCAATGGATAGCGAAATTCACTGGGGTGGTCACTACCTATAGCGTTGCCGTACGATTTCTCGGGCAAAAAAAGAGCGGCTGTAAAGCCGCCCTTTAGTTCTTGCTTTATTCAACACAGGTATTTTTGACTAGGATGAGTAATACATATCGTACTCGACTGGATGCGTTGTCATGCGGAAGCGCGTGACATCCGCCATTTTCAATTCAATGTAGGCGTCGATCATCTCATTGGAGAACACGCCGCCACGGGTCAAGAACTCGCGATCCTTATCAAGATGCTCGAGGGCTTGGTCGAGCGACGAACACACGGTCGGGATTTTTGCGTCCTCTTCCGGCGGCAAATCGTAGAGGTTCTTGTCTGATGGGTCGCCTGGGTGAATTTTATTTTGCACACCATCGAGTCCAGCCATCATCATTGCAGTGAAGGCAAGATATGGGTTGGCCGTTGGGTCGGGGAAGCGAACTTCAATGCGACGAGCCTTATCAGATTGCACATATGGCACACGAATCGACGCCGAGCGGTTGCGCGCCGAGTAGGCCAGTTTAACTGGGGCTTCAAAACCGGGTACAAGCCGTTTGTAGGAATTAGTGCCCGGGTTGGTGATGGCGTTTAGCGCTCGTGCGTGTTTGATGATGCCGCCGATGTAGTAAAGGGCGAACTCTGACAGGCCAGCATAGCCATTCCCAGCGAACAGATTTTTCCCATCTTTCCAAACTGATTGGTGTACATGCATCCCGGATCCGTTGTCACCGACGATCGGTTTTGGCATGAAGGTTGCTGTTTTGCCATAGCTGTGTGCCACATTGAGAACGACATACTTAAGTAATTGGGTCCAGTCGGCGCGCTGTACGAGTGGGGCAAATTTGGTTCCGATCTCGCACTGACCCGCAGTTGCAACTTCATGATGGTGCACTTCAACTTCGACGCCCATGTTTTCGAGCGCGATACACATGGCCGAACGAATATCCTGTAGTTGATCCACTGGAGGGACGGGAAAGTAGCCACCTTTGACTAGAGGCCGGTGCCCAAGGTTGCCGCCTTCAAATTTCTCACCGGTAGACCATGCGGCTTCTTCGGAAAACACCTTACATGAACTTCCCGACATATCCACATTCCACTCGACTGAGTCAAAAATGAAGAACTCTGGTTCCGGACCGAAATACGCCACATCGCCGATACCGCTCGCCTTCAGATAGGCTTCTCCCCGGCGGGCAAGGGAGCGCGGATCGCGGTCGTATCCTTTGCCGGTGGAGGGTTCAATTACATCGCAAGTCAAAATCAGGGTAGGCTCGTCAAAAAAAGGATCAAGAACTGCGGTGCGCGGGTCGGGCATTAGCAGCATGTCAGACGCTTCAATACCCTTCCAACCTGCAATTGAGGATCCATCGAACGCATGACCCTCTGTAAACTTAGCCTCGTTGAATGACTTTACCGGCACTGAAACGTGTTGTTCTTTTCCCTTTGTATCGGTAAAACGGAAATCGACAAACTTGACTTCGTTTTGCTCTACCAACTTCATTACATCTGCGACAACCATGAGACTCTCCTGTTTAAGGTATGCGGAAAACCTGAGACCAGACGCTACGCCCCAGATTTAGCCGGAGTACGTGCGTTTTCGACTAATCAGCACAAAACATGCCACGCGCAGATCTGCCGCGCGCTCTAACGAAATTGCTATTTGAAATGGATTTTGTGTTTTTTCTGCGCTGTTTTGGTGCGTAGTGCCAAAACGCGCTTCATGATGGAGCATCAACTTGGTGCATTGCGTATTTGTGTTTTTCCGACATTGCTGATTTGGGGGCAGAATGATTGATAAATACGCCGTGGTGGGCAACCCGATCAGCCACTCCAGGTCGCCAGAAATTCATGCTGCATTTGCCCGCCAACTCGGGCATCGTCTCAACTACATCGCCATCGAGGCACCGATTGGCGACTTTGCTAAAGTCGCTGAAGAGTTTCGTCTTGGCGGGGGCTGCGGAATGAACGTCACCGCTCCGTTCAAACTGGAGGCTTTCGCGTATTCTACCGAATCCTCCCTCCGAGCTAGGGTTGCTGGCGCCGCAAACACACTTTGTTTCCGTGGTGGCGTTGTTCGTTCTTCGATTTACGCGGACAATACCGACGGCGTCGGCTTGGTTAATGACCTCCGCAAGAACCTCGGGCGCGAGCTCTGTGGACAGCGTATTCTGCTTGTTGGGTGCGGCGGTGCTGCGCGTGGTGTGATCGGTGCCCTGGCAGATGCAAATCCTGCACAGCTTGCAATCGCGAATCGGACGTTTGCCAAGGCCGCTACCCTAGCAAAGCAATTCACCGCCGAGGTATCGAGGGGTTCAATCTTGGCGATCGAGCCTGACCAACTTGACCGCCTCAGCTTCGACATTGTGATCAACTCAACTTCAGCCAGCTTATCGTCTCCACTGGCGATTCCTGCGTCATGCTTCGCGCCAAATAGCTTGGCCTATGATATGACCTACGCTAGGGGTGTCACGCCATTTCTCCAGTTAGCCGAAAATGCTGGAGCAACCATCACTGACGGTATCGGCATGTTGGTAGAGCAAGCGGCCGAGGCCTTTTTTGTTTGGCGCGGCGCTCACCCAGACACACGGCCAGTCATCGCATCTATTCGGGCCGCGCTTTGAAGGCGTCTGTGGCAAAACACATCAAAAAGACGCTCATCGGCGCGTTTGTTGTCTTTATCTTCATCGTTGCAGCCTTCCAAGCCTACCTGCTTGCAAGTCTCATTTGGTGGCGCAGCCACAATCCAACCACCACCGCCTTTATGGAGTCGCGCTTAACCTTGATGCGCCAAACCACGCCCTCCGCAAAGCTGTTGTATGTATGGATGCCCTATGGCAAGATTTCTGAGCATCTCAAGCGTGCTGTGCTGACTTCTGAAGACGATAAATTTGTTGACCACGACGGTTTTGATTGGGAGGGTATTCAAAAAGCGCTGGAGAAAAACGAACGGCGTGGGAAGGTCGTTGCTGGCGGCTCGACAATTTCTCAACAACTCGCAAAGAATTTATTTCTTTCGGGTGAGCGCTCGTTTGTTCGCAAGGGCCAAGAAGCCGTGATTACGGTCATGATGGAGAGCGTGATGGATAAAAGGCGCATCCTTGAGATTTATCTGAATGTCGTTGAATGGGGAGATGGCGTTTTTGGCGCCGAGGCGGCGGCCCGTCACTACTTTGGGACGAGTGCAGCTCAGCTTAACGTATCACAAGCGGCGCTCCTTGCGGCAATGCTGCCGCGACCGCGTTTTTTTGACAAAAACCGCGATTCCCCATACTTGGCTAAACGGGCCGAAGGCATCAAACAACGCATGCATCTCGCGCAATTGCCATGAGGCTTCCAGAATGGAACTACTGAGCTGGATTTTCTTCGGGCCAGCGAAGCTTATCGCGCTGTTGTCCTATGCAGGATTTCTCGTCGGAGGAACTTTGTTGGCAGGACAGGCAATCCAGACGTTGCGGCTTCGCGGCACATTTAATCGGGATTGGTTTCGGCATTCAGCCGCGCTCGCTGGATTAGTTTGGATAATATTTAATCTCTACGAATTGCAGGTTGGTGCCGTATTTGGTAAGCAACAATTATCCGGCATCGGATTGTTCCGCATCGATTTAGTTGTCATCACACCAATCTTGTACGTTTTGACGGCAGCGGCCATTTTTGCCCAGATTCGCCCGAGCGTCGGGGCTGGCGGGAAAGGATAACGTTCCCGCTGCTAGCTCCCAATCGCTTTATGTATCGATTGGGACGCCGAGGATGATGCCGCTTACCTAACGATAGTGCCCATCCGTTTGACGTTTGCGGACGGCTGCCGACCTTTTTCTATATCCGCATGATTTGCAAACACCTGCGCACCGCTTGGCAAGATAAATGTCTCAATCCGGTTGGGGTGTACGGTTCAGAAGTCACACCCTACCGGATTGAGATTGACTGAAGCGCTGGGCCCGGTTAGCCCATTGGTTTGATGAGCGGCGTGATGACCGGGGTCACCATCGGCGCGGGCTTTGCTACAGGGGCTGCCTTCTTAGGGGCTGCTTTCTTTGCAGCGGGCTTCTTGGCAGGCTTCTTAGCTACTTTTTTTTTTTGCAGCGGGCTTCTTAGCCGCTTTTTTCGCAGCAGGCTTCTTCGCGACTTTCTTTGCTGCTGGCTTCTTAGCCACTTTTTTTGCCGCAGGCTTCTTCGCGACTTTCTTTGCTGCTGGCTTCTTGGCTACTTTTTTTGCTGCTGGCTTCTTCGCTACTGGTTTCTTAGCCGCTTTTTTTGCTGCCGGCTTTTTCTTGGCTGTTGCCATGATCAACTCCTTTCGATGGTTGGACCGAATTGCTTGTTTGGACTCAACTCTACTGAATCGAGTCACCAAGACATCAGTTCAGACGAACGATTGAGATTGGCAGTTGCCGAGAACGCTAGAGACGGCGAAACAACCTCACTCCACTCGCGGTTGCCTGCCTAAAAGAATCCAAATGCGAGGAATTCAATAAACTTTCGCCGCGAGCACTTGGTGAAGCGGATTCTATGTAAGAAATTTTTTGAACACCAGTTATTCACGCTGTCAACGCTGATTATTTGCGATTGACTTCGCCATAATGGTATCGACACAATACCATTCTGAAGCGCCTCATTGAGTCGTTTGACTTTTTGCCTCGTACGTCTCAAGGCTGGAGAGACGGCTGTCTTACAAATTCCAATTATGGGAGCAGATGTTCCCCGGACAGCAAGTTATCAACTGTCTCGCGCTCGCGAACAATATAAACCCCATCTCCGTCAACCATCACTTCGGCGGAACGGGGACGGGTATTGTAGTTTGAGGACATCACAAAGCCGTAAGCACCGGCTGAAAGCACAGCGATCAAATCGCCGGCAGACGCGCTGAGCTTTCTCGAATAGCCGAGGACATCCGCGCTTTCACAAACTGGCCCAACGACGTCAAACTCCGCTGCTCCACGGCTACTGTTTTGGCGGACCGCAACGATCTCATGGTGCGCTTGGTATAGCGCGGGGCGAATCAAGTCGTTCATTGCAGCGTCGACGATCAGGAAGTTCTTGTGGTCCCCAAGCTTGACGTACTCCACTCGGCTTAGCAACAAGCCCGCGTTGCCCGCTATCGCGCGCCCCGGCTCTAGAAGGAGCTCGGCGTTTCGCCCACCAATCGTGCGTTCCAACGCTGCGGCATAAGTCGTCAGGTCGATTGGGGTTTCATTTTCATACGTAACTCCAATACCACCGCCCGGGCATATATGATGTATCTCAATGCCGTCTGCGGCCAACTGATCAGCCAGCGCGACAATCTTTCCCATCGCCTCGACCAGCGGCGTGGCGTCGGTCAGTTGCGAACCGATATGGCAGTCCACGCCCACAACCTTGACTCCTGGCATCGCTGCCGCGCTTCTATAGACTGCGCGAGCGCGACCGAAGGCAATCCCAAATTTATTGTTCTTTAGCCCGGTTGAAATGTACGGATGGGTCTTCGCATCGACATCTGGGTTTACGCGGAGAGCAACCGGCGCACGCAGCCCCAACGATATTGCGATTTCGTTCAGCCGCAATAACTCAGATTCTGATTCGACATTGAAGCACTTAATGCCGACTTTCAGGGCTGTGGCGATCTCATGCGCTGTTTTTCCTAGGCCGGAGAAAACCACCTTACTCGCCTCGCCGCCCGCGCGGAGGACTCTCGTTAGCTCGCCGCCAGAAACGATATCAAATCCGGCCCCAAGTCGCGCCAGTGTATTCAGCACGGCAAGGTTTGAATTTGCCTTTACCGCGTAACAAATCGTGTAGGGACGTCCCGAGCGCGCATGACCGACCGCCTCATCGAGCTGGCGATAGGCTTTGGTCAGCGCCGCTCGTGAGTAGACAAAGGTTGGCGTGCCAAATTTCTCTGCAACATCACCTAATCTCACCCCCTCAACCCACAGTTCTCCTGACTGGTAGTGTGCGCCAAAAACTTCTATAGCGGCCATGTACTCCCCCCTGAGCTCGCAGCGGGTTTTGGCGAATCGGGAAGACGCAGCGGTCCTTTTTGGCCACAGCCTACAAGCGCCACGAGAAGTACCACCAGCGACAATATGCGTAAAATCTGACGTAATTGCATGATGCACATTTCGGAGTTGTTTAGCCGATGGTATCACGCGATGACAGCCCCCAAAACGAACAACTCGCGCCGAAAGCCCACTATGTCCGCCGCTGTTTCGATGCCGGAAACTGAGTTTCATCTGCTTGTTGATGCGTTATTCTTGCGCCTGCAAACATTATTGGACGAAGCGCCAACAAATATCGACAGCGAACTCTCTAGCGGGATTTTGACGCTTTCGTTCGAAAATGGCAGCAAGATCATCATCAATCGGCAAACGCCCAATCGCGAAATTTGGGTTGCCGCAAAATCGGGGGGGTTTCACTTTCGTTTTGCGTCTGTTGGTTGGGTTGATACTCGTAGCGGGGAAACGCTTTGCAGCCTACTGAGCAAGCTTGTTTCACAGCAAGCGGGTGGCCAGATTTTGATCTCTTTGGATTAGGTGTTGACGAAGCTGGCATTGCCTAGGCAACATTAATACACTCCCACAAGCAGTGTCGCAGGAATTGTGAAAAGCTGTTGCAAGAGTCAGAACCGTATTTATGTATCGACCCAACACTAAAAATACGGGGCTTAAATTCGACCAGTCTTGGTATCGATTCGCTACTTTATTTGGCCAGACGGGCTAGAATTGATTTTGTGGCGTTTGTTTAGATGGTGTCATACCGATCTATTTCCCCGTCGCAAATTTTTTACCTTGGGCTTTTGCATGGATAAGAATCCACTTGTGCTGCTGGAACTCGTTGAGCGGCTCGGTAACTTGATGCGAGCAGAGGCACGACGCGCTGGCTCGGATGAGCAACTCGCACCCGTCCATGTAGAAGCGCTAGTGTATTTGGCCAATGCAAACCGCTACTCAAACACGCCGCAGGCGCTCAGCGAATACCTCGGACTAACCAAGGGCACCATCTCACAAAGCCTGCTGCTACTTGATCGACGCGGCCTGATTGAGCGCTACCAAGATGACATTGACCGGCGGGTTGTTCGGCTTCGCCTGTCGGCAACCGGAGAGCAGTTCTTATACGATACGCAACCGCAGCTTGCCTGGATTCACGCTACACGTGAGATCAGCCCAAACCGGATACGCAACGCCGTCTCGGCTCTTCGCGAGACGCTCACCACTTTCCAATCCGACCGCGACGGCTCGCCTTTCGGTAAATGCCCAGGATGTCGGCATTTCGAGCGCTTGTCCGCGCGCGCATATAGATGTGGACTGATGGGTGATCGATTGTCGGGGCCAGATACTAGGAAAATATGTTGGCTGTATGAGGCCAAAGGCGGCGTGGTCGACGACGACGATTTGTGAGCGGCGAAATTGCGGCGGAGCACAAAAATTGCCGCCGTGATGGTGTCTGGCCTGAATGTCTCTTGGCGACATTTGCAAGCGGGTGAGGGAACGATGGTTACGCCAGATCGACCACGTCATGGCGACCGGTATTTGCCAAATGCGTTCAGTCGGAAGGCCGTATTTGTCAAAATGGGCTGTCTTCTCGCCTAGCGAACGTGCGGCTGCGGGTCCATCAAAACAGAGGAATGCGCCAAATTGGTTTGCCAATCGTTCGGCGGCACGTCCTTTGAAGCGCCGGAAGCGCCGGACGACTCATAAAATATTTTGGCCAAGCCTCGGCGCAACTTCTGGTCGGTATCGGCCAATTTGCATGATGGGCTAAAATCACGCCATGATTGGACTATTAATTGTTGCCCACGGTACATTGGGCGAAAGCCTCATTCACTGTGCGTCCCATGTCGTTGGGAAGCGCCCCCTGTATCTCCGTCAGCTCGGTGTGACCGTTCACGATGATCCGGATGCCATCTTGCCGCAAGGCCGGGATCTGATTCGTTTCGTGGATCAAGGTGACGGAGTACTGGTGATGACCGACATTTTTGGCGCAACGCCTTCTAACATTGCCTGCAAACTGCTGGATTCAGGCCGTATCGAAGGAATTTCCGGCGTAAACTTGCCCATGCTGATACGTGCACTCACATACCGGGAACGCCCAATGGCGGAGTTAATCGAAAAGGCACGTGCAGGCGGCACCGAAGGCATTATTCAAATGTCTGCAAGCGGTTGTGAAGCGCTGGGAAAAACCATCTGAGCGTCATGCAAAAGCAACACATTGAAATCACCAATAAACTGGGCCTGCATGCGCGGGCCTCCGCCAAGCTCACGCAAACTGCCGCCCGCTTTCAAAGCGACGTATTCATTAGCAAGGCCGGACGACGCGTGAACGCAAAGTCCATCATGGGTGTCATGATGCTGGCGGCAGGGAAGGGTACACTAGTAGAACTAGAAACCTCCGGTGCCGACGAAACTGAGGCACTTGCGGCGGTCGCAGAGCTAATCAACGATAAGTTTGGTGAGGGCGAGTGACTTGGTGCGGGGGTGGACATGAGGCTTCAACCCCTGTCAGAGGCGTTGATCGTCAAACTTGTCATCAATCCAAAGCCGAGTAGGCTTTTGGATGGCTTACCGACGCAAATTGGCGTTAAGACTTCCTGGTACACGCAAGTGGATCAACATACCGAGGCTGGCAAATGAGTTTTACCATGCACGGATTGGGGGTTTCCGGCGGAATTGCCATCGGCCATGCCCATCTGGTAACGCTTGCATCGCTCGAAGTTGACCACTACTCTATTCCGGTCGAGTTTGTTGCCAAGGAAATCAAACGATTTGACCGTGCGGTTAAGTTGGTTCGCGCCGAGTTAGACGAGCTCGAAGTTGGTCTAAAAACAGCGCACAAATTGGACACCCACTCTGGCGATATCGCTGCGTTCGTAACGATTCATCGTATGTTGTTGGAGGATCCCGCTATTTCGGTCGAACCTCGCGCAATGATCGAGCGCGAAAACTGCAACGCCGAATGGGCTTTAAAGCTACGCGTTGATGAACTACTCGCACAGTTTGCGGACGTCCAAGATGAATACCTGCGAGAGCGCAAAACCGATGTACGCCAGGTTGCCGAGCGGATCGTATCAGCGCTTACCGGCCAAGGCGGCGCGGTTCCGGAGAAGCTTCGAGAGCGCGCCGAGGACACCATTCTTGTCGCCCACGACCTCTCGCCGGCAGACGTCATCCTGTTTAAGGATCATCAGGTCGCCGCCTTCATCACCGATCTTGGCGGTCGAACTTCACACACGGCGATTCTTGCACGCAGCCTTGGAATCCCGGCGCTTGTTGCACTACACACAGCCCGCGAGTTGGTGCGGGAAGATGAACTAGTCATCGTTGACGGCACACAAGGTGTCGTAATTGTTGCCCCGGAGGAGACGGTGCTGGCGGAATATCGCCTCAAGCAGCACCAATGGAAGCTCGAAAAGCAAAAGCTTGGACGTCTGAAGGCAGCTACGACCACCACCCTCGACGGTGTCAAAGTAGAGCTGCATGCCAATATTGAGCTGCCTTCCGATCTGGATGCAGTCCGTCAGTCTGGCGCAACCGGCGTGGGATTGTTCCGCAGCGAGTTCTTGTTTATGAATCGCCGCGACCTGCCTGACGAAGACGAGCAGTTTGAGGCCTACAAAGCGGTTGCAGAAGGACTAAAAGGGATGCCGGTCGTGATTAGGACGCTGGACATCGGTGCCGATAAGTCACTTGATCCCGCTCTGGCAACTGGCGGTCATTCGGCGCTCGGTCTCAGGGCGATTCGATACTGCCTCGCCGAGCCGCAGTTATTCAATACCCAGCTACGCGCCATCTTGCGGGCGTCACGTTACGGCGATATCCGAATTCTCATCCCAATGCTGGCCTCATGGGTAGAGATCCGCCAGGCCCTGCTTGCCATCGATATGGCCAAAGAGCAGCTAAAAGTGGAGGGCAAAAAATTCAACGACAACATCTTGGTCGGTGGCATGATCGAAGTTCCGGCAGCGGCAATCGCATTGCCGATGTTCCTCGCCAAGCTCGACTTCTTGTCCATTGGTACTAATGATTTGATTCAGTACACCCTTGCCATTGACAGAACCGATGATACAGTCGCCCACCTCTACGACCCCTTGCACCCGGCGGTACTGCATCTGATCGCTAGTGTCATCGAACAAGCGAATCTTGCGAAAGTGCCGGTGGCCGTCTGCGGCGAGATGGCGGGCGATGTTGTTTTAACCCGATTGTTACTGGGGTTCGGATTGCGCGATTTCTCGATGCACCCGGCCAGTTTATTGTTGGTTAAACAACGCGTACTGATGACAAGTGTTTCGCAGATCGCAAAACTTGTCGCCGCCATTATGCGTTCCTGCGACCCAGAACAAACCCGCGAGCTGCTCGATCAGCTCAACGCGCTTTAGATGCCTTGCACGCTCGCCGAGCGACTTATCCTGCTTGACTTGGCTCGATTGGAAGTCACTTGAATCCACTTTTGTTTTCGCCGGGTCTCCTTTACCGTTGGTTCGCCCTGTTCGCATTTCTTGCGCTCACAGGATGCGCTTTGGTGCCGTTTTTCAGCCGCCAACTCAGCGTACCGTATACCGACCTCAATGAACGAATCGCCCAGCGGTTTCCGATGGAGCGCAATATTGCCGATCTGCTGACGGTAACGCTGATGCGGCCTGTGGTGACGCCAGTACTGGCAAACGCGGCTCGCGGACAGGAGGCCGCAGCAGCGCGATTGTCAGTTACGGTCGATGTGCAGGTAAAACTACCCTCTCTGCTGAACAATTCCCAGCGCTCTCTTTGGGGGAGCATGACACTCTCCGGCAAGCCACGTTACGACTCGAAGTCGAAGGCAGTGATGCTGGTTGAGGCGAATCTAGATCGGGTTCGCGTGGACAATATGCCTGACGCATTATCCGCCTTGTTGGCCAAGGCGGCTTCACAGCTCGCCCGCGAGTACCTCGACGACAAACCGATCTATACCCTGAACGCCGCGCAAGTGGGTCGGCTTGGGCTGGATGCCGGAACATCTTCACTTTCGTTTACGGTGCTCGCGGATCGCCTCATTGTTGCTAGGCAGTAGTCGGTACGCTGTCTGGACAACCCATTGGCGCAAGATTTTTATCATCACCCCCACCTATAATCGCCCATGTTGATTTCGGGAGCACGGCGTTGGATTTAGCCCTATTGGTAAAAGCCATCATCCTTGGCGTTGTAGAGGGATTGACCGAATTCTTGCCAATCTCGTCAACCGGTCACTTGATACTGGTGGGCCATCTGCTCAATTTCAATGATGAAAAAGGACTAGTCTTCGAAATCTTCATTCAAGCCGGTGCCATCCTCGCGGTCTGCTGGGAATACCGCGCTCGTCTGGTTTTTACCTTTCGCGGCATTACCAGTGAGCCGCGTGCGCAACGTTTTGTACTGAATCTGTTTGTCGCCTTCTTGCCGCTGGCGATCTTAGGGCTGTTGTTCAGTAAACAAATCAAGGCCGTACTGTTTCATCCCATGCCGGTCGCGTTGGCGTTTATCGTTGGCGGGGTTGTCATCCTCTTTGCGGAGCGCTGGTACAAGGCGCGAACGAAAAATGAGTTGCTGTTGCTACGCGATCAAGCCCCGGGAATTGTTGCCCGCCCCATGATTG